>NZ_JZAM01000330.1:0-435 GCF_000960595.1 Vibrio sp. S234-5
GGATGCAGCGCTACCAAACGTGAAAACGGTGATCATGTCTGACTACGCAAAAGGCTCTCTAGAGCACGTTCAAGCGTACATTCAGAAAGCGCGAGCAGCGAATATTCCTGTTTTCATTGATCCTAAAGGTGCGGACTTTGAACGTTACCGCGGTGCAACTCTACTGACACCAAACATGAAAGAGTTTGAAGATGTGGTCGGTAAAGTGAAATCGGATCAAGAGCTGGTAGAGAAAGCTCTGGCACTTGTTGAAGAGTTTGATTTTGAAGCGCTATTGGTAACACGTAGTGAGCACGGTATGACGTTGATTCGTCGTGGCCAAGAGCAATTCCATCTACCAACGCAAGCGAAAGAAGTCTACGACGTAACAGGTGCTGGCGACACGGTGATTTCTGTACTTGCCGCGTCGGTTGCGGCAGGTAAGTCCTTCGAAGA
>NZ_JZAM01000331.1:0-416 GCF_000960595.1 Vibrio sp. S234-5
CGCCGCTATGTCTTGGGCATTGCCGGTTGACGCCACGCCGTGGAGGTGGTGGATTTCCAGGCCGCCGTCTGGTGCACTGGCGTGGCCCGTTGGGTTCAGCGTGATGCTGCCGTCTTCGGCAACCGTCACTTCGTCATTCCCCGGGACTACCGCAACGTCCACGGCATTCACGGTCACTGTCACGTTCGCGCTGTCTACATCGCCGTCCGCGTCTTTCATCTGGTAGCCGAAGTTGATCTCACCATTGTAGTCAGCCGCTGGCTCGAACGTCATTGCGCCATCCGCTCCGATGACCACGGTGCCATTGTCCCCCGCGATGTCTTGGGCCTGTCTCTTATACTCTTCTGACGCTGCCGACGAATATATATGTAGAGCTTTTTTATCGAGATAGTCCATTACACATGACAATTAAGAAT
>NZ_JZAM01000332.1:0-422 GCF_000960595.1 Vibrio sp. S234-5
GGAATACTCGCCGCTGAAGCCGTTTTTGAAGCGGTTTCAAATCAATCGGTTATTGCCGACTACCAAAGCCATTTCAAACAGTCCTGGCTATATGAAGAGCTTTATCAAGCACGCAATTTCTCTAGCGGAATACACCGTTTTGGATCTTGGTTAGGTGGTGGTTTAGCGATGTTGGAACACAACGTGTTAAAAGGCAAAGCAAAGTGGAATGTACGTTGTGAACATCCCGATCATCAGTCTTTGATTCTGGCGGAAAGCAGCAATGAGATCCTCTATCCGAAGCCTGATGGCGTGTTGAGTTTCGACCGTCTTTCTTCCGTCTATTTATCCAATATTTTCCATGAAGAAGACCAACCGTGTCATTTGCAGCTTGCCAGCCAGCGCATTCCTATCGAACAGAACTTGGCGCTCTATGCCGAGCC
>NZ_JZAM01000333.1:0-1003 GCF_000960595.1 Vibrio sp. S234-5
GTCTGAACCACAACTAAAGCATTTAGCACTTTCTGGATCTGCTGTTTTACATTCAGGATGCTTTATCAAATAATTCTCAAGTGTCGGCAATTTGTGCCAATCATCATCCTGTGGCTTCGAATATGATACAAAATAGTAGAATATTGCAGCCGCGCCAAAAGCTAAAACCAACCAAATGAAATCCATCTCTTTTCCTCAAGTTATCACGAAAACATAACGCCCGCTTAAGGGGCAGCCAACGCTACTACCAACTTACTGCATAACACCGTAACCACAAAAACCAATGCATAGTAAAAATGCCACGCGTTGGCTGTCCCTCTTGAAGCGTTTGTTATGTGAATTTTTCACACGCCCAAAAGAGGCAGGTTTTTACGCTGATGATAGGTTAAAGCTAACTCTAGACAGGACTTGATGACCGTTTCTGGTAGCGGTTTAGATAAGGTCAGGACTATTGCTCTATTTCCCTGAAACACCAACTCGTCACCATACAACTCCCGAAATGTATCGACTAGCTTAGTTTGGCAATTAAAGAATAGGTAATAATTATTAGGAGACTTAAGCTTCCAGTCCATTCTTAACGGACTGCCCGTTTTTACACTGTAGCTTGGCTCTCCCCATTTTAGAGTTTCATCGACTTCACCCAGTTTCAACTCAGATGCGACTTGAAAGACTAAATTTCGCAGCTCTTCTAACCTAACACGAGCATTTTCCGGATACTCATCAAACCGATCTTTGACTACCTTGTCCATTGGAATCTCCTATTCACATAACGCCGCGTTAAGGGGCGCCGGCACGCAATACAAAAGTTGCTGCATAACACCTTAACCACTAAACCCAACGCAAATTGAAAATGCCACGCGTGCCAAGTCCCTCTTAAACGCTTTGTTATGCTTAAGCTTCAATGACTTACGTTTCACCAGAACCTAGATTAACTCGACTTTAATTCACAAACAAAAGCCGAAAACCAAAAAACTGAAATGACTCATAATTTTGAAAATCCCGT
>NZ_JZAM01000334.1:0-434 GCF_000960595.1 Vibrio sp. S234-5
CCGTCGCAAATAAACTGACCCAAACCCAAAATGATGAAAACCTGAATCAGGCCGACAAAAATATACGGCACCATTTTCGCCACCATCAGCTCAAATGAGCGCACTGGCGTGGTGATGAGCAGCTCCAAATTGCCTCGTTCGGGCTCACGCACAATCGCCGCGCTGGTGAACAAAATCATCGTCACGGTGAGGATCACCACAAGCAAACCCGGCACGATATTGACCGCAGAGCGGCGACTCGGGTTGTAATAAAGCGCCACGTCAAAGGTTTTCTGCACTTTGGGCCTGAGCTCAAAATCAAAGTCGGTCAACGGCATAGTTTGCAAACAAAGGATCGCCGAGCTGATCATGGTATCGGAGCCCTCGACAATCCACGGCCCGAGCTCGCGCCCCTGCGCCATACGTTGTGTCAGATCAGGCGACAAGATCAGCGC
>NZ_JZAM01000335.1:0-432 GCF_000960595.1 Vibrio sp. S234-5
AGCCAGCTCCACACTTGTTCTATCGGGTTTAGCTCTGGTGAATAGGGCGGGATCTTGATGATACTGACATTGCTAAACGGTTCTGCAATGTCATTGGTATGCCAACTCGCCCCATCCATAATGATGACGGCATGACGCCCTTTTTCAGTGATTGCCGATATTTGCTTTAAATGCTCGATCATGATCTCTTTATTAACCCAAGGAACGACCATCGCTTCGCCAATTCCTCTCGCGGGACAGACAGAACCAAACAGATACGCATATTCAAATTGTTGTTGCTTCACGGCTCGGGGGCGTGTTCCTTTCTCTGCCCATAACCGTGTTGTCGTGTTTTGTTGCCCCAATCTGGCTTCATCTTGAAACCAGACATCAACATGCTCTAGAGCGATATGTCCTGGCATCTTCAGGATCGTTTCAATTTTGAATTTTTTT
>NZ_JZAM01000336.1:0-430 GCF_000960595.1 Vibrio sp. S234-5
TGTAAATCCATATTGGCTTGCCAGACTTGGTGACGCAGCGTTTTGATTCGTTCGACCAATGAGTCCGCATCATTCCAGACGATTTGTTCAGACATCTTCACGCTCCTGCGATTGGTGAAACTCCGCAATCTGCTCCATGTGTTGCCCAAGTTCGCGATACGTCGCGTAACGCTGTGCTCGTAATGTTTGCACTTTTGGTGTTGGTGAGTAGGTTTGACGAACAGGACTTGCCATCACGGCTTGTGCTGATTTGGTCGTCGGGTAAACGCCAGCTGCGACGGCTGCAAAAATCGCGGCCCCCAATGCGCAACATTGATCTGATTCGACCACGATGATGTCGCGACCAATCACATCGGCGCACATTTGCATCACGTAAGGGGATTTTTGCGCAATGCCACCAATGGCGATGACGCGTTCGACAGTGACATCT
>NZ_JZAM01000337.1:0-429 GCF_000960595.1 Vibrio sp. S234-5
CACAACCGTCATCGCGCCATCCGCCGCGATGACCACGGTGCCATTGTCCACCGCGATGTCTTGGGCATTGCCGGTTAACGCCACGCCGTTGATGTGGGTGATTTCCAGGCCGCCGTCTGGTGCACTGTCGTTGCCCGTTAGGTTCAGCGTGATGCTGCCGTCTTCGGCAACCGTCACTTCGTCATTCACCGCGTCTACCGCATCGTTCACGGCATTCACGGTCACTTTCACGTTCGCGCTGTCTACATCGCCGTCCGCGTCTTTCACCTGGTAGCCGAAGTTGATCTCACCATTGAAGTCAGCCGCTGGCTCGAACGTCATCGCGCCATCCGCCGCGATGACCACGGTGCCATTGTCCACCGCGATGTCTTGGGCATTGCCGGTTAACGCCACGCCGTTGATGTGGGTGATTTCCAGGCCGCCGTCTGG
>NZ_JZAM01000338.1:0-386 GCF_000960595.1 Vibrio sp. S234-5
TGAGGGATGTACCTGAAATATGAACACGTAGCATCGGTGTCGTTTTCGGTAATCGAAGGTGGGAACTAGACACTGGTCGCTGCAAAGTAGGCGTTATAGGTGGCGTACCCTAATGACGGTGGGGTATCACTCAGGATAATATCAAACTGATCTCGCACAGGGTTGATAATCTCACTCAAAATTGAGTAAGGGGAAGGCAGTTTGTGGCTAAACACTTGCTCATGAAAACAGCCCTCAATCGCTCGGTCGGTTTGTGATGCCGGTAGGATACGCAGATTAGGCATGGTGGTTTTCAAAACAGAGTCCGACACCACATGGGCCAACGTTTCACCTTCTTCGTGATCAAAGTTTTGCATCATCATGTCTCCCACGGACAAACAACCTTC
>NZ_JZAM01000339.1:0-402 GCF_000960595.1 Vibrio sp. S234-5
ACGGGGTGCTGTAAATAGCTGTCGGGGGTAAAGCCATCAGGGATCAGTTCTCTTGGGTATTGATATATCAGCTCGTCAAGGCTGAAGGTACAGCGTTTAGCAATCTGTACACTTTCGGCTGGCCTATCGGATTTGAAAAGTTTTGGCAGTATCCCACCGTCGCGCAAACTGCGCTCGACATTGGTTAATCTATCCGCCCCCAGCTCTTCGACAGCACAGCCTTGGCAAATGGCCGTTAAGGTGTTTTGCAAGGGCAACCGTTCGCTGGCATGATCAGGTACGCCGCCGCAAGCCGTGATAGGTAGATGGAGCGCTTTGGCTAGAGATAGACAATGCTCGCGGTACGTTTGGTCGTCATGATGAAGATCTCGTTGCAGCCCGATCCAGAGCCGGGAAGTATGG
>NZ_JZAM01000034.1:0-383 GCF_000960595.1 Vibrio sp. S234-5
CAACCAAGTAGCACAACAGCGGCATATCGTGATGATTAGCCCAGCGTGTCACTTTTTTCTCAGCCCCTTTCGAATCCCCTTCCAGCGGCATAATGATGCCTTCATTGGTGTAACGACGTGAGCGGCGCATTTTACGTACACTAAACCAGTTCCAAGTGGTGACGCTGGTATAAATCACTTTTTTGGCGAGGTACTCCAAAGCGAACAATCCTGCCAGAGTCGCGACGT
This sequence comes from Vibrio sp. S234-5, assembly GCF_000960595.1. Classification (NCBI taxonomy): domain Bacteria; kingdom Pseudomonadati; phylum Pseudomonadota; class Gammaproteobacteria; order Vibrionales; family Vibrionaceae; genus Vibrio; species Vibrio sp. S234-5. Next base: position 229 of record NZ_JZAM01000034.1, read on the forward strand.
TAAAGATAACCAACTTCGTTACACTCATCTCTATGGCGCTGTTGGCTACCGCGATCAACACATAACCTTGTTGGCCGGCAAATTGTGTACCAGCACACAATCCTGCGCCTAGCACGACGAAAAGAAAAATCATACGAATCATTGCTCTTCGAGAA
>NZ_JZAM01000340.1:0-2989 GCF_000960595.1 Vibrio sp. S234-5
CTGAAATGCGCTTTGATGGTATTAATATTCATGGTCGCTCCCCAAAAGAAGAGCATAAGATCACAGACCGTGCTTCAGGTCAAATTTAACCTTGCGTTGTACAAGAAATGTTCATGATCTTGCCCTGATCATTTCCAAGGTTCTTGGGTTGCCTCAATTAAGTTTTGGGTTTGGTTTGTGTTGAGTTTCGCCAGTTTCAAATCGCTTTAATTGAAATGTCTTTTTGACTGATTTGCTTGCTGACATTCAGCTCTGAAAATCTGGTGACGCAAAAAATTTAGCGGTTGCTGAAAAGGCGCTTTCTTTGTTGTCGATTCTGTAAGTGGCTCTCTTTGGCTCAGAACGCTGTGAAATTTAGGTTTTGGTAAGCATCATTTTTGTACGTAACTTATTCAAATTTCTTCATTTCTACGGTGGTTTACTTTGAATTCCCGGTAAAATTCACATAACAAGCAATTCAAGTGGATTCTCAACGCGTGGCAGTTTTACTATGCGTCAGGTAAAGTGTTTTACGGTGCAATGCAGCGGCTTGGCCAGTGCGTTGTTCACCACTTAATTGGGCGTTATGTGCCAAGGCAAAGTTAGTTTGAATGCCTACAATTTATGACGGTTTTTAAGGTCTTGTTTTTGTTCTAAATTATTGTTTTTCATCTGCTAAATTGATGGTTTTTCCTTTTGCTGTTAAAATTAAAATGTGTGTTTTAGTAGGTGCATTTTATGAAACTTGAAACTCGTATAAGACAATCGATCATACATCGTAAAGGTGCTGTTTTTTCACGGTCAGACTTAGCTTCACTCGGTAGCCCGTCTCAGGTGACTTTCGTTTTATCTAAGCTAATTGATAATGGTGAGTTGTTGAGAATTTCACGAGGTTTTTATGCAAAAGCTCAACCTAAGGGTGGGGATGTGAAAACTTGTGCTCCTACAGATCAAGTAGTTAGAGACATCGTGAAAAAGCTAGGCTTACAATTGCACGGTAACTTATCTAAAGAACTCAAAAACGCCAAACCAAAGTCCACATTGGTAATTGAAACAAAGTCCTCTCGCACGGATAGAATTTTGAAGTTGAATGATATACAAATCATACTGAGAAACCATAAAACGAGTCATAGTTGTAAGAATGGTGTTGTTGCGCCGATTGGACGCATGCCGACAAAAAACATTGAAGAGTACGTCTTCAAGTTGGCTAAGCAATATAATGTGTCTTACGCATACAACTCAATAGACCAATTTGCTGATTCTGTAACTTCATTGGCAGGGGATGAAGTCAAACACGATCCTGTTGAAGATTTATTAGTTGCATTAAAAAGAGCAGGAAAGCTAACAATGCAACAAGTTGCTCTGTTGTCAGTTAATTATCTAAGGGAACGTCATGTCAGTTTTTGACCCTTTTTTAGACTTTGAGGAAAATGGTTACTTACAAAACAGATTCAAAGAAAAAGATCCTAATGTAATTAGAGAACTAGAACATACGATGTTTCGTGCGGGTCTAGATGATGCTTTAGAATACCTCTCAAAAAGAGATGAAATTACATATAGGGACTTCTTAGAGGTTCATAAGATATTATTCTCTGAAATTTATCCATGGGCTGGTAAGGATAGAAATGAATTAGTTCCAGATAAAGCTATATCTAAAGCAGGGGTTAAGTTTTGTCATCCTATGGAAATACAGCGTTCAATTGACTATGGTTTGCGGTTGGGTCAAGACAAAGAATATATGCGAGCTAACCCTGGTGAAGTAATGGGCTTATTTGCTTATGGTCACCCATTTCTAGATGGAAATGGTCGAACAATGTTGTTGATTCATACGGAGTTGTGTCACCGTGCTGGGTTTTCAATTGAGTGGGAAAAAACGACGAAGTTTGATTATTTGACTGCTTTAAGTAAGGAAATTGAGAAGCCAAGAGATAAAACTTTAAACGCATATTTGTCTCAATTTGTCGGCTCGTCTAGAAATCGTGACTCGTGGGGCGGCTCAATTAAAAGTATCAAAGGACTAGATGGTGTGGGGCAAACAAATAACGTTGATGGAGATTATTCTGATGAACAAGTATCCCGAGAGTATCGAGCGTATAAATTAGAGCGAGAGCGTACAGAGTAACAGTTTTTGGCTGCATCTCCAGGCACATAACAAAGCATTTAAGAGTGATTCCCAACGCTTGGCATTTTTTATTCCATCGTTGGGTTTTGTGTTTACGGTGGTAAGGTTAAGTTTCGTGGTTGCGTTGCTCACACCTTAACGCAGCGTTATGTTTAATCACGTAAATTCAGTGCTTTGTGATTTTTCTTTGTACCATCGGCTTGTTAGTTTCTAGTTTTTCGGCAAGTTGGCTTCGTTTGGCGCTGTTTTCTGGACATTTATTCTTTGGCGCTGGAAATTCAGAGAATTGCCTCAATCAATTTTCGGGCAAGCGTGAGGTTAGGGCGGTTGGCTCAATCAGAAGTTTGATCTTAGGTTTTTCGGTTTTATCTGCCAAAGTTCAAAGTCTGATTTTCAAAATTATGAGTCATTTCAGTTTTTTGGTTTTTGGCTTTTGTTTGTGAGTTAAAGCTGAGTTAATCTCGGTTTTGGTAAACCGTAAGTCATTGAAGCTTAAGCATAACAAGGCGTTCAAGAGGGACTTGGCACGCGTGGCATTTTTGGCTTGCAGTTTGTTTAGTGGTTAAGTTGTATGCGGTCACGTTTGTAGTGCGTGCCTGCGCCCCTTAACGCGGCGTTATGCAACTCAGGTAAAATTAGGGGTTCAATCTTGTGGGATTTCTCCGGCCATTCGTTTTGTGTTGTCGGCAAATGAGTATTTTTACCCTAAAATTCGTGGTTTACTCAAGCCGTAAAACAGGCAAGGTTCTTTGTTTGCCTCAATCCGACATTCCGCAGCTAATTTAGGAATAAACTACCTCATAGAATCTACCGAGTAATTTGAGTAGTTGTGTTTGGTGCTCTTGAAGTCCAGTGATGAACCGTTGGCCGTTGATTTCTAACGTATCT
>NZ_JZAM01000341.1:0-429 GCF_000960595.1 Vibrio sp. S234-5
GTATCCGCCCCATGAACCCACGGGGCGATATTGTTAGTGTTTGAAGTTCCAAGGCAGGAGTGCATCGATATCAGGTTCCGCTTTCGCTAACTCCTGCATGCACTTGACCATGTAGTCGTAAAGGATAAGGCCGTTGGCTTTCGCTGTCTCGACGATACTGTAAAGCATCGCGCTCGCTTCCGCCCCGTTAGGGTTGGTCGAGAAGAGCCAGTTCTTTCTCCCAATAACCAGCGGTTTTATTGCGCGTTCAGCTCGGTTGTTGTCTATCGATAAGTGACCGTCATCGATATAGCGGGTGAGCTTCGGCCATTGGCCGAGCGTGTATTTTATCGCTTTACCCAGCGGGCTAGACTCAAGCACTTTCTGAGTTGTCATCCATTCATAAAGCTCATCCAGTATCGGCTTAGCATGCTCTTGGCGCTCTGCTTT
>NZ_JZAM01000342.1:0-428 GCF_000960595.1 Vibrio sp. S234-5
CTTTGCGCCAGAAGCCTTCTGGCAAATGACAGGTGCTGATATCGCAAATTATGCGGACTTGAACATGATGGGCTTTATCGTTAACAACCTTATCCCAGTCACGATCGGTAACATCATCGGCGGCGGTGTGTTCGTCGGTATGTGGTACTGGATGATCTATCTACGTGATGAAGACAAGCATCTGCGATAGAGAGTAAAGAAAGAGAAAGGCGAGCTAGGTAGCTCGCCTTTTTTGTGCATTGTAGTTGGGTAAAGTGCTTTCTAAATCAGCTCTTCATTGATTCCAAATTCGTTTGGCAACCAGTGAGATGTGATCTCTTGTGGCTCTTGCACAAGCCATTCAACCGGCAAGTCAGACAGTAACTCATCGTGTTTTTCCGCCATGATCAATACGTCCATGATATCTGCTCCATTTTGTATCTAAGCAC
>NZ_JZAM01000343.1:0-242 GCF_000960595.1 Vibrio sp. S234-5
GCTACATGAAGGATGATAAGCACTCTCAACATTTTGCTTAACCCACTCATCAATTTGCTCGTCGGTTGTAATGTGAAGACCTGGTTGGATCTCATCGCCACGGAACTCATCCATCGTAGGTTGATTGAGAATTTCGCGTGTCAGACGAATACAGTCACGCCAGTCCTGTTTATCTTGCTCGGTCGAGATGTAGTTAAACTCAATCTTTGGCTTATCATTCGGGTTAGAAGAGACCACTTCCA
>NZ_JZAM01000344.1:0-474 GCF_000960595.1 Vibrio sp. S234-5
GTGCTGCAATGACCTTCGGCGCCACCGCTTCTGCTTATGCTGCGACCACTTTGAAGCTGAGTCACAACCACCCTCGTGACCATGCGGTACATAAAGCAATGGACTTTATGGCAAAAGAAGTTCGTGAAATGACAGATGGTGAAGTTCGTATCCGTATTTACCCTGATGCACAGCTAGGTACACAGCGTGAATCGATGGAGCTAATGCAAAACGGCGCTCTAGATATGGTGAAGAGCAACGCGGCAGAATTGGAAGCTTTCTCCCCAGCTTACGCAGCATTCAACATGCCTTACTTGTTCCGCGATAAAGACCATTACTACAAAGTGACAGACGGTGAAGTAGGTCGTGAAATCCTGAATTCTTCAGCGGACAGCGGCTTTATTGGTGTGACTTACTACGATGCGGGTGCGCGTAGCTTCTACACCAATAAACCAATCAATACGCCGGAAGATCTAAAAGGTCTGAAAGTGCGCT
>NZ_JZAM01000345.1:0-428 GCF_000960595.1 Vibrio sp. S234-5
TCCATCCCGAACTCAGAAGTGAAACGAAACAGCGTCGATGGTAGTGTGGGGTCTCCCCATGTGAGAGTAGAACATCGCCAGGCTTTAACTTGTTGTCTTTAGATTTTTAAGAAAAATCTGAAGACAAAAAAAGTAGACGAAACGTCTAACCAGACAGCGGAGCGGTAGTTCAGTCGGTTAGAATACCGGCCTGTCACGCCGGGGGTCGCGGGTTCGAGTCCCGTCCGCTCCGCCACTTTTCAGACAAAGCCCTAGCAGAAGTGCTAGGGCTTTGTCGTATCTAATACCAATCTGGAAAATTATACCAATCTGGAAAATTAACTGGTCAGATTAATCCACTCTCTTGTACACATCTTGCTAACTCTATCTGTACTGTCCAAGAATCGATTCCAAGCCTTGCACACTTTCTCCACGATATCCTCATAATC
>NZ_JZAM01000346.1:0-406 GCF_000960595.1 Vibrio sp. S234-5
CTTGTACTGCGGGTCGTTCCACCTTTATTACCGGCCAGACTGTGCTCAGAACGGGTCTAAGTAAAGTTGGACTTCCTGGTGCTGACCTAGGGTTGAAAGCGGAAGACGCAACTATTGCGGAAATGCTTAAACCAATGGGTTACATGACTGGTCAGTTTGGTAAAAACCACTTAGGGGACAAAGACGAACATCTTCCTACTAACCACGGCTTCGATGAATTTTTTGGCAACCTTTACCACCTGAACGCTGAGGAAGAACCGGAAAACGTTGATTACCCTAAAGATCCTGAGTTCCGTAAGAAGTTTGGCCCACGCGGTGTGATTCGTTCGTACGCTGACGGCAAAATTGAAGATACAGGACCTCTGACTCGTAAGCGTATGGAAACGGTGGACGAAGAGACGTTAGA
>NZ_JZAM01000347.1:0-427 GCF_000960595.1 Vibrio sp. S234-5
GGGAAACGTTTTGTAAACCCATCACGATTGAAGATGATGTGTGGATTGGCGGTAACTCCGTCATTAACCAAGGTGTGACGATAGGTGCTCGTTCAGTCATTGCGGCTAATTCAGTCGTTAACCATGATGTGCCGCCAGATTGTCTATACGGAGGCACACCAGCGAAGTTGATTCGTCGTCTCAACGAAGAAGAGAAAGAATCGATAGTGATGGCATGATGACTCGTTTTACAGGCGTATGAGAATCATGCCATCAGAAAGGGATAATTCGTCAAGGAGTCTAAGATGTCGAACAAGACAGAAGTCCTCATGTGCCCGACATGTGGGGTAGAAACGCATCATTTCGTGGTGTTAGTTAGAAAGAAAAGTGGCTATGAAGGCGATAAAAATCGCAACAAGAAAGAGTTCATCGCTGGCTTTCTCAAAAG
>NZ_JZAM01000348.1:0-427 GCF_000960595.1 Vibrio sp. S234-5
CTCTTATTGCGAACGAACTTTCTGCTCTTACTCAGCTTGAACCAGCAAGTCAATGGATGGCGAAAGCCGCATTAGGAATGACACCACACGATGCAGAAGAGGTGCTAGCGCGTTCGATCGCAATCACCGCAAACAACTTGGCTTGTCAGTATGAAGAGCTCTCAGAGCGTACTGACGAGCAGAAAGCGAGGATGTTAGAGTCTGCAAGGCTAGCACTGGATTATTGGAAAATAGCGGGCGGTTGGATGCAGGTGGTCAGATTGGCGATGAGCGTACTTGCAGGTAATTGCGATCACAGGGCGCGTGGTGGCTCAGGTGGGGGGGGACATTTTGGCTACGATATCTTTATCGGTGAAGAAAATGGCGTACAACGTGCTTTCCAATTAGCTGATGAAGCGATTCGCATGGCACTGGCCAACCATCACCA
>NZ_JZAM01000349.1:0-422 GCF_000960595.1 Vibrio sp. S234-5
ACTTGATTGCCAGTTTCGTCCAGCACATCAATTGAACCTCTGTCCCCATGTTCCAGACCTTCCGCAACGTCAGCGCCAAGGGCGTAATCCTTTTCTGGATCAGGCAATTCCCAAATAAGCAAATAGCCCTGTAGTCCGTTCTGCATGTTCTCGCTTTTACCTTCACGGTTTACGCTATCTCGAACATCAAACATTGCGCCTGTCTCTGGATTAACGTCATAGACAAGCAACGGTTTGGTACAAGCTGCCTCCGCAGCCATACAGGAATGAGCGCTAAATACACGACTGCCTGGCGGTGAGAACGCCTCGTGTGGTGTACTTTGATACTCTTGTTTTGTGTACTGTTCGTAGTGGTTATAGGTTTCGACATTCCACCGCGTTTGCTCATCCGTTATCGTTCCGCCCAAGTAACGGATCACGAA
>NZ_JZAM01000035.1:0-647 GCF_000960595.1 Vibrio sp. S234-5
CTGCACCAGAAGTAGATAGCTTAACCTTTCGGGGAGGGCGTTTACCACGGTGTGGTTCATGACTGGGGTGAAGTCGTAACAAGGTAGCGCTAGGGGAACCTGGCGCTGGATCACCTCCTTATACGATGATTATTGCGATGAGTGTCCACACAGATTGATATGGTTTAGATTAGAGCATTTAGTGGGTCTGTAGCTCAGGTGGTTAGAGCGTACGCCTGATAAGCGTAAGGTCGGTGGTTCGAGTCCACTCAGACCCACCACTACTGATGGGGCTATAGCTCAGCTGGGAGAGCGCCTGCCTTGCACGCAGGAGGTCTGCGGTTCGATCCCGCATAGCTCCACCATCTTTAAGTGCATTAGTGATAGTGCTTTTAAACATGGTTTCGAAAGAAATCTTGCTCTTTAACAATTTGGAAAGCTGACAAAACAACAATTTATTGTTGTTTGTAAAGTTCTCAATGTTTGTCTTTAAGACAAACACCAACAAAACACATTCAAGTGTTCTTGGGAATGTCACTGTTATAGTGACGATTCAAAATTGAGTCCGGCAAATCAATGCTATCTCGCTCATTCAAATAATGAGATAGCGAACCTTGGTTGTTTAACAAAGACCCTTTCGGGTTGTATGGTTAAGTGACTAAGCGTAC
>NZ_JZAM01000350.1:0-422 GCF_000960595.1 Vibrio sp. S234-5
GGTACCAAAAGGCGTATCGCCAATCTGCGGTAACAGCATCGGCCAGGACCGCCGTTTCTTGTACAAGCATATGCCTGAACTGGAAGAATACTTCCACTACCGTTACTTAGATGTGAGCACACTAAAAGAGCTGACTCGTAGTTGGACGCCAGAGGTGCTGGACGGTTTCTCTAAACAGGGCACACATTTAGCGTTGGACGTCATCCGTTAATCGATTGCGGAGTTAAAGTACCATCGCGAAACGATCTTTACGATCTAACTGTTAAGGCTGCGATCTAAATTGTTGTCATTCTTGATTGTTTTGCTTGCTTTTTCGTCGTTCAGTAAAAAATTAAAGTTTTTTTGAACGAAGGACTTGCATCACAAAAAAATGCTCTTATAATTCGCAGCCCTGAACAGCGGAAACGCTGTTGATGCGACAC
>NZ_JZAM01000351.1:0-463 GCF_000960595.1 Vibrio sp. S234-5
GCACTGAAGTCGATGATGGTATCGAGACCACGTTCTACGGCTCATCTTTTATCACTGACCACACCGGTGCAAAAATTGCCGAAGCACCACGTGAGGGCGAAACCATCATTTACGCAGAAATCGCTCTCGCTGCGACAGCGAAAGCGCGTCACGCGTGGGCCTTGTTCCGCGGCGGTCGTCCAGACCTTTAAACAAGCGTCGGAAACATAGCTGTTTAAAGAGGCGTTAAAATGAAGTTATCGACAACACCAGCGCAAGATGGCTTCTATTTTCCGGCTGAGTTTCAGCCGGTTAGTGAAGTTTGGCTAGCGTGGCCAGAAAGGAAAGACAACTGGCGTGATGACGCATTACCCGCGCAAGAAACCTTTGCCAGAATCGCGAACTTAATCGCGGAAGTGACCAAGGTGTGCGTGGCGGTATGCTCGCACAACTTTGACCGAGCGCGTCAAATGCTCCAATCACA
>NZ_JZAM01000352.1:0-355 GCF_000960595.1 Vibrio sp. S234-5
AAGGAATGGTGCCCAATAAGGTGGAATGGAGTCCATAAAGGTAAATAAGTTAGATACGCCAACGTAGTCGATTCCGCACTTATATAAATCAGGAGTGAATGTCACCCCCGCCAGAGTTGCGTAGCCGCCATAAGAGGCACCATAAATACATACGTTGCCATCTTGTGCGTAACCTTGTTCGGTAGCCCATTTGACACCGTCGGTAATGTCATCCTGCATGGATTGTCCCCATTGCTTGAACGACTTCTCCCAAAACTCGCGACCATAACCAGTTGAGCCCCTGAAGTTCATTTGCAGCACGGCGATACCACGGTTAGCGAATAATTGTACCTCAGGCTGAAATCCCCAGTGATCA
>NZ_JZAM01000353.1:0-413 GCF_000960595.1 Vibrio sp. S234-5
GGATTTCGTTGCCGTCGCCGACTCAATATTTGATTTGCAGGTCATCCACTGTGCAACCTTTGTTTGCTTTACAGTGCGTGCTACTCGCATGACCCTGCGCATGGAATAGCTAGGAGAGACAATATGCTGCAACTAAATGTTCCGATACTCGATGCGCTACTGACAGAACTTTCCGTCTCTGATGGCCTGCATGTTATCAATCCGGCAACGCAAGAAACGTTGATCTCACTTGAGCAGAGTTCATTGAAAAGCGTGGATAGGCAGATTGCAGCATGCTGCGAGGCCCTAAAAGCATGGGCTGCTAGGAGTGTGAAAGAACGTGCCCTGCTGTTGATGCGTTGGTTTGGGTTACTTCGCCGACAACAGTTGGCACCGGCCCCCCTAATGACGCGTGCGTAAGTGAAGCCTCTGAG
>NZ_JZAM01000354.1:0-811 GCF_000960595.1 Vibrio sp. S234-5
AGCTTCCGTTTCCAAAAACCGTCAAGGCTTTCGGCCTTCTTTCCTTTCTCTGTATAAATGACGGCACTTGTCTTCATATCAATCACAACCGTCATGAAGCCACTTTTTGAGCCACAGTAAATCTCATCAATTCCAATGTGAGTGACGTTTTTAAGACAAGGTTGAGAGTATCGCTTTTGCAGGTAACGCTTCTGAATATCTTTCACTGTATCCCAACAGACACCACATAGCTTGGCAATGGCATTGATGGTGACGTTCAATGCTGACAGCGAGAGAACATACTGTTCAAAGCCCTTTGTGTAACGCACTTTGGGACGAGGAACAAAGTTAAGCGGCAAATACCCGAGTGTATTACAAGCTCGGCATTCAATCCGCTGGTTTGCTATCTGGATGTAACAGGGGCTAGTGCCGATTGGCGTAGCGATGAAACGGCGAACCTTACCTCCTTTTTTTTATGACATCACGACTACGACATGATGGACATTTAATATGAGGATTGTGTGCTACGTGAAAGATGGTCGCGTCACCATCAAACTCTGTAGAGCAATAATGGAAAGGGCCGCGTATTCCAAAGCGATGGTAAAGAAGTGAAGTTGACATTAACTGGCTATTTTTGGCGATATGGTATCAGAAAAGCCATTCAGGTATCGATTTTCCGGATGAACCGGAGAAATTCCAAAAGATGGTTCATCCGGAAAATCGATACTTCGCCTCATGACTGGCTTTGATTTTTAACTCAAAAAATTCCCAATCACGATACCCATAGGCGACTTTGTTCAGCGTCTTTATTCGGTTGTTCACACCCTCTACT
>NZ_JZAM01000355.1:0-420 GCF_000960595.1 Vibrio sp. S234-5
AAATCGTCGTTTTGGTAATGAGTGTTTGATTCCGCTTGGTCCATTGCGCGAAGGTGTTGAGCGACTTCAGGAAGTCGACTTTATCATCACCAATGGCGGTTTGGCCCCTCAGGGTGAGATCTCGCTGTCTCTAGCGCCCTCAAAAGCGATCAACCTAAAGACCAAGCAGCAAGGTGATGTGAGTGAGTTAAAGGCGCTGGTGGCATTTGCCGGTATCGGGCATCCACCTCGGTTTTTTAATACACTAGAATCAATGCATGCGGATGTTAAAGTCACGAAAGGTTTTGCTGACCATCAAGACTTTGACCAAAAAGAACTTGAAGCATTGGCTCTACAAGGGGCGAATGTGATTATGACAGAGAAAGATGCTGTCAAATGTAGCGACTACGCACAAGACAATTGGTGGTATCTGCCTGCCTC
>NZ_JZAM01000356.1:0-271 GCF_000960595.1 Vibrio sp. S234-5
GAGACTAGAACGTTGATAGGCAGGGTGTGTAAGCGCTGTGAGGCGTTGAGCTAACCTGTACTAATTGCCCGTGAGGCTTAACCATACAACACCCAAAGGGTTTTGGTGGACTCAAAGCAAGAACGAATTGAATGTGTTAAAAAGAACTTAAACAGCTTTCCGAATTATTCTCTAGAAATAGAGAGAAAGAATTTGCTTGGCGACCATAGCGTTTTGGACCCACCTGACTCCATCCCGAACTCAGAAGTGAAACGAAACAGCGTCGATGGTA
>NZ_JZAM01000357.1:0-420 GCF_000960595.1 Vibrio sp. S234-5
GCTCATTTCAAAGATGGACACTCTCGCACCCAAATCGCCAAGTTTCTTATGGTGAGCCGAACCAGTGTTAATAAGTGGGTTCACACTTTTCTTGAAGAAGGATTAGAAGGGCTGAAGGAAAAGCCAAGAACGGGACGCCCCCCCCCCTTCTTAACTTTTGAGCAAAGAGAGCAATTGAGCCAATACATAAAAGATAAAGCCAATGATACACAAGGCGGACGACTGACTGGGGCCGACATCCACGCTTATATCGTGAAAGAATTTGGCCAGCACTACCACCCTGATTCTATCTATTACCTGCTCGACCACATGGGCTTTTCATGGATAACTTCCCGCTCAAAACACCCCAAGCAATCTCAAGAAGTCCAAGACGATTTTAAAAAAATTCAAAATTGAAACGATCCTGAAGATCCCAGGACA
>NZ_JZAM01000358.1:0-419 GCF_000960595.1 Vibrio sp. S234-5
TATTAATACCGACAAAGCGCATTTCCGTATCAACCGTGACAAACGGCAAAGGGCAACAGATGATTATCCTCTGTTTGATATTTTGTTTCTGCCTATCTGGGCCGTGATCACCGGAGGTCAAGGCTAGACTGACTTTCGTGAATATGTTCCTGGCGACGCCGACTAGTTTCTTAAACAGGGGCTGTTTGAAAACGGTGTGCCTGTCGACGATCCCTTTGCTCGTTTGATTGCAAATATTGATCTTGCCGAGTTTCGCGACGGCTTCTTGGGTTGGATGAATGCGGACCATACATGGAGGTTTGGTGAGGGGGTGGCCATTGTTGGCAGGACTTTCGGCGGCCCCTACGATAGAGACGACAGGCAAAGAACCATCCATAGGGGGAGCGCCTATGCAGGTGCTAACCAAAGGGAACTGGGCA
>NZ_JZAM01000359.1:0-418 GCF_000960595.1 Vibrio sp. S234-5
TACCAGTAGAAGAAGCAGTTCGTGCATTCAAGAAAGGCGATGAAATCTCTGCAGTAGATCTAGCTGTAGACGCTGAGCTTGAGCGTATTTCTCTAGGCGTTAAGCAAATGGAAAATGACCCATTCATTGCTTATGTAGCTGACAACAAGAAAGGCGTTCTAGTACACGGTACTGTAACTGCAGTTGACGCGAAAGGCGCAACCATCGAGCTAGAAGATGGTGTTGAAGGTTACATCCGCGCCTCTGAAGTATCACGCGACCGTATCGAAGATGCATCATTGGTCCTGAGCCTGTATCTTATACACTTCTGACGCTGCCGACGAATAGAGATGTCAGTTTTCAACTGCATGCCGCTGAGTTGACTGCTAATAACGAGTGGTAGTCAAATAATAAGGAGACGTTATCTGCTTCGGAGGAA
>NZ_JZAM01000036.1:0-657 GCF_000960595.1 Vibrio sp. S234-5
CGCCAAAGAACAAGTGTCCGGAAAACTGCGCCCAATGGAGCCAACTTGCCGACAAACACAAAACTGAAAAGCCAAAGGAACAAAGAAGAACCATAACTCACTGATTTTGCGTGATTAAGCATAACGCCGCGTTAAGGGGTGAGTGCCGCATAAACCAACCTTCCGCAAACCACTTTCACCACCGAAACTCACCGCATACCAAAAATGCCACGCGGCACGAATCCCTCTTTAACGCTTTGTTATGTTTAAGCTTCAAGGGCTTACGTTTTACCAAAACCAAGATTAACTCAGCGTTGATTCACAAACAAAAGCCAAAACCTAAAAAACTGAAATGACTCATAGATTTGAAAAACAGACTTCGAATTTTGGCAATTCAAGCCCGAAAACTTGTGGTCAAAATACTGATTGAGCCAGCCGCACCTACCTCGCGCTTACTCGAAAATTGACTGAGGCAACTCTCTGAATTTCCAGAGCCAAAGAACAAGTGTCCGGAAAACTGCGTATTTCGGAGCATTCCGATCAGTCATTTCCCCCCTGTGTCAGCATAGTTGTCGCCTAGATTTTTAAGGAGATAACTATGCCAGCCAATCCAGTTCCAATTGATGTGAAAACGAAAGGCCAAACTTGGCTGTTACCACCATATAATTGGTCTCATCG
>NZ_JZAM01000360.1:0-290813 GCF_000960595.1 Vibrio sp. S234-5
CCACGTGAAGCCGAGCTTGAAATCGGCAACTACATGGTGTTTTATAATGAAGAGCGTAACCATCAAGGACTCAATAACCTCACTCCTGATGAGGCCTACTTCGGTAGGCAAAGATACGCAGCATGAGTTGGGTCAACCACTTAAGAAATGAGCTTATGTGTCCAACCGTTGGGGTCCACTTCTTACTAATCTTTGGGCTATGAAGACTAACAAGATTGTGGCTTTATCAAAGGCCTAGCTTGGGTGCTAGACCTTTGTCAGCAGAGTGAGTGCATCTATGCACTCTTTGCAATGGAACCTAGCGTTACAAGCCGCCTTCCTGCTGGGCCTGTTTGACTAATGCCTGACGTTGAGCTTCCTGATCTGATACCAATTGATTTTCTATTTCTTGTTCAACCTCTTGTGGAACAAAAACAAAGTATTTATTAATAGTCATCTTAAGAACCTCGAACTGTTAAATTCACCTTCCCGGTAGCTAATTGTTAATACCACATGAAAAACCATTGATCCCTGTGGCAGCATAAAAATAGTGGATGCCCAATACACCGTCATCCTCCATGGAATAAAATTTATAGGATGAGATGAAGGGCGTAGAATTTTTGTTCAACTCTGCTTAGATACGAAAACAAAGAGATGCCACTAAGGCATCTCTTTTAGCGTATTACAGATCTGGATTATACGTCGTAAGTGGTTGACGCAGTATCACCACCTGTACCTGTCCAGTTGGTGTGGAAGAACTCACCACGTGCACGATCAGTACGCTCATACGTGTGCGCGCCGAAGTAGTCACGTTGTGCCTGCAGCAGGTTCGCTGGCAGACGAGCAGTGGTATAACCGTCTAGGAAGGTCAGAGCAGATGTGGTACATGGCATTGGAATCCCCGCTTCCAGAGATTTCGCTGCCACTTTACGCCATGCTGCTAGGCTACCCGTCAGGATGTTTTTGAAGTAATCGTCAGAACCCAGGAATGCTAGGTCTGGGTTCGCTTCGAACGCGTCACGGATGTTGCCCAAGAATGCAGAACGGATGATACAACCACCGCGCCACATCAGCGCTACGTTGCCGTAGTTCAGATCCCAGCCGTTTTCGTTTGACGCTTCACGCATCAGCATAAAGCCTTGTGCGTAAGAGATGATTTTTGAAGCCAGCAGCGCTTGACGCAGTTCATCAACCCACTCTTGTTTGTCACCTTCAACCGGAGTGATGGTTTTGCCAAACAGTTTTTCCGCTTCAACACGCTGCTCTTTCAGTGCAGACAGGCAGCGAGCAAAGACAGATTCAGAGATCAGCGTCAGTGGAATACCCAGGTCCAGTGCGTTGATACCTGTCCATTTACCAGTACCTTTTTGACCTGCCGTGTCGAGGATCTTCTCAACCAGCGCTTCACCGTCTTCATCTTTGTAGCCAAGGATGTCAGCCGTGATTTCTACTAGGTAGCTGTTCAGCTCAGTTTCGTTCCAGTCAGCGAACACTGCCTGCATTTCGTCAGCAGTCATGCCCAGGCCATCTTTCATGAACTGGTAAGCTTCAGTGATCAACTGCATGTCGCCGTATTCGATACCGTTGTGAACCATTTTCACGAAGTGGCCAGCACCGTCGTTACCAACCCAGTCACAGCAAGGCTCGCCAGCATCCGTTTTTGCCGAGATCGCTTGGAAGATAGGTTTCACAGCTGCCCAAGCTTCTGGAGCGCCACCTGGCATGATAGACGGTCCGAAACGAGCGCCTTCTTCACCGCCTGATACACCAGTACCGATGAAGTGGATGCCTTTTTCGCGCAGTGCTGCAACGCGGCGGTTAGTGTCTGGGTAGTTGGTGTTACCACCGTCGATGATGATGTCGCCTTTGTCCAACAGAGGAACCAGTTGATCGATGAACGCGTCAACCACCGCGCCAGCACGAACCATCAGCATCACTTTACGTGGTGCTTCCAGTTTGTCCACCAGCTCTTGCAGCGTGTAAGCACCAACGATGTTGGTACCTTTGGCCGGGCCTTCTAGGAACTCGTCAACTTTTGCCGCAGTACGGTTGTGCGCCACCACTTTAAAACCGTGGTCATTCATGTTGAGGATAAGGTTTTGACCCATAACTGCTAGGCCAATTACACCGATATCACCTTTCATTTTTTCTCTCCAATAAATTTTACTTGGCTATCGCGATTACACGATTTTCGCCGCTGCGTCTAAATCTAAATACCATTCCGTTAGCCCCTGATGAGACTGAATCTTGGCTGCCGGATATGGAAGAATTTCTGCGGGTGAGCGGTTAATCTCATCCACGATATCTGCTTTACCAGCGCCCAAAACGAGGTAACTGATACGTTTCGCTGCCTCAACCACGCGTGCACTTTTGGATACACGAATCTGACCCGATTCAGGATGGCTTGCTAAAATGGCGAGTTTTTCTTCGTCGTAGTTTGTTTGACCAGGAAAGAGCGAAGCGGTGTGGCCATCGGCGCCAACACCGAGCAAGACCCAATCAAACACGGGGGTACCATTTTCGGTCGGGATCAACGCCAGCATTTCTCTCGCGAAACGTTCCGCTTCCATTTGAGGCTCATCTTCACCACAAATACGGTGGATGTTCTCGGCTGGCAAAGCAACTTGGCTAAACAAAAGCGCATTGGCTTCGCCGTAGTTGCTTTGTGCATCATCCGGCGCTACACATCGCTCGTCCCCCCACCAAAAGTGCAGATTCTGCCATTGGATTGCCGTTGCATACGCATCGGACGCTAATAGCTTGAACAACATTTTGGGCGTGCTGCCACCTGAAAGAGAAATATGAACAGGTCGGCCCATTTCGCTAAACGCTTTCATATCGTTCGCGAGGCTTTCAACTACCTGCTCTGCGGTATTAAAAATCTTATGATTGATCATAGTTCGCAGTAATCCGTGTCAGTTAGGTTTTTGCATGGGAAGCGCCATGCGCGATCATCGCGCTGGAGCAGATCATCCGATTCTTTTGGACCCCAAGTGCCACAGGCGTAGCCAAACAAGGCTTGCGGATCTTGTTTGAAATCAAGGATCGGCTGGACATATTTCCAACACGCTTCCACTGCATCACTACGCGCAAACAGTGTCGCGTCGCCATTGAGCGCATCTAATAGTAGACGTTCATACGCGGTCAACATTTGGGTTTCTTGAAGTGAAGTGTAATGGAAATTCATTTTCACTTCTTTGGCATGGAAACCGGCACCTGGCTGCTTCAAGCCAAAACTCATCTGGATGCCTTCATCGGGCTGAATACGAATGATCAGCTTGTTTTCAGGTGCATTTTGCCCAAACACAGGATGCGGTGTGCGTTTAAAGTGGATGACCACTTCTGTGACGCGCGTTGGTAGACGTTTACCGGTACGCACATAAAAAGGCACACCATTCCAACGCCAGTTGTTGATATAAGCTTTGAGGCCAACATAAGTTTCGGTACGCGAATCTTCGGCAACACCGTGCTCTTCTCGGTAACCGGGAAGGTGTTGTCCACGCACATCGGACGCGGTGTACTGACCTAGCACAAGGTTGTTACGCAGATCGTGCTCATCCAACGGTTTGAGGCATTGCAGTACTTTTACCACTTCATCACGCATAGAGTCCGCGTTGATCTGCGCAGGTGGTTCCATGCCGACCATTGCCAACACTTGCAGAAGATGATTTTGGAACATATCGCGCACCGCACCAGAACCATCGTAGTAACCGCCACGTTCTTCGACGCCAAGAAACTCTGCGCCAGTGATTTCTACGTAATCGATGAAATTGCGATTCCATAGCGGTTCAAACATCGCGTTGGAGAAACGAAACACCAGTAAGTTCTGCACCGTTTCTTTGCCCAGATAATGGTCAATACGGTAGATTTGATGCTCTTGGAAACACTCGTGAATGTCTTTATCCAGCTGTTTGGCAGAGGCCAGATCGTAACCAAAAGGTTTTTCGATGATCAGTCGCTTCCAGCCATCGTCTTCGTTGTTCAAACGATGGTGAGCTAGGCTCGCTGGAATCACACTGTAAAGGCTCGGTGGCGTTGCCATGTAGAACAAGGTATTGCGCTGTTCAAACTGATACTGCAGCGCCAACTCGTTCAAGCGAGTCACTAACTTGGCATAATCTGCAGTATCTGAGGTATTGATTGCTTGATAATGCAAATGGTTAATGAAGGCATCCAGCGCTGCTGGCTCTGTTTTTTCCATTTCCTGAAGCGAATTCTTGAGCTTTTCGCGGTAGGACTCATCACTGTACTCTGTGCGGCTGACACCCAGAATAGCGAAGTTTTCTGGAAGCTGCTTACTTGCATAGAGGTGGTATAAGGCAGGAATCAACTTGCGGTAGGTCAAGTCACCCGAAGCACCAAAAATCACGATGCTACTGTTTTCTGGTATTACCATCATCTTTCCCTTAAAAACGAGGTACTTATTTGTGCCTGGATACGGCTTAAAGGATGAGCCAACCATATCAATGACACTAAAAAATCGATAGTTGATCTTACCTATATCAGCGATAGGCAAAACCTAGAGTGTGTGGGTTGGTAATAAGAATGATTTGCCCGACACGGGGGCGTATTGTCTACGACTCTTTGACATACATCAATAGTTGAAAGTGCAATCGTTTAAATAATGACGCGATTTCAAGATAACTATTTGTATCAGAAGTGATATTTGATTTTTTACTGATTAGACCAGTTAGCCCTGTTTTTTGTGGCTGCATCACGCTATTTTTGCGCAAATTTCGCCACAAAATCGCCCACCATCTGTGCTCGCAATGGGACAAATCGAGCGATTTTATCTCAGCACTTTTTTATAACAACGCTCTGGCCGACCCACTGTGCCGTAGCTGAGATCGGCTTGCAGCTCGCCCGCAGCAATCAAATATTCCAAGTAGCGCCTCGCGGTGGTGCGGCTGGCACCCATCTTCTCCCCCGCTTCATCGGCAGTATACGTTTCTTCTTGCTGAAAGAGTGCGCGTATTTTATCGAGCGTGACACCATCAATTCCTTTGGGCAAATGGCCTGCTTTTTCCTGTCCACTGCCTGACTGTAACATCTTGTCCACCAGCCCTTGATTGAGATCCGCAGATACATGACCAAGTTGCTCTAGCTGCGCGCGATATTTGTTGAGCGCGGCTTCAAGGCGCACAAACATCACGGGTTTGAGCAAATAATCGACCACCCCACCACGCATCGCCGTTTGCAGCGTTTCTACATCGCGCGCGGCGGTGATCAGAATCACATCACAATGGCGGTTACTGCCACGGATTTGGTTTAAAATATTCAGCCCACTGCCATCGGGCAGATAGACATCGAGCAAAACCAAGTCCGGTTCCAACAGTGTCAACTGCAGTTGCGCTTCCGCCGATGTCGTGGCGATGGCTATCACCTCAAAACCATTCAACTGCTGCAAATAGTTATGATGTAATTGCGCAATTGCTAGGTCATCTTCAATGATCATCACTCGGCTATTGGTACTCATTGCTGCTCTTCCTTGGGAATGTAAACGGTCATTCGTGTTCCGTGTAACTTATTTGGGCTCATTTCAATGTGGCCACCGTAACGCTGGGCTAATTGGCTGACTAAATAAAGCCCGACACCACGGTTGGCTTTTGCTTTGCTTGACACCCCTTTTTCGACCAGTTGCTGTGGTAAATAACCTTCGGGTAGCCCGCAACCTTGATCGATCACTTCCAAGATGATTTCAGTGCCGTAATCGCTCACTGAGACTTCAATATTCCTTCTCGATTTGGCAAACGGTTGTTGATGAGCAATACCACTCATGGTGGCGTCAAAGGCATTATCAATCAAATTGCCTAATATGGTGGTAATGTCTTCCGCGTTGACCCCGTCCGGTAGTGGCTCCAAGCGAGTGCCCTCTTCCACAATGAGTTCAAGGCCAAGTTCTCTTGCACGTTCCGTTTTACCAAGCAGCATACCCGCGACCAACGGATCTTTAATCGTGTCACGCAAAAATTCAATGAGAGCTTGATAATGTTCCGTTTCCTTACCAATCAGTTGCTGCACCGCGTCCAGCTCCCCCATTTGCACCAAACCGCTAATGGTATTGAGTTTATTGCGATGTTCATGCGTCTGAGAGCGCAGTAGATCCGCGTACTCCTTGGTTTGCGATAGCTGCTCTGTCAGTTCACTGATCTCATCGCGCAGACGAAAACTCGATACCGCGCCAACGACCTTTCCATCAACCAAAACGGGCGTGCGGTTAGCGATCAAATGTTTGTGATTCAGATAGAGCTCAATATCGTGATCTTCTTGTCCGGTCTCCAGCACCCGATAGAGATCGCTGCTTGGCAAAGAATCGGCCAGAGGGCGGTTGAGTGCCAAGGCGGGATCAAGCCCCAAAATCTGCGCTGCACTGCGGTTAATCGAACGCAGCACACCGTTGGCATCAATACTGAGAATCCCCTCTTTGATGGTGCTCATAGTCACATCCAACTCGCTGTATAAACGGCCAATCTCCTCCGGTTCAAAACCCAAGATCGCTTTTTGGAACTTACGCGCAGCGTAATTGGACACCAGTGCGTTAGCGGCAACCACTAAAACCGTCATCGCGATCAAAAACCAGATAAATGGCTCGATGCGATCTTGCAACCTTTCAAGCAGATAGCCGACGGAAACGACGCCGATCACTTTTCCTTGCGCATTAAACACGGCGGCTTTGCCACGCACCGAATAGCCAAGCGAGCCTTTTGCTGTGGAGATATAAGCTTCACCCTCTTTGAGCGCTCGCTCGTTGTCGCCACCGCTCATTGGCAAACCTAGGCGAGAATCGAGCGGATGGATGAGACGCAAACCTTGCTCATCGCCAACAACAATAAAAGCGGCTCCAAGTGCACCGGTAAGTTCACGAAAGCGGGTTTGATGGGTCACGTTATCGCGCTGTTCTATCAGCTCAATAACGATAGAAGAGTTGGCCAAAAATCGTGCAACGCCTAACGCTTTTTGTCCCATTTCCTCCTCTTGGGAGTGTTTAAGATAGGCAAAACCAGCGGCGACCAGAATCAGCAGTTCAATCAACCCTGACAACGTCATAATCACCAACATTCGCTGCCGAAAACTGACACTCTGCCACTTCATCTCACTCTCCAATCACTATCTCTTTCGCGGTAAGTTAACACTTAATTAACACTCAAGTGCAGAGTAGCGTTTGGAACTGTGAGACAGGAATGGAAAATACCGACAGATTTTTGAGCATGCTTTTGCGTCTGTTTCACTCAAACTAAAACTACATAAAAATAAATAATCAACAAGTTACATATAAAGTTTGATTTTAGTTGATCTAGATCATCTCAATTTTAGGAATTTTTGAGGATTTTTTAACCAACAGAACGTATACTTTTTCGAGTCTAGAGTGACAATCTACCTAACATAACGACAATAATAAGCACAAGGTGGTATCAATTGATAAGGAACGATCAATATGGAAAGAGATACCTTTGGAATTTGCCTTAACAAGGCAATGCTGTCGAAGAACATGCATTCAACCTTTACACACGTCAGAGCTTACGAGAAAAACGGTCATACAGAGAGTGACCTTCGCGTTCTTCTCGCTTTCCCTCAAATGAGCGGGCGCGATCTTCTGCAAACCATGCAAGGCTCCAAGCAGCTTGAATGGCGAGCCGAGTTTTTCTGCCCTTCATTAAAATAGTCAGCTCATTCTTCATGAGGAAGCACAGCCGACGCGCTGTGCTTTTTTATTTCCTCCCACTTAATCAACGTTGTGCTTAACAGAAAACGACAATTCCTATATATTAGAGTCATTGCTCTATTTTGATGCGACTATCATGAAACGAACTCATCAGTTACTAATGATTGGGCTGCTTTCAAGCTCCATATCATTGGCTTGTCAGGCCGCGCCGATCACTTTTCAGCAAGCCTGGCAACTGTTACAAGACAATAACCACTCGCTCGCAGCGCAGCGAGCTAACGTGGCCAGCCAAGAACACATGCAAAGTGCCACCCGCAGTTTGGACTGGCCTTCCGTGAGCATCGGTGCCAATTACACCCGCCTTGATACTGATGTCACGCTCAGTGGCGAGCAGTTAATGTCCAATACCACAATGCCCGCGCTCAACGCGTCAACAGGACCAATACTGCAAGCGCTTCTGCCAGTATTAAGCGGGATAGAAACCACCATCGCAGAAAAAGATCTCTTTAGCTCATCTATCCGCGCTATTTGGCCCATTTTCACTGGCGGGCGCATTAGCGCAGCACAAGCGGCGGCGCAAGGCAAAACCGAAGAAGCGCGCAGTCAGTTGAAAATGGAAACGCAGGCGCGCTACGAAGACCTCAGCAAGTACTACTTCTCCGTGGTACTCGCCAAAGAGGTTTTGCAAACGCGCCAAGCGGTCGAACAAGGGCTGACTCAACACCGCGATTTCGCCATTAAACTGGAAAAACAAGGGCAGATCGCCCATGTCGAGCGTTTACAAGCCGAAGCCTCGTTGGATAAAGCCAAGGTAGAAACGCGCAAAGCGCAAAGTAACCTTGAGATCGCGCAGTCAGCGCTAAGCAAAATTTTGGCTCAGTCAAGCTTGGTCGAACCTGCCGAAGGGTTGTTTATCAACCATCACTTGCCCCCTCTCTCTGCGTTCACTGAGCAGACTCTCGCCACTTACCCGGGCCTTGCATTATTGGACGCCAAAGAGCAGCAAGCCAGCGCGCTCATCAAAGCAGAAAAGGGCAAATACTATCCGCAAGTGTACCTCTATGGCGACTACAGTCTGTATGAAGATGATTCACTCGCCAGCGAAATGAAACCGGACTGGTTGGTCGGTGTTGGGGTAAATGTCCCGTTGATTGACACATCTGGGCGCAGCGAAAAAGTCAAAGCCGCCAGCAGCATGGTCTCGCAAGTACACTCACTCAAAGCGCAAGCGCGAGAAGATCTGTCGGTGCTGGTACAAAAAACCTATCTTGAAGCACAGCAAGCGGTGGATGAAGTGATCGGTTTAGAATCGAGTATTCGCCTTGCCAAAGAGAACCTCGATTTGCGGGAAAAAGCCTTTAATCAAGGGCTTTCGAACTCACTTGAAGTAGTCGATGCACAGTTATACTTGGCCAGTATTGAAACGCAGCAATCCGCCGCTCGCTTTCGCTATCTCATCTCACTCAATAAGCTGCTGGCACTGAGCAGTGAAATGAATAGCTTTGCTCAATACCAATCTAGCGCCTACGCACCCACTCAAAAGGAATCACTATGAAATCGCTCAAACCTATTCTGCTTTCTCTCTGCGCTGTGGGTGCGGTGAGCTGGATCGGCTACCAGTTTTACCAAGCATACCAGCCAAAGCCGGTGCGTTTACAGGGAATGATTGAAGCGCAGCAATACAGTATCTCCTCCAAAGTGCCAGGGCGCATTGACCAAGTTTTGGTCCGCAAAGGCGATAGCGTGAGCAAAGGGCAATTGGTGTTTACCTTGCATAGCCCAGAAATTGAGGCAAAACTCGAGCAAGCCAAAGCGGGAGAAAAAGCCGCGGGAGCACTGGCGCAAGAAGCAGAAAAAGGAGCTCGCACACAGCAAATTCAAGCAGCCAAAGATCAGTGGCTTAAAGCGAAAGCCGCCGCTGATTTGATGGAGAAGACTTACCAGCGCGTCAATAACCTATACAAGGATGGCGTGGTCGCTGAACAAAAGCGTGACGAAGCGATGACCCAATGGCAAGCCGCCAAGTACACGGAAAGCGCCGCATTCCAAATGTATGAACTCGCCAAAGAAGGCGCGCGCGATGAGACCAAACTCGCGGCGGCAGAAAAGGCGCGCATGGCGGCAGGAGCCGTTGCGGAAGTCGAAGCTTACGCGAGTGATACCCGTATTGAGAGTTGGTTTGACGGTGAAGTGTCTCAGGTTTTGCTACAAAGTGGCGAGTTAGCGCCTCAAGGCTTCCCTGTCGTGACGGTGATTGATACCCATGACGCTTGGGCCGTGCTTAACGTGAGAGAAGATTTGTTAAAACACTTTCAAAAAGGTGAGACCTTCAGCGCTTATTTGCCTGCTCTGGATAAAAAAGTGCAATTTCGCGTTACCCACATTGCAGTGATGGGCGATTTTGCCACTTGGCGGGCGACCGATGCCTCGCAAGGTTTCGACTTACGCACTTTTGAAGTCGAAGCTCGTCCTGTGGAGCCCATTTCTGCTCTGCGCATGGGCATGAGTTTAGTGGTTGAGCTGTAATTGGCCTTATGATGAAAGCTATCTACGCGCAACTGCATGTGCTGCGGCACGACAAATGGCTTTTGTCGTGCTTGACTTGGATCCCGCTGCTAATTGCCTTAATGATTTGGGGCGTATTTTCTGCCGGGATCGCTCGTGATTTGCCAATTGGCATTGTTGATCAGTCACACAGCACCTTATCACGCAAACTGGTGCAGATGCTGGATGCTTCGCCCACACTCAGCACAGAGAGAGCATACTCTGATGTTGCCGCCGCCAAAGACGCCCTGATTAGTGGTGAGATATACGCTTACGTGATCATCCCCGACCATTTTGATCGCGATATTTATCTCAAGCAGCCTCCGCAGATTTCTGCCTTTTACAACAGTCAATACATACTGACTGGCCGCTTAGTCAACTCTGCCATTGTGCAAACGCAAGGGCACTTTAACGCCGCGTTAGAAACGGTCAAAAGCCTCAGTCATGGTAACCAAACCACTGCGAGCGCCATGGGGAGCGCCGTGACCATTACCACGCAAATCTCGCCGCTGTTCAACCAAAATACCAACTACGCACAATTCTTGGTTTCAGCGGTGGTGCCCGCTATCTGGCAAATTATGATGGTGGTGTGCACGATTTTAATTCTGGCGGCAAATTTACGAGTCTATGCGCGCTCCCCTGAAAAACTGGGGTTCTGGCTCGGAGACAACATTCTATTTACCCTTTTCCGTACTCTGAGCTGCTATGTGCCTATTTTTATGCTGCATGGTTTGGCTTTTCTGTGCTGGTTCTACTTCATCCTTGACTGGCCTTTTCACGGCCACTTTTTGCCCATTGTGATTGCGCAGCTTTTCACCGTATTAGCATGCATGATCATGGGCGCTTTCTTTTTTTCTATGACGCTTGATGCTGCCCGTGCGATGAGTTTTGCCGGCGCATTTACCGCGCCCAGTTTTGCCTTTATGGGCATTACCTTCCCGGTTACCGACATGAGCGCGCCCGCGCAGTTTTGGCGTGGATTATTACCGGTGAGTCATTACATCGAAGTACAAGTGTCTCAAGCCAGCTATGGGGCTGAGTTCTATCAAGCATTGCAAGCTCTTGCGCCGATGGTGGGTTATCTGCTTCCTGCCCTGCTCACTCTCCTTTTGATGAAAAAGCACCTTAACAAAGCGGAGGGAAAATCATGAGCTGGCTTGATCTACTCAAAGCAGAGTTGAAAGCGCTACTAACCAATCCGGTGGTAACCCTGACTGTGTTCGGTGGTGTGCTGTTTTACTCGTTTCTCTATCCACTGCCCTACGCGCAGCAAACGCCACGAGAGCAGGCGATTTCAGTCGTCAACCTTGACAAGAGCCCAACCAGCTGGAAGCTCGAACGCATGGTGGACGCGACTTCTCAAGTGGAAATCGTACGCCGCGATGGCACGCTGGCTGAGGCCAAAGCGGCTTTTCTCGCTGGCAAGGTGAGCGGCATTTTGTTGATCCCGGAGCATTTCTACAAAGACCTGTTGCTGGGTAAAAGTCCGACACTGTCCTATGCAGGCGATGCCTCCTACTTTCTAGTGTATGGCACCGTGGTGGAAGGGCTGGCACAAACTGGTGGTACGCTGGCAGCTCAGGTCAAGGTCTCGAAACTGCTGATAGACGGTGTACCGCTCGCTTTCGCGGCCGATCAGTACAGCGCGGTGAAGCTCAACCTCAAGCCGACCTTTAACCCAACCATGGGCTACGTCGACTATGTGGTGCCTGCGGTGTTTGTCTTAATCCTGCAACAGACTTTGATCATGGCAGCGGGGCTTATCGTCGGTACACAAAAACATGGCCAAGGTTATTGGTCACTTGTGCCGCGCTGGAAGTTGCTCAGCGTGAGAACCGTGGTACTGGTGGCTATCTATTATCTGCTCAGCGCCTACTATTTCGGTGCCAGTTTTACTATGCATGGCATCAACACGCTTGCCAGCATCTCAACACTGCTCAGCTTGCTGTTGCCGTTTCTGCTTGCCTCTTGCCTACTTGGCTATTGGCTGGGTGATTTGCTTCCGCGCCGTGAACTGGTCACACTGGTGGTGCTTATCAGCTCCATGCCGCTGATTTTTCTGGCTGGTTTCATCTGGCCTGTCGAGATGATCCCAGCGCCGCTTCTATGGCTCGCCCAATTGAGTCCGAGCACTAGTGCAATAAAAGGCTTCCTTGCTCTCAATCAAATGGGGGCTAGCTGGCAACAAGTCAGCCTTCAGTGGAGCAGTTTGTGGGGGTTGGTGCTGTTTTGGCTTTGTGCCTGCTTGCTATTGTGGCGCCGCCAACGGCTGTGATTGCTAAGAGGTAAACAAAACAACAAGGGCTCAAAATTGAGCCCTTGTTGTTGTCGTTACAATCCCATCTCTTGGGTAATGGATTTAATCTGCTTCAAGTCCATTTTGTACACTTCGATCAGTTGATCCACTTGGCTTAAGCGCGAACTGGCTTCGTCTTGGTTATCGCATGCATCGGATTTAGCGTCCCAAGATTTACCGGAAAGATACACTTCACACGCTTTCTTCAATGTTTCCAACTTCGGAACCAACACTTCTCGCTCTTTTTGCAGCGCGTCCAGCTCTTGAGAAATCTCCATTTCACGACGGAAAAGTTCTCGCGAGCGCTCAAACATATTGTTTTGCATATCGGCCTGACGGCTGAGCTTATCGTTCTCGTTTTGCGTGGTTTCAATCTGCGCTTTTTGCGATTTGATCTGCCCTTCCAAGGTGATGTTCAGTTTTTCCATTTCGGTGAGCTGATTTTGCAGCTTTTCAAGCTCTGCCTGATGCTCTTTTTGTCGTAAGGCGATTTCTGCTTCGAGTTTCTTGTCCACCTCAGAGTCCAAACTCGCTTCGCGCGATTTAACACTCGCTACCAACTGAGTTTTGTCAGTCGCTAGACTTTGGTACTGCTGCTGCAGCCCTTGATAGGTTTCTTGCCACTTTTGTGCCGTAAAGTGAGCGCCGATCAAACCGCCAAACGCCATGCCTAATACGGCAGCAATCGCAATATACACGAATGTACGTTTGTCTCGTTCCTCGATGACGACCACATCATCTTGTTCATCAGTTTGATTATTTGGCGAAGTCACAACATCTCACTCCAATCTCGATTAATAGAATTATCTAAACAGCTCTGTAGCCACCAAAACCAAGGTATAAATGGCGAAGAGACCGAGTAAGGTCACCACCACCCCTTTTTGGATTTTTTCGTTCGTGCGGTATCTCAGCAAGAAATACGCCAGCACAATTAACACCGCAATCACAATCAGCCGAATCATGACCTCTCCTTGAGTCATCAACTTATGTGACTAAACGGTAGCATTCTATGCCATTTGGCGTCCAGATTAAGTCAAGGTTCGGTAGTTTTTTCTGGCGATTGAGCAATAAATATTCGATCGAAAAATATGGGGATGACATCACAAAATTATTTGGTTAGGATTCGGGTACAGATTATCTGGCATACCCAGATAATTGTTCCGATGAAGACTACAGGAGAGTGGTAATTAACCAATTATTAACATTTGGTTAGTCATACCCGCCGAAGAAGTAAATCTTTCAGGTGCAATCATCTTTCAAGAAATTGGATCGATGATGCGAGGACTGTAGTTGGAGGAACCTCTGGAGAGAACCGTTAAATCGGTCGCCGAAGGAGCAAGCCCTGCCCATGTGCAAGGTGAAACTCTCAGGCAAAAGGACAGAGGAGTGGAAAGTAACATCCCAATGATGTGAGCATTTTGCGGATCTCGCTATCTAGCAAAATCTCGCTGCTACTTGGCTATTTAAAAGATCGCTGATCTTGCCTTTCCCTCTTCTCCTTATTAGTTGTTTTATTAAGGGGAAATCATGAACGACCTGCAATCTTTGCTACAAACTATCGATAACTTTGTCTGGGGACCACCACTGCTGATCCTGCTGGTTGGTACGGGCATCTACTTCACCTTTACTCTTGGCTTAATACAGTTCAAACATTTACCGACCGCTTTAGCGATGGTCTTTAGTAAAGAGAAATCCACCGACAAACAGGGTGATGTGTCCAGTTTTGCTGCGCTGTGCACCGCACTTTCCGCCACCATTGGTACCGGTAATATCGTCGGTGTCGCCACGGCCATTAAACTCGGTGGCCCGGGTGCGCTGTTTTGGATGTGGCTTGCTGCCTTATTCGGCATGGCAACCAAATACGCGGAATGCTTACTGGCGGTGAAATATCGCAAAGTAGATGAAAAAGGACAGATGATCGGCGGTCCTATGTACTACTTGCAATACGGTGTCGGCTCAAAAGCGTTGGCAATTTTGTTTGCTGTGTTCGCTCTTGGCGTTGCGTGTTTCGGTATCGGTACCTTCCCGCAGGTAAATGCCATCCTTGATGCGAGCGAAATTTCTCTGGGTGTGTCACGAGAAATAGCCGCGTCGGTGCTCACTCTGCTGGTAGCGTTCGTCACTTTAGGCGGCATCAAATCAATTGCAAGCGTGGCAGGCAAAGTGGTTCCTGCGATGGCGCTGTTTTATGTTCTGGCTTGTCTGAGCGTCATCATCATGAATGGCGATCAACTGCTCAGCGCGCTTGAGCTGGTGCTGACTTCAGCGTTTAGCTCAACGGCGGCAACTGGTGGCTTCCTTGGCGCAAGTATCATGTTAGCTATCCAATCGGGTATAGCGCGCGGTGTGTTCTCCAACGAATCGGGCCTAGGCAGTGCGCCTATGGCGGCCGCGGCGGCCAAAACCGACTCTTGTGTAAAACAGGGGTTGATCTCCATGACTGGCACCTTCTTCGACACCATCGTTATCTGTACCATGACGGGGCTGGCACTCATCCTTACGGGCGCTTGGCAAAGTGATTTCTCTGGCGCGGCGATGACAACCCATGCGTTTGCCGTTGGGCTCAATGCGGAAACTCTGGGGCCCATTCTGGTTTCAATCGGCCTGATGTTTTTTGCCTTTACCACTATCTTGGGCTGGAACTACTACGGCGAGCGCTGTGTGGTCTTTTTGCTCGGCACCAAGGCGGTATTGCCCTACAAGGTGATTTTCTTAGCGCTGGTCGCCTCTGGCGCGTTTATGCAACTCGACATGATTTGGATTTTAGCTGACATCGTGAACGGTTTGATGGCCATTCCCAATTTGATCGGCTTGATCGCGCTACGCCACGTGGTCATCGAAGAGACCAAGCTCTTTTTTCAGTCCGCATCGCGCAATGACGAGTTGGACACGGTAAACGCATAACCAACAGCAAAAAGCCCACGATCTCACGTGGGCTTTTTAACATTCCATTACGCTCAAAACCGCTTTAATCTCTCAGCCACTGATGGGGCACTTGAGCACCTTGCTTTTTGAAGAACTCTGGATGCTGCTGCTGGAACTGATCTACCTTTATATCCTTGATAGGCCAGTCAACAAACGCTTCGGTAATAAAGGTTTCATCAATACCAAACTCCAATGTTTGTGGCCTTGGCGTAACGTATCGAAAGATTGAACTCTGGCCGGATTTTTCACAGACCATCGGAATATGGGAAAGAGATTGGTTGTTCACCGCTGCCGTTACCCACTGCTGCGTACTGGCCTCACACGCTCCCTCCTTCACCACATCGATCTCAAACTTATTATCAATCGTGGTTGAGAGATACACCACCAGAGCATCATTAAGATAGACTCGGCGCAAAACCAACTGCTTAGTATCTTGCGTACGAGTCACCTGAATGCCATTAGCAAAAGGTTGAAAATAGGACCAGTGCCAATGCCAGTCTATTCCTCGTGGAGCATAAGTAAGCTGTGGTAACGTTATCCACGCTACTACGCCACCTAAAACCGCAATCAACAAAAGTTGCAAACCAATCAAACGATAGATAACGCGAGTCACACGGGTTTCTCAATCAGCAATTTGATACCCAGAACCACCAAAACCGTTCCTGTTGCCCCTTCCATCCATTTCATGAAGCTGGCATTTTTGAGCAAATTTTTCGCCGAGTTCAACGCCCCTGCTAGTCCGCATTGCCACACCATCGCAATCACAAAATGAATCGCCGCCATAGTCATGGATTGCAGCAGCGGAGAGCCTTCTGGGTTAACAAACTGAGGCAAAAACGCCAAATAAAACACCGCCGTTTTCGGATTAAGCACGTTGGAAAGAAACCCTTCCCTGAGCGAACGCTTGGCACTGTATGACTGGTGAGCCATTTCCGCGACCGTCATGCCAGCGCCACTTTCCATCAGCGCTCTTAAGCTACTGAGTCCCAGCCAAATAAGATAGGCAGCACCAATCATTTTTACCATCTGAAAAAGCTCGGCAGACTGTGTAAGGATGGCAGAAATGCCAATCGCAGAGAAAAGAGCGTGCACAAAAAGACCAAAGCAGATACCCAGACTGGTCATACAGCCATCTTTAAGCCCTGCGCGACTGGTATTACGGATCACCAGTGCGGTATCTAACCCGGGAGTCAATGTCAGTATGGTGATGGCGAGCAGAAACGCTTCGAAGTTTAGAATGTCCATATTGTTGAATAAAAATGTGAAACAGGCGTTGATCAATACTCTGATTTTTTCATTTGCGCAAGCCGCTTTCACATTAGCGATAACAATCGCAACCGCTTGTATACAATCGTTCTCATTTGTGGAGAATAATAGGCTTGGTTTTTGTTTACCCTTGGTTAACAAAACGAATGAAGTAAAGAGGAACCCTGCACTTAAAAACAGGTGTTTACGGAAAGAACAATAAATAATGAGTAGTCACATGAACGCATTTCAACAACTGGTCGAACATTCAAAGAAAGTGGCCAATTTTCAACATCTCTCCTCCATCATTGGCTGGGACCAAGCCGCGGTGATGCCGTCAGGCGGTGCTGAAGCTCGTTCCAACGCAATGGCTGAACTTGAAGTACACATCCACTCGCTCATGACACAGCCGCACCTCGCTGATTTGTTTGACCAAGCACAAGAGCTTCCGCTCTCAGCAGAAGAACAAGCCGTGCTGCGCGAGATGAAACGCACTTGGCAGCAAGACAACCTGCTACCGGAAGCGCTGGTTAAAGCTCAATCACTTGCAGGTTCAAAATGCGAGCACGCTTGGCGCAGCCAACGTAAAAACAACGATTGGGCGGGCTTTGAGAAAAACTGGGCTGAAGTGGTTAAGCTTTCCCAAGAAGAGGCGCAAATTCGTGCTGACGCCAATGGCACATCTCCCTACGATGCTATGCTCGATCTCTATGAACCCGGCACGAGCTCTGCGTCACTCGATGCGCTTTTTGCCGATGTAAAAACTTGGCTTCCTTCGCTCATCGATAACGTTATCGAAAAGCAGAAATCACGTTCAATACTGTTGCCCAATAGCCACTATCCGGCTGAAAAGCAGAAAGCACTTGGTTTAGAGGTGATGAAGCTGCTGCAATTTGACTTCGAACACGGCCGTTTGGATGAGAGCGCCCACCCATTTTGTGGTGGAGTACCGAGCGATGTGCGCATTACTACCCGTTATAACGAAAGCGAATTTGTACAGTCCTTAATGGGCATTGTTCACGAAACGGGTCATGCACGTTATGAGCAAGGCTTACCTCAAGCCTTCGCAGGCACACCTGCTGGTGAAGCGCGCTCTATGGGCATCCACGAGTCTCAGTCCCTGTTTTTCGAAATGCAGCTTGGCCGCAGCGAAACGTTTGTGGAACACTTATCGCGTCTCGCCTCACATCATTTCCAAGGTGCGGAGTTTGCCAAAGACAACCTGTCAAAAATCTACACCCACGTTGAAAAAGGCTTTATTCGGGTTGATGCGGATGAGCTCACCTACCCCGCTCACGTTATTTTACGCTACGAAATTGAGCGCGATCTGATGAACGGTGTCATCAAACACACCGACGTACCTGAGCTGTGGCATGAAAAAATGCAAGCTTACCTTGGCCTTTCTACTGCTGGCAATTTCACCAATGGCTGCATGCAAGACATTCACTGGACCGATGGCAGCTTTGGCTATTTCCCAAGTTACACATTAGGCGCGATGTATGCGGCGCAATTTATGGCAGCAATGAGAAAGACGGTAGATGTGGACAGCGTGGTTCGTTCTGGCGACTTAACGCCAATCTTCCACTGGTTGTCGAGCAATATCTGGAGCAAAGGCAGTCTTTTAACCACCGACGAACTGGTCAAGGCGGCAACGGGCGAGACATTAAATTCCGAGCACTTTAAGAGTCATTTGGTTTCTCGCTATCTCGGATAAACAAACTTGTAAATTACCATCCTCTGAAGAATAACGTGCTCTCCTTCAGAGGATGGCAACTATGACCTACGCCAGTGTTTCTATTCATCCTCAGGCGATAACTTCACCATCATGCGCCCACGTAGAGTGGTAACCGCTTGTCCAGACAAGCGCACCATTTCTGGATCAATGAGTTCCACATCAACAAGGCCACCTCTTGGAGAAGCTTGATAGGCTTTCATTCGTGTTTTTGCTAACTTGCGCGACCAGTAAACACCAAGCGCACAATGGGCAGATCCCGTCACCGGATCTTCATTCACCCCAACCCAAGGTGCAAAGTAGCGAGAAATAAAATCTATGTCGTCGTCTGCTCTCGCGCTCACCACAATACCTCGGCCTTTAAGTGTTAAGAGCCGGCTAAAGTCGGGGGTTAGTTCCGTCACTTTCGACGCCTCGTCTAAAATCAGCAGCTGCTTAGAGTCAAAAGTTGCAAAATCGAGCACCTCCGAAGCATCAATGCCGAGAGCCTCAAGAAAATCGTCGCGAAGCTCAGTTCCCATCTCCAGCATTGGGGTAGGTAACGACAGGTGAATCGCATCACGATCAAGCTCGGCTGTTAAGATGCCTGACAAAGTATGAAACTCAATCGTCTCGCCCTGAGCATACTGCCCCTGCTCTTTGAGAATATGCGCAGTGGCGAGCGTGCCGTGACCGCACAATCGAACCTCAATCTCTGGCGTAAACCAGCGAAGATTCATCGTATCCAACGATAAAAATGCCGTTTCTGATACCGCCATTTCACGAGCAATAGCCAACATCAGCGACTCATCCAACGCCTGCGCGGTAATGCAGACTCCGGCAGGATTTCCCTTAAACAGTTCACTAGTAAACGCATCGACCTGATAAATATCTACTTCCACTTAAAATCCCTTATTACATTGCTCCCATCAGCGAGCTTTCGCTAAATTTCATTCTCCAGGTGAAATCCCGTAAGGCACCTTCCTGAAGCTTTTCGACATGCAGCTGTTTCTGCTGCAACAACATTGTCTGAGAAGGTTTACTTTTTACAGCATCGATTACAACTTCATCAATTGATCAGAAAACATCTTGCTGGTTAGGATAAGCACCAATACTGTTTATACAAACAGTTAAATGGATACCGTACGCAATGAAATCTCAGTTCTTTCTTAGCCTGCAAGAGTTTATGCATGCCAAGTACTATGCCAATAAAACAATAAAAAGCTATCTGTTCTGGATCAAACGTTATATCGTCTTTCATCAGATGCAACATCCTTCTCGCTTGAATGACGAACAGGTAGAGCAATTTTTAACTCACTTGGCAGTCAAAGAAAAAGTCGCGGCCAAAACACAAGCGCTTGCTCTCAATGCGATTCAATTTTTATACCGTGATTACTTTCGCACACCTCTAAATCAGGATTTGAAATTTAAGCGATCCTTGGTCGATAAAAAACTGCCCGTAGTACTGACCAAAGATGAAATGCGCCGCTTCATGCAGTTCATTGACCCCAAATACAAACTGCACGTAATGCTCCTCTATGGCTCAGGATTGAGAGTCATGGAGTGTGTAAGGCTCAGAGTTCAAGATATTGATTATGACTACGGCGCGATCCGTATTTGGCAAGGTAAAGGCGGAAAAAATCGAACGGTGACATTGGCTAAGGAGCTCCACCCGTTGCTCAAAGAGCAAGAAGCACTGGCACGACGATATTATCAGAAAGATATGATCACACCCGGTTATGCGGGCGTGTGGATGATGAACGCGCTACAGAAAAAACACCCAGGCGCTGAGTTTGAGTTCAACTGGCACTACCTGTTTCCATCAACCAAGCTTTCCATCGATCCTGAAACAGGCTTACAACGCCGGCAACATATCAACGAAGCCGCTTTACAGCGTGCGGTGCGAAGAACTGCTGCCGACGCTGGCATCACAAAGAGCATCACTTGCCACACCTTGCGGCACAGTTTTGCAACTCACTTACTTGAATCAGGCGCTGACATTCGTACCGTGCAAGAGCAGTTAGGACACTCAGATGTCAAAACGACGCAGCTTCACTCACTTAGAACAATTAATAATGCAAGTTACTGTAAATATTGAGCTTTCATTCTTAACTGTTCAATTAACCCACCAAAACAACTGTATATACATACATATTTTAGAGCCAAAATTACCCCATTTTTGGCCCATATCGAATATTCGTGCCCCATTTCTGGCCCATTTTAAGTTGCCCAACTTCATGTTGAGCTAAAGTGTTACTCTATAACAAGGATGACCAACTAAGGCCAAGAAGAATACGGGCAGTACTTTTCATTGCGTCCTTCAATGATTATGAGTTCTTAATTTTGTTTATCCTATAGTAAACATGAGTTATTTCTATACATTTGGCCAGTAAACCGACGACGAGATCGCCGCAACCTCAACATTCACATTTGCATTTTTTTTCAAACCAGCATATATTTCGTTTCGAGGCGTCAGAACCTCATAACATAAGCGGATCACACCAACCCCGTAAGCGTTGGCTTTTTTGTGCCTGTCGTTTGAGCACAAACCCCACCATAAGTCTATCTACAGAATTATGTTGGGAGGGCGACGAATACAATACCCTTCGGGGAAATAAGTCCGCGGTTTCTTATGTGCCGTTCTGAACCTCCCAGCACCTTAATTTCAGAAAAAATCATAAGGATATCCAGCATGTCTACACAGCTTACCTTTCAAGGCGTTTGCCTTAACCTATTGACAAAGCGCCTAGTTCGGGGCTAACCTTTAAGGGCACTGGCAAAATCCAGTGCCGGACTCCTACTCCGAATATTCAAAAGGCGCATGTCGCCAACTTCACGTTGGTTTTTTTATGCGTAAAATCCGCACATCTAAATTATGGTGAGCTGGATGAGGCTAGCTTCGGCTGGGCCGTTTCCTTTTGAGCGGTAGTAGGATCCTTGTCCAGTTCACCACCTCAAATCCTACTGTTAGTGGTGAACTCCAAACGATCAAAAGGAGCTTCACATGACCACATTAATCAGTCCAATTGCATCAGCAAAAACATCCGATCTGGTATTTGTTTCTCAGACAAATGAATTAGTTACAGATTCTTTTCATGTTGCTAAGTATTTTGGCAAGCTTCATAAAAATGTTTTGCAAAAGCTACAGCAGCTAGAGTGCTCGCCAGAATTCACAAAGCTAAATTTTCAGCTTTGCCATAAAAACAATGAGTTACAGAACGGAAAGCTTCAACCTTTCTACCAAATGACCAAAGACGGCTTTATGTTCTTGGTGATGGGTTTTACAGGCAAACGCGCCGCAGAAATCAAAGAGCGCTACATCAACGCCTTCAACGAAATGGAGCAGAAACTGGCAAACAACCAGAAGAAGCTACCAGAACCACAAACCCCAGTACCTTCAATGACACGAGTGATGCTTGTTATCGAGAACGGCCAAACTGTGGAAGCAAAACACATTCCTAATGATGCCTTCGTTGTCAGTAAAAGCAGGATTGCCAACCTCATAGCAGAGCCGGGCATATTCACCATGCAAGAAATGGCGCAAATCTCAGAGGCGGTGAACAAACAAATAGTCGAGATTGCTGTAAGCGCCAGCCGATCTATTGCAAAGCACTAATACACTTCGCTTGTTTTCTTCAGAACGAAAAGCCCTCCAGATGGAGGGCTTTAGTGCGATGCTTTAAGAATTAAGCAATTTGCAGTGACTCTGTACGATGCCACTTACCATCGCCACATTCTTGAAGTACGAGGTTTTGCTGTGAATTATCAATATCAGCATCAGCAAGAGCTTCAAGCATCAATGCGATATGACTTTCTTTGTTGATAGACTCTCTATATATAGCTCTAAGCAGTACATCTTGCGGACGCGAAATAGGCGTTTCGCCTTTTTCCCACCTTGCAATTGTCTGTCTATCACAAAATAGTAGAGTTCCAAGAGCAGATTGAGACAAATTAAGCTCTTTCCGCAGAAATTTAAATTGTTCTTTAGATAACCATGCACTTTGCTCACATATTGCGTTAGCAATTGCTTGATGGATACCTTCAAAGTCATCAAAGCTGACGAACTTTTCGCCATCTTCTTCTTCAATTGTGTATCCATTCTCAAGATAGACGTTATCTAAGCCACACTCGGTATAATGGTACATAGTGAGTTCTCTTCAAGTTACGTAGACCGTGATAGTCTTAGCCGAAGGGTCAATGTCAACAGCATTGAGCCGGAGAATTACCGTTATGGATTCACCTGCACTGACACCTCTAAGCTGGCAAGTATAATCACCTTGCTTAGCTTCTTCGTTTGGCCCTTCGACCATAGCTGTTCTTGGGCTCTTCAACACATTAAAAATATCTCGCGTTGAAATGCGTCTCTCCAGCATTCTTTCTTTTGTATGCTGACCTATCCTAATCTTTGATGGATGTGAGGTAGCCAGTTCATTAATAAGTTTCAATGCAGTTTTAGACGTTAATGGGCGCTCTAAAACTGGTG
Source organism: Vibrio sp. S234-5 (assembly GCF_000960595.1). Lineage (NCBI taxonomy): Bacteria > Pseudomonadati > Pseudomonadota > Gammaproteobacteria > Vibrionales > Vibrionaceae > Vibrio > Vibrio sp. S234-5. The sequence continues at coordinate 22,847 of NZ_JZAM01000360.1, forward strand.
AGATTTTTTTACTATTTGGCATATAGACCATTCCTAAATATGCCGTGTTTTCTTCTTATGTCACGGCAATGGTAAGTAAGTTGGGTTGGGTAGCATAGTTCATACACATTTCCTTCAATTCAATCTCGGTATTTTCAATTACTATTTCAATTACTATTTCAATTACTATTTTCAACTACAAGCATGTGCCATCGTTCCAAGTTCAAAAAAACACTTTCTCCGAGAACACTGTATCAGCATGATACAATCGTGCACGACTGTCAAGCATGTATCATGATGATACCAGTAAACTTACTTAAACTGCCGAATGATAACTCAATCAAAATAAGGATTTACCCTCTTAACCGCCGCTGCAACGATGGCGTTTCTCTGCTCAATTTTACGGTCGATACGCTTTCGCTTTTCTTCTGCAGTCAGTTCTTTTGAACGCATAATGAGATCGATTTGGCTATTTAGCTGCCTAACCTGTTTTTGAGTTTCCTTCAGTGGCTTCCTTGCATTGAGAATTTTCCCTCGATCTTCCATCAATTCCCTAGCCCGCTCAAAACGGCCGTCCTTTCTGTACTCGTTCACCGTTCGATACAACTCTTCTGCTTCTCGCATCATCTTATACATATCATCGAGATACTTTGTTGAGCGAGCACGATCACTTCCTTGATAAACGGATTTAATCACGAGCAAATCCTGAGCTTTTAGGGCAGGTTTTGCACCGTAATCCCCCATCTGTCTCGCTACATAATCACTCATCCATAAAGCGTAGCTACCTACCGTTCCTAAATATCCATTGAAAATGTGTTCCAGTTTTTTCGGTGACATTCCGGTAAGCTCACCAATCTCGCGCATGGTGATCGACGTCCGCTCGTTATACCTCGCCTCTGGCATCATGCTCAAATCGGCCATATTCTCAATGGGCTGACCTCTGAACATGGAATAATTAAAGTATGCTTCAACCAGTGGGTTTACTACCTGAGGAACAGGGTTAAGCGCGAATGTGCTCACTAGGTTTCGACCAAATGCATTGCGCAAATCTTCCATGCTATCTTCATAGAATGCTGCATTGACTATGCGCTCAGGGAAAGTGCCAAATAGCACACCAATTTCGAACGGCTTGGGAACGCGCCAATGTTGATCGCCAAACCAGAAATGCCAGTTCATGTCCTTGTCCCAATCAGGCAGCTCTTGGTAGCGCTCATCGTTACCGTTGATAAGTACGAGAGCAACGGACGCTGCCGCAATCATACCTCCGCGCTGTGCAATCTGGACTGAGTTCGCTTTGGCCTCTCTGGCCAGTTTGCCTAGGCCCTGCAACCGCGCGTTAAAAAACGGCAGCACATCACCTAAGAACATGGCAACTTTGCTATTCCCATGCAAAGAGAAATCCATCAAGTCTTTTGCTTCAAATACCGCTTGAGCTTTTGTTTTGCCTGCTTTAATTGCGGCTTCATAAACGGCCTCACGGCTAGCATTTTCAAGTCCTTCTCCGAACTCAATGTATTTATCCCAGCCCTTACTCAACGCTCCCATCAACTGAGATTTATCGGTGATCAACGAGTTTTGGTATTTGCGAATGTCAGCCTCACTCAACCCTTTGCGTTTTAGGGCTTTCCTTACGCTGTCTGCCATCGCCTGCGGGTCATTTCCGTTGACATAGCCGCCAAGAAATGAAGCCCCAGAGAACATCATATCTAAGGTTCCACCCTCTTTTTTAAGGGTCTTCCCTACCCCCCTGAACGAATCAACAATTGGCGTGAAGCCATCTTTGCTGATGGCCCAAGAGGATAGCGAGTCTCGCAGGAAGTTCCTGAGCATAAAATCAGGTGACACCGTCACTGTTGAGGTTAACAACCTTTTTGCACCTCTAGCCACCTTCATGAATGGATGATTGGTCCTCTCCATGTCGATTTGAGTCATCGCTCTGAAAAGATCGGCATCTGCAACTTTAACCAAGTAGTCCTCTCCCTCTACTTTTACGTGCACAGCATCTGCCGCTTTAAACTGCATCAAGTTCGGCTTCGGTACCACTTCGATAAGATCGGTGTCAGCAAGGTTATAAACCACTTTCTGCATTGCCATATTCTTCATTGAGGCATCAACCAACTTACCTGTGTTAATGAAGATGTTTTCCAGAATGTCGTTTACGTTCTTATCAGAACCCTTGAGCTTTTTGATTTGAGCACTTTGGTTTGCAATCCCTCGCCCTTTCCATGGGCCGATAACGGAATCCAGACCTTTTTCATTGGCTTTATCATCTTGTCGATAGAAAGGAACGTACCACTCACTTTCCCATTCATTGCGGCTGTCTTTATCAATCAATCCCGCGTCTTGAGCTAAATCGAGCAACGCCTTGTTCATAGCATTGTATTTTGCTTTCGCCCGCTTGAACTCATCTTGCTTACCCTCACCGAGCAGGAGTAGTTCATTGATTTCATCCTCACTGAGAAGGTTCTCCCTACCCTGTGTTTTTAACTGCTTCGCTCGATTACCTGCCATCCATGCAAGCCAATTGTGTAAATCCTTGCCTAATTCATCAAAAATACCGAGCAGACTATCTGCCTCTCCGGTATTGTCTCGTTTCTGAATGATGCCATCTTTCCATTCTGGGATCCCGTAGAGCATCACGGCTTGCATAACCGATGACGATCCCGCGGCCAAACGCGCAGCTACATAACCACTATCTTCCGCGTTAGTAATTCCCGCCTTATCTTCCGCGTACTTAATAGGGGCTAACCCATCAAACCAGCCAGTATTGACGCGCTTCATTCTCTCTTGAAAGAGTTCAAACCACTCCGCTTTGCTTTTGCCTACCAGTTCCTTGGTGAATTCTTTCGCAAGTTCTGCTTTGGATTTTTTTGGGCCAAGGCCAAGTTTTTCAGCGAGTTCAGGGGTCAACGTTTGCTCTTTGACTTTTCTGGAGAACTTAAGATCTTCACCTTTGGTATTGTTCGAAACGCCTTTGACGGCTTTGTCCTCTATGGATACACTTTTATTGGCTTCCGCAACTCTGCTAGTATTGTTATCGGGTTCTAGGGGAAGTAGGCGCGGCCCTGAATCGTTGCCACCGGAAGCGATAACCTCTTCTTTACTCGGCTGTTCATTTTTTGAAAATAAAGTCTGAGAAAGTTTTGTCTCAACATTCTGCGCCTCTGGGCGAGTTCGGTCTTTCCATTGATTAACAGATTTAATGCGGTCGCTCAGCGTTTGTACAATGTTGTACATTTCTGCCTTAGTCATATCACTATGGTTCATTAAACCAACGCGACGCAAGGCGTGAGCTATCAATTCAACAATACTATCAAACCAACGCTTAATTGCTGGACGCTCAATTTCCGCAGCGTGAGCAAGCACCTCTTCGACTTGGTATAGTGGCTCAAAACCTTTGTAATTTCTTTCAACGGTATCCCACAGCTCTTTGAGATATGGTGAATTTTTACCACGTGCGATACGCTCCATGATCTTCATGTATTCCATATCGCCAACCACCGCGCGAAGCCCGTGATGTACCAGTACTTCATGACGAAGTTTATGACGCAGATCTTTGGGGCTTTCGATGTTGTCAGCAACGACCACCGCAAGCCGTTTGGCATCACTGTAAAGCGCGCCAACCAACGCCCCTTCGAACCTTGCCCCCATGATTGCCTCTGCCTCTGCTTGAGTTTTTACCACTTTGATATCCACACCCGCGCCGCCTTTGTAGGTTTTTAACCATTGATCGGCGGCTAGCTCCGCTTCTTTTATGGCCATTCCTTTGGCTGGCACATGAGATAAAACACTTTCTCGACTAAATGAAATGGCTTTTTCTCTAACTCCAAATTCTTCCTGCAATTGCTGGTGAGCTTGTCGGTTTATTGACTCAGGCGTATCACTGTTGAGCTGTTGATACTGTTCAAATGGTAACTGTGCCAAGGCAAGGTCGTAGTTGCTTTCATACTCGGTTTCAAGATCACTCATCGCCTTAGCGTAACCAGGCGAGCTCTCTTTTAAGCCCTTCGCTTTCGCCATCTTCTTTAAATGTTGTTTTTTTGAGGCTCTGAGTATTTCCGGCAGTTCTACTTTTTGCTCTACGGCTGGCAGGTTCTCCACATCGGATTGTAGGCTTTGCTGTAATTGAGGCTCGGTTGGTTCCAATGGTTCTGGCGGTACTGCTAGGTTTGCGTTTTCTGACTCACTTTTACCTTTTGGTTGAAGCGGTTTCGTTAATTCAGGCGTAGTCGTTTCCTCAGCATAACTATAAGCGGGCTCTCCATTTTCAATCTGATCGCCTGCTGAGGAGGCTACTGCATTCTCTCCAGCCTCCTTAGCTTGAAAAGTGGGCACATCCTCTTGCGGCAAAGCGACTTCGATTGACGAAAGGTCTGACCCTTTAGGTTCTTGCTCAGGCTGAATAGATGCCGGTTGAGGAATATCTTGGCTCATTTCATTTGGGGATTGACTGGATGCCAATGCCCGAAATTCCTTAAGCAACTCTATTTTTTCTGTCGTTGTTGTATTTTTGCTTTTAAGGGCCTTAATGATCTGATGGCTCCGATTGGGATCGGCTTGCTCGGCGGCATACATCATGGCTTTAAACTGTTCAGTAATGCCATCAGCCTGAGGCTCACTTGCTACCGTCTCTTGCGCGTTGAGAACTTGATTGCCATCATCGGGTTGTGGAACCTTTACCTCTGGTTGCTGTATCGATGGATCCTGAGACAACGGCTGGCTTACTGGCGCATCTTCATCACCACGCAGTTGCGCGCCTAAGTCAGACATCACAGGGGCGATCTCTTCAGGGATTGGAGTAGCGCCTTCTGGCATAGTTTCAGAGGCATTATTTTGGGCTTCGTTAGATGAACTTCCACGCAACTGAGAAGCAAGCTCGTTAACCACTTCGCTTTGATCGTCGGGGATAGGCATTTGTTCAGGAGCCAAATCAGAGCTCTCGTTTGCATAGTGCTTGCCTCGGTAACCACCAATAGCACCCGGTACGCCACCAACGATTGCGCCGATGGTTCCCCCCTCTGCCGCCGCCGATTTCACCCCGCTCCAAGGGTCTATATTTGTGCCAGCGACATCATTGAGAATCTGATTTTGTGAGTAAGTTTGAGTGCCGGACTCCAGTGCTTCTGTGCTTGCCTCCGTTGCCGCCCCTTTCAGTGCGCCGCCAGTGATAGATTTGCCTAGTGTGCCGGTGATTGCATTGAACAGAACCTTATCACCCAAGGCGCTCGCTGCGCTTGCTGCAATCGCTTTTGGATCACTGCTCATTTGCAAACTTGCATGGTTCGCGGTTTCTTCTTTGGCTAAATCGAATAGCTCGGTGGCACTTAAGTTTTGATTTTCTGGATGATCGGAAACTCGCATTAGTGCATCGCGAAAGAAATCAGAATTTTCGTAGAGCCAAGCAGAATCCATATTCATCACGGCGTCACGCGCATCCATACTCGCGCCGCCAAGTGAGGCACCAAACCCAGCACCAGCCGCACCAGTAGCAGCGATACGTTTAATCGCCTTATCAGCCACCGCCTGCGCAACTTCTTCCGTTAGCCCTTTTTTCATCATCGACTTGGTTATCGTACCGCGTAGAAGCGTTTTTGCTCCTGCCCCAGCGACACCACCACCTGCAAAAGTCGCAGCCCATGATCCTATAGCGTTTGCTGCCTTTATAGCCCAAACATCAATATCACCTGCGCCATTTCCCAGCCCCATCCCAAAAGGACCGTTACCATCTTCGGTGTACAGCTCTCTCGTCATGGCTTCTTGGGCGTCAGGAGTCATGTTTTCTTGTAGGTAATCCGCACCTGAGGTTGCTACATCACGCAAGCTTTCGCCAACGCCCAAGTAATTCTCGGCAAGTTCACCTACCCCAGCAATGCTTCGTAAAGCGCCGCTGCCTGCCGCTTTTACATAATCCATTCCAGACACATCGAGATCTTTTAGAGGCTCAGACGAATGTTTAAACGTGAAGCCTTCCGGCAAAAATGGCTCTTGGCTCATGTCGGTTTTTGCATTCACCGTCGCTTTTGAATTCATGTTTTGTCCAAGTAACTGCTTATCTTGCATGGTTTTCTCCGGGTATAAAAAAAGCCCCACCCGAAAGGGTGAGGCTTGGCACTATGGGTAAATCATACCCCGATTTTTGGTGAATGCTATTACTGCATCAATGTGTAGAAATAGATCGGCTAGCGCTTACAGCAATCTCGACTATTTGTTTATTCACGGCTTCGGAGATTTGCGCCATTTCTTGCATAGTAAAAATGCCCGGCTCTGCAATTAGGTTGGCAATCCGGCTTTTGCTGACAACGAAGGCATCGCTAGGGATGTGTTTGGCTTCCACGGTTTGGCCGTTCTCGATAACGAGCATGATCCGCGTCATAGAAGGAATTGGCAGTTGCGGTTCTGGTAGTGTTGGTGTGAGGGGCTGAGTTTGGCCTGATTCGGCTTCTTTATCGAGAATATCCAAAACCCACTTGCGGAATTCTTTGGCTTTTTCAGTTCTAGCGAACATGGCGATGAGATGAGCACCGCGTAGTGAGAAAATACGGGCCGTTTTCTGATAGTTTCCTGAGAGAGCCAATTTGACCTCCTCAGTCATTCCACGAGTAAACTCATCTGAATTTCTGCGGTAAATACGACTAATAGAATTCGAATTAGCATAGCCCAATGCCGTAGCTATATCTGCCGCTGCTAGCCAGATCTTGTTTTGTTTTTCGACAACATCAAAGCGAGTGTTTTGAAAAGTTAGTGCTGAAGTCATACCCACCCCCAAGCAGTGATTTCGATGGTTGATTTAAATCTAGATTGACCTATAATTACGTTGTCTTTCATAAACATTTCACTTCTGTTAGTTGAATGGTGAGACACATAAACCTCAGTGTTGCTGCGCTGGGGTTTTTTCTTATCCAAGATCTTCACTTTCCGCATAGTACTTCCTTAAACTGACCAGTATTTCCGAATTAAGAGAGCGTCCGTTCTCTTCCGCTTTCTGTCGGATCACTTCAACAAATTCCGCTGACATTCGTAAATGTACCTGTTTTGCATTCTTTCCTCTCTGACCTCTAAGTTGATCAATTCGCATATTTTCTAACATTTTCACCTCTATCATGATGATGCATTGGAACCAATTTGGTTCCATTGATAATTTAGGACCAATATGGTTCCATGTCAACACTAATTTCAATTTTGGTCGCGACATGAACAAAACACTACAATTCAAACTACGTATTGATGAGGATCTTCACGCAAAGGTTAAAGCGTCAGCAGAAGAGAACAAATGTTCCGTTAACTCTGAGCTTTTACGCCGAATTAGTGAGTCATTTTCTGAATCAATAGATATCGACTTACCAACTTCATCAAAGGCTCTAGACGAGTCCAAACAGTGTGCAAAGAATGTCTACAAATATTTCCGAGGTAAGGTCATCGAAGAAATCGACCGAAGAATCAAGCTCGGGAAAACGGATGCTTACATCAGCTTTGAAGAACTAGAAATTGAATTTGAAGATGACCCTTTGTTAGACACCGTTATCGAGCCCATCATTAAAGAATTGACCGACAGTGGCTATTCAACCAACGATTGGGATTTAAGTGGCGTTCTTGTCATGTGGGCTGAATAGAAGCTCAGAAGGCGACAAGTGTTCGATTTTTGAATTTATTTATATTTATCCGCTGTATACATAGTTGAATACCAATTGGTTGATTATGTAATCTATGCCTTATGCCAAAACGAATTGGACGGCTTGGCTAGGTTTATAAGAAAGGATAAAAAATGCGAAATTCAATAAAATTAGGTGTATTAGTAGCGTCTCTTGCTGGATTGGTGGCTTGCGGTGGAGGTGGTGGCGGTGATTCTTCATCCCCTGCTAATCCAGGTGCAGATCCAACCCCAACGCCAAACACTGCGCCAGTTGCCAAGGCGGGCTTGGATAAAAACGTATCAACAGGCGCACAAGTTCAGGTTTCTGGTGCAGAAAGTACCGATGCAGACGGCGACAAACTGACCTATCAGTGGACAATGGCTTCTCGACCAGCAGGCAGTGCCGCTGCGCTGGATGATGCAACATTGACTGCGCCAAAATTTACCCCAGATGTGGACGGGAAATACGTACTGGAATTGATCGTCAGTGACGGAAAGCTACAAAGCGTTGCTGACAGTATAACCATCACCGCTGCAACGCCAAATACTGCGCCAGTGGCGAATGCAGGCACTGACCAAAACGTAGAAACGGGAACGGAAGTTAATTTGAGTGGCGCCAAGAGCTCTGACGCGAATGGGGATCCGCTAACTTATCGCTGGTCTCTGACCAGCACTCCGGCGGGTAGCTCTGCCACACTTAGCTCTGTAAACACAGTAAGCACTAAATTTACCGCTGATATGGATGGCGTTTATGTGGCAGAACTCATTGTAAACGACGGCAAGCTAGATAGCGCTTCTGATACGGTGAGCATTACGGCATCCACTTCCAATTCCGTTCCGGTGGCGAATGCTGGGGTTGATATTGTTGCCAACACAGGCAGCTTAATTACGCTGGATGGCTCAAAAAGCTCCGATGCAGATGGCGATCAACTGACTTATGCTTGGTCATGGCAAAGCAAGCCCACTAATAGTGCGGCGCAGTTCTCTGATGCCAATGTTGTTTCACCAAAGTTTACTGTTGATGTGGATGGAACCTATGTTGCGCTACTTGTGGTGAACGATGGTGAAGCAGACAGTGAGGCGGATAGCGTAACCATTACGGCTTCTACCGCTAACTCAGCACCAGTGGCTAATGCTGGCGTCGATCAAAACATCGAAACAGGAACGCTAGTTACCCTATCAGGTGTTGCCAGCTCGGATGTGGATGGCGATCAGCTTTCTTATCGTTGGTCTATGAGCAGCGTCCCTGCCGGAAGTTCAGCAGTGCTTGACTCAACAAACACGGCGGTCACTAAGTTCACCGCCGATGTCGATGGCGTGTATGTTGCACAACTGATTGTAAACGATGGCAAGTTAGACAGCGTGGCGGACACGGTGAGCGTTACCGCTTCGACCTCAAACTCTGCGCCAGTAGCGAACGCAGGTGCTGACCAAAATGTGAAGGTTGGCAACATTGTGTATCTCGATGGGAGCGGCAGTACGGATGCAGATAACGACGGCCTCTCTTACAATTGGTCATTCGTGTCTAAGCCTACCGGAAGTAGTGCCGATTTCGACGATAACACAGTGTCAAACCCAAGTTTCACCGCCGATATAGAAGGTGCTTACGTTATTAATTTGGCTGTAAATGATGGCTTGGAAGACAGCACAGTCGATACCGTGAAAGTGGATGCCATTCAACCACGAGTGAGGCTGTATAAAGCGCCTGATTTGTGGGGTGGCTCTTACACTGAAATTCAATTCCCATACAGCACTAACGGGGCGGTTAATGCGAGAGTAAATGGAGTACCAACACCAACTACCTACTCTTTAGGTAAGTTTAAGCTGCTGGCCGAGGGTGAGGCATTTACAATTCAAAATGTTTCCGCCACAGACAGCACAGGAACAGTAGTTCCATTCTTTAAGGGGCTGGCTGAAAACGATGAAATTGCCGATGGTTCAGAAATCATTTTTGAACTGATCTCTCCGCTCACAAGAGGGGCAACGGTTAACGTCAATTTCACCTTTGAAATCAAAGAAACTGCGGAAGTTTTCTCTGCTTCATATTCTTTTAAGAGCAATTAAGCTCATCGGTGACCAATCACGAACAACAAACCCCGCGATGCGGGGTTTGCTTTTTATGGCCAGCCAATAGAACAGAATAGCGGACTACATACGCAGTATGGACACTGGCGGAAACCCCAAAGATGTTATAACATTGTTCGTACACAACCTAAGCAAGGTGAACCCAATGCTCAAAACGTTAACCTCTGTCGGTAACTCAACCGCACTCACGCTGCCGCAAGCGTATTTGCAGCAACTTGGGCTACACAAAGGCTCAAAAGTCAATATTACCCTCAACGAAGGGAAAATCACGATTGAGCCAGTGAAACCCAAACCACGCTTTTCAATCAAAGAGCTCATGGCTAACACCGATTTTGACGCCATGCGAGAAGATGCAGAGCTTCAGGCTTGGCACAACAAGCCGTCTGTAGGACGTGAGCATGGCTAAGTTTGTTTTCCATCAAGCGTCCATTGTCCATCTAGACTTTGACCCACAAGCAGGCAGAGAAATGTCCGGCCCCCATTTCGCACTGGTGATCTCCAATGATGAGTTTAACCAGTCCGAAATGGCAATGGTTTGCCCCATCACGCAAGGAACCTATCACCGCGAAGGCGGCTTTACCACCTCCCTTATGGGAACCGGCACACAAACCCAAGGCGTTGTTGTCGCCAATGCAGCGCAAGTGCTCGACATGAAAGCAAGGAACGCACGCTTTGTCGAATACGTTGATAGCGATACGCTAGATATCGTGATTGCCAAAGTGCAAGCCATCATAGAGTGAGGCATGCGCCTCACTCTTATCTGCTTTTAAAATGGCCTCGGAATATTACGCAAAGTTTGCGGCTGTATGGGCTTTAGGCCATCAGCAAGGTCGCTTAGGCCTTGGCTTACTTTCTCTGGGATCTCTTTGAGAAAATCCGGCGTTGCCGCATCGTATTGATTATCTCTAATTTGCCCTAGAATACTGCGTTGCTGATCGGGGGTTAGCCCTGCCTGTTCTACTTCTTGCTTGGCTTTAGCATAGTTGGTCTCATCCTTCAGTTTTGTCAGAAGCATTTGATAGGTCCGTTCTTTTTCGGCCGCTTCCCTCATTTTTACAGCTCTCTGAAACTCAGATTCCAACAGCTCAGGCGAAACATTTGCAATATCCTTAGGGTTGAGTTCATTAATAAACTGCTGCTTTTGCGGATCATTGCCAGCCCACTGGCTCGCAGCGTTCATGGCTTGGTTGTTGGCTCCACCTGATTCACCGCCAAGCTTGCCGTAAATCTGGTCAATCGCTGTACCACGTTTATTGTACAGATCGTTTAGTGCCTCAATTTGTTCCGGCGCAGCGCCATTGAGCTGGTTGAGCGCCTCAGTACGGTCTTTTTCAAGTTCCGTTCGGGCAGTTCGCCACTGTTTATCTATTTCAGCGCTACTCTTATCTTTTCCCTTATTGGCATAACGCTTTTGGTAAGCCTTGGCATAGCTGGCTTTTTTGGCCTGTTTAATCTGTCCAATCAGATCTTTCATCGCGTAATCCACAGGGATGATTCTTACCGCATCATCTGGTAGACCAGTGCGATTCTCGGTAACGGGCACGCGCACCCATTGTCCATCTCCGTAATCGACATCCAGTGACAAGACAACGCCCGGCTGATCGCCCGGTATATCTGGGTTAATATCCTGCGCAAGATTAATCCCCCCAACCTTTGCCCGCTCGATGATCCGCCCATCTGCTGATCGGGTCCCAACGGCTTTATCCGCATTTCTCTGATACAAAGTCGCCATTGCCGAGATGACTTCGTTGTCGTTTAAAAAGTCTCTGATGCCTGCCCCCGTTTGCATCTTACGCTCAATCACAGCCGCGGCATCTTGGATATCTGGGCTTGACATATGTCTTATGTCGTAAGAGGTGCCTTTAATCATAGGGTGATCATAGAACGACTCATCTTCATTGCCGCTCGCGCTCGCTTCCCAAGCAAGGTCGATTTTGTCCTGATTATTCTGGATGAAGATGGCCCTCTTTTGCTCCTCCGCCTGTCTTTTTAGAGCATCATTTTTTTCCTTCTCATTAGTTATCCGAAGGTCGTTCAGGGTCTTGTTCTGGTCATGATTTTCCTTCTCTTGCGCAGCTTTAGTCTGCTTATAGCCTCCTGATCTGGCTCCGTCTTCACCTTTTGTACCGAACATAAAATCGGTCTCCAGTTCACCGCGTTCAACGTCCAGATTCGCTTTTTGAAGGTTTAAGTCGCTTAACTTTGCTTGCTGTTCAAAAGCCTGCTGCCGTCGCTGTTCTTCGGCATCGCGTAACGACATAACCTGTTTCTGTTCATAATATCGGTTGCCTGTTTCAAAACCACGTAGCGCCCCATCCACAAACCCGCGTGTATCTAAAGCCATCAGAATAACTCCCCAATCACAAAACCTGCTGCTGCACCGATTGCCATGCCCGCTGGGCCGCCAGCACTACCCGCTTGCATACCAGCCATCATCCCCATAGCTGCACCCGTACCAACGGCTGACATCTTCTTCTGTTTTTCCGCTTGTTTCAGGTTTTCATTCGCTTGTTCACGCTGCTCTTCACGCGCCGCTGACTGTTGCAGCCCCGACAAAGCACGGCGGCGTGTGTCCGAACCCAATTGCAATAAGCTGTAACTCATGGTTTACCCCACATTCATTTGTGACAATTTGCCGCGAGCGCCACCACTTAGCACGCTCAACGCTCTGTCTTGTTCGTTCTCTCGCAAGCTGTTTTTGGCGGTGACTGACGCGAGCGACATCTTTGCTTGGTCATTGCTGCTTGCATCAGCCTGAACGCCAAACCTCGCCATTTTGTTGGTGTTGGCCAACGTTGAGCTTTGCTGTGCGCTGGCAAAGTTTTCGTCCACTCGACCTAGTTGCTGTGTGAGCAATTCACCGTTTTGCGTTTGCTCCAAAAGCTGCTTTTGATGCGGATAAAAACGCTCTAACCAGTCTTGGTACATTGAACGAGTAATGTTGGCGTAATTGGTCGCCGCCGAACCACTGGCAGAGATTGAACCTGCGGGTAACGGCCCAACAGGTTCGATTATCTGCGGAGTTTGCGTATTGGACGTTTCGCCACGATCTGGGCGTCCCTCACCTCTTGGCATTAGCGCTCTCCTCTGTTTAATACCCAGTCTTGGTTAATCCCTGCATGGCCCTTCAACGTGTTCGCATTAGGGTTCACAAATGCAGTATTGGGCGTTTGAGTGGGTTCTCGATTCATATACATACTGGCCCCCACACCCGCCAGCGTCCCGACTGCTTGCGCGTTGGCACTGCGGCGATTGAAATCCGCATAGGCGTCATTTGTCGCGTTTTGTAGCGAAAGACGCGCCGTGTCTTCCATGCCCGCCAGCCCCTCGGCTTTTTGACCTGCGCCAATCGCGACGATATCTTGCTTGCCCACCACATACTTATCTTGCTCGTTCACTTGAGCTCGATTCACCGTGTCGCCTTGCGCGACCGCCTGGTCACTCGATAGGTTACTTAGCGTTTGCTTAAATTTGCCTGAGCTTGGGTCCACACCGGACGCAAGCAGGTTTTTCGTCACTCCGGTCCGCGCTTTGCTGTATTCTCGGTTGTAACTCAAATCAGCCGCGTTTTTGACGTCAGCCATATTCGCATCGGAATTGATACTATCGACGCGCTGCATGAATTTGTCTTCAAACGGCTTGAGTTCTTTGTCGTAGAGCTTCCACTCTTCCAGCGCCACTTGTGAAGCCGCAATCTCTGCGGCTGTTTCTTTCACTTCGTTTTTGCCACCACCACCCATTAGTCGAGCTCCTTTTGCCAGGTACTAACATGTTCTTGCTGCGCGATTTTCCGGTAGCCAAGCCTCTTCACGAGCTTGGTAAACGCGCCATTCAGTGCGGTATGAAAAACAATCGACTTCGCGCCAATTTTTCTACTGAGCACTTCAATTTCCGGTTGATACTTTGCGGTCGCGCCTTGAGTAAACGAGTACGCAAACAGCACACACACTTTGTCGCCATCGAATGGCTGCAAAGCTACAAATCCATCCTCAGACAGAAACAAAAACGCCTTACTTCTCAGTAAGGCGCGATCAACGTTCTCTGCGAACGGATGCCGATTCTTCTCGGCGGTTTTCATTATGATGGGGAGCAGCTTGTCTCTCCACTTGGTATAAGGTTGATTTATCATCTTCTAACTATATCAGCTATCAAAAACTAATTTAATTGCTTACCGGACGCATGAACTAGATTGACATCTACAATTGGGCTTAATCAAAGGCCGCTCCATTTCGAAATAATTGAGCAACTGCATCAGAAGATGCCCAGATTGTTCCGGTGGCATTTACCGAACTTGTCCTAACTTGGATAGAAACGCTAAATGATTGCCCAATAGGTAGCGGAACGACTGCCCCAACACCAGCGAATGAAATTGTTTCACTCGCACCCGAAGAATCGCTCGTAGATTCTGCTTTTGCCGTTGACATGCACTCAGAAACAACACTGCCATTTACAATAACCCTAACACTCCCTTCGGCAGATCCTTTTTGCCTTGGGTTTACAGCACATCTGAGAGTTACTGTTGCACCACCGACAAATAAGCTGGCCTCATGCTTTGTGTTGTTAATCCCAGAGAAAGAGCCAATAGTGGTCCAGTTGGCACCAATTTGATTCCTAGAAAGCACTACGGCCTTTGCTGCAACCAAGTCACCAATGATATTTTTTGCTTCGACGGTGCCAGCAAAAGTGCCTGTTGCTCCATCTAGGTGCCCTTTAATTGTGCAGGTTTCCTTAATGGTGACATTCTCCATTTCACCACTAGTTGCACGAACGTGTCCCTCAATCCACGCGTTGCGCATTGAGGCATTGCCTTGAGGATCAACATAGAAGTTATAACCGGCATAAGGCCCGCCAGCGCCAATGCGAATAATGGAACCGGTTATATCTCCCCCCTGAATCGAAGGCGAAACAATCTGAATACTCGCTCGCACAAAATCGGCGGTAATTTGCTGCGAGGTAAGAATTTGAATGGTCGCCTTCTCGATCATCGCCGTTGGGATAACCACCTTGCCTTGGTCAATCGCAAAGGTCGGAGTAATCACTTCGGGGTTGTTCGGATCGAACACAAAAAACTGACTCGCGCTCACAGCCACTTGGCTTGTGCCGTCGGATTTTGCCACGATACCAATGCCCGCTGTAATGTCGCCCGCTTGTACTTTTGTGCTCCATAGCGCTTTGAATGCTTCACTGCCATCCTGATTTATGGTCGCAATGGCCTGCGAGTTGGTTTGAGAGGCGGCTTTTGCCTCGTCGCCCTTTTGATTCGCCGTGTTCGCCGTTGCTTCCACGGTATCCACACGCTGGCTCATGGACGAGTTGTTGCTGGCGACTGTCTGCTGCAAAGAGGTCAAGCTGGCGTTTGTCGCCGCATCTGCCGCTTTGTAGGCAGAATCTATCCCTGTGATTTGCTGCGAGAGCGCTTGCGTCTCATCAGCCACCGTTTGCTCTAATGCCGTGATCGACGCATTGGTTTGCGCGTCTGCCGCTTTATAAGCGCTGTCTATCGAATCCACACGCTGGCTCATCGCCTGTTCATTGTCACTGACCGTTTGTGCCAAGGAGGATAAGTTCGCGTTGGTTTGGCTGTCTGCCGCCTTGTACTCGGCGCTCATGGTGTCGAGACGCTGAGACATTGCACTGTCACCACTTGCGACGGTTTGCTCTAAGGTAGACAGGTTCGAGTTCGTTGCTGCATCCGCTGCTTTGTAGGCCGAGTCCATATTATCTAAGCGCTGGCTTAACGCTTGCCCTGCAACCGTGACCACTTGTTCAAGCGAGCTCAAATTTGCATTAGTTTGGCTGTCTGCCGCTTTATAAGCCGCGTCTATCTGCGTGAGCTGCTGCGCGAGCGCTTGCGTCTCATCAGCGACCGTCTGTTCCAGGCTAGATAAGTTCGCATTGGTTTGCCCCAATTGGCTGTTAAACGTCGATTCAAGCGCGGTGATTTGCTCGACCAACGCTTGTTCAGCGTCAGCAAGCGCCTTGCGAGACTCAGTAAACTTCGCTTCACTGACCGCCGTTTCCCCTTCGCTCACCGCACCATACGCCGCGTTTAGCTGCTGGATCTGCATGGCCATCACCTTGGCCGCATTTGCCACGGTTTGATTGAGCGCTTGCAGCATAGCCAAGTTCTTGGCATCCCCTGCTTCAACGCTCGATTCCATATCAGTGATCTGCTGCGAAAGAGCTTCATCTGCGTTGCTGGTCACTTGTTCAAGCTCGGACAGGGCTGCATTGGTAGCGACATCGGCGGCTTTATAGGCCGCATCGAGATTGGTGATCTGCTGTGCGAGCGCTTGTGTCTCATCAGCGACCGTTTGTTCCAGGCTGGATAAGTTCGCATTGGTCGCAGCATCTGCAGCTTTGTAAGCGACATCGAGCGAATCTATCCGCTCACTCAGTGCCGAATCGCCATCACTCACGCTCTTAGCCAAAGTGGTTACGGTCGCGTTGGTCGCGGCGTCTGCCGCTTTGTATGCTGTATCGAGCGAGCTGATCTGCTCGGCAAGCGCACTGTTGTTATCCGACACCGTTTTACTAAGCGTCGTTAACGTGGCGTTGGTTTCGGCGTCTGCGGCCTTATAAGCCGTATCGAGATTGTTGATCTGCTGCGCTAGGGCGCTATCGCCATCGGAGACAGTTTGCGACAACGTATCGATCGACGCATTAGTCGCCGCGTCCGCCGCTTTGTAAGCGCTATCGAGGCTGTTGATTTGCTGCGCAAGCGCCTGTGTTTCATCAGCGACTGTTTGTTCCAGGCTGGATAAGTTCGCATTGGTCGCGGCATCGGCGGCTTTGTAAGCGACGTCGAGCGAATCTATCCGCTCGCTGAGTGCCGAATCGCCATCACTCACGCTCTTGGCCAAGTTAGTTACGGTCGCGTTCGTCGCGGCATCTGCCGCTTTGTATGCCGTATCGAGCGAGCTGATCTGCTCGGCAAGCGCACTGTTGTTATCCGACACCGTTTTACTGAGCGTCGTTAACGTGGCGTTGGTTTCGGCGTCTGCGGCCTTATAAGCCGTATCGAGATTGTTGATCTGCTGCGCCAGTGCGCTGTCGCCATCAGAGACAGTTTGCGACAACGTATCGAGAGACGCATTCGTGGCCGCGTCTGCCGCTTTATATGCAGTATCAAGACTGCTGATCTGTTGCGCGAGCGCTTGTGTCTCGTCAATCACAACTTGTTCTAGGTTGGCAATACTGCCCGTTAGCAGCGCATCGGCGGCTTGATAATCCGCCTCTAGGCTGTCGGCCCTCTGCGCTAAAGCTCCGGTTTCCGTCGCTAAGGTCTGCTCAAGGGCGCTAACTTTGGCGTTGGTTTGGCTGTCTGCCGCTTTGTAGTCCGACTCTAAACCGTCTACACGCTGGCTCATGGCCTGATTTGCATCGGCAACGGTTTGGCTCAATGCCGTTAAGCTGGCGTTGGTTTCGGTATCTGCGGCCTTATAAGCACTGTCTAACGCATCGACGCGTTGACTCATCGCCTGATTACTGTCGCTGACCGTTTGTTCCAGAGACGACAAGCTGGCGTTTGTCGCTGAGTCTGCCGCTTTATACGCGGTATCGAGCTCGGTGACTCGTTGTGACAACGCCTCGTTTTCACTGACTACCGTTTGTTCAAGCGTCGTCAGCTTGGCGTTAATCTCGATGTCGCTCGCTTTCATCGACGCTTCAAGGCCCGTGACGATCTCCGCTAAAGCGTGATCGGCTTCGGCCAGTACACGTTTGGCCTCGGTAATTTGTGCGGACGTTTCGGCGGCTTGCGCGGCGTTTTGCGTCGTGTATGCGGCGTTAAGCTGTGACACTTGCATCGCGAGCACTTTGCTTGTGTCTGCCAGTACCTTTTCAAGCTGCTTTACGTTGGCATACGCGCTGGCATCTGCCGATTGGTACTCGGCCTCAATTCGTGCCAGCTCGCCATCGATGGCGGCTTTGGCATTAGTGAGCGCCTGATCTAAATCGACATCAGCTTGAGATAGTGCTGCTTTCGCCTCTGACAGAGCGCTGTTCGTCGCGTCTATCGCTTGCGATAAAGTGGCGTCGGCTTGTTCCAGATCACTTTTGGCCGTTTCTATCTCTTGACGTGCCTGGTCGATACCGGCTTGCAGTGTCGCGTCCGCTTGAGATAACTCCGCCTTCGCCGTACTGAGCTCTTGCTGAGTCTGGCCAAGGCTCGTTTGCAACGCATCATTTGCCAATTCCAGATCGGCTTTGGCTTGGACCAATGCTAGATTCGCGTCATCGATACCAGCTTGCAGCGTCGCGTCTACTTGTTCGAGGTCAGACTTTGCTTGCGCTAAATCCTGCTGCGCTTTGGCAATGTCGGCGTTTGCCTGGTCGAGCTGCGCCTTGGTTGCTTTGGTGTCGATATCGCTTTGCAGCGCCTTAAACACCTCAGAGTTACTAAGCTGCTCCGCCAGTTCATCAATGATGTCGCCAATGTCCGGCGAAGTCTGCGCTAGAACGCCGTTCACATCCTGATACGGTCCCGCGATGTTGTTCTTATTGATAAAGCGGATCCAGTAGTAAAACGTACTACCGGTATTCACCACATCGGAAAACACGTTGGCGGGCGTGGTGGCAATCTGCACCGCTTGAGACAAGTTATTTTCCGTCGCTCGCCACACCTCGGCATAGGCATAGCCTTTGAACGTTGGGTTATCCCATTGCACTAAGATGGCCGAAAAGCCCCCGAACGCTTGCACGTTTTGCGGGGCGTGAGGCACTTCAACAATGTCACCACCACTGCCGCCGGAGTTACTGCCAACGACAATTTTATTCACTGTGCCCTTAATCGCGGCGACGTCTTTCTCGGTCACGGCTTTATACAGCCCGTTCCCGCGTTGTCCTGTGAGAATTTCTACGTTTTCATATAAGACATCGAGCGAGCGTCCCGCCCGAAAAGGAGATTTCTTAGCCATTAGTACAGCTCCGACAAAGAATCGGCTAACAAGATCCGCTCTACTTTGCTCGGCCCCTCAATGCGCACTTGCCATTTGGCAGCGCGTACCGGCGGCAAGCGAAAAGGATCATGGTTAAGTTCGCCAGCCGCCAAAGTGAAAATCACTTCACCGTCAGCAATAAACGTCACACTCAACTCCTGCGGGAATTCCGCTTGGATGCGAGCGCAAGTTAACGACGCGTTTTGCGCGATAAGAAAGGTTTTGCTTTGCCAAGTCATCGGCACCAGTGCTGCGCCGCGACGCCAAGCTTTTAACGCGGTGCCATTGGCAATAAACAGGGTGTCTTCGTTCAGGTAGTGATAAGCCGCATCCCAAGAGGCAGACAAGCGGGTAAAGCTTTGTGTGCTTGGGTCAAAGATGAACGCGCCGCCGTCATACTGCGCGATATACTGCCCTTCATTGGCCCATGCTTTGATGGTTTCTGGCTTGAAGCTTTGCCAGCTATCACGGTCGATGAGCCCTTCCGTCACCACCACTGCGCTCGATGTCGAGATAGCAACCAAGCCATCCGGTGAGGCATAAAGCGCCATGCCATTAATCACAACAAGCGATTGTGCACTGACACACGCTTGCTCGACGTTGAGGCGCATGCCGGTGATCATTTCCGGTGTCACACCAGAAAACAGATACGGCTTCCCTTTGGTTGCCACAACCAACGAAGTTTCAATCGGGGCGATGGCCACAATGTCATCATCCGTGGTGCCACGGTTCGCTTTGTTCCAGGCATACGGCAGATACGCTTCGGAAAACATCACCTCGTTACCGGCGAACCCTGCACAAATGCCGTTCGCCATCGCGCATAGCCCCTGCATGGTCGCGTCCGGCATGTCGTAGTCCCACGTTTCTAGCGCCGGACCGTTCACCTCTCGCGCTGAATCGATGTATTGCGTTTGGCTAATTGGCAATTCCGCGACAAGCAAATAATCCCCTTCACCGCTGGATGTCACCGAGCGATATAAGCGGGTATGGGTGATGTTGTGCGTGTTCACGCCTGGCGCGGCAAGTCGGACCGTCACCGTTGAACCAGGCTTTTCAATCAAGGTGGGTTCACTGGCCTCCCCTGGTGCGCCTTCTTCCCCAAAGCGCGTGACATAGGTTTGGATGTACAGTCGGTCTTCATCGTCGTAAGCGGGCAGCTCGCCTTCTGGCGGTTCTTCACCCGTCGCAACGCTCACGCTGGTCACAATCGGCTTGCTGCTTGGTCTGGGTACGCCGAGGTCATACCAAGCGGCAGGCATAGTGCCCGCGCCAGTGGCGATGTCTTGCGCGGTGACTTTAGGCTTGTCTTGCCCCGTCCAGTACACGCGTTGATATGGGTCTTGCGCCATCGGATTGGCAATCACACTAACGGGCTGACTGAACGTAAACCAATGCGTATGCGCGTAGAGAAACAGCGAGTCGGGCGAGTTTGGCAGCGTCGCTTTGTCTAAATCCGAACGAATTGGCGCAACAATGCCGCGTGTAAAGGTGCAATCTTGCGCGAATGTCGCGGTGTCATCGGGGAGTAAATGAGGCTCAAGGCGAGGCACCTCGCCCTTCATTGTGGAGATATCAATTCGCATTTGTCTCATCCTGCAAAGACAAAAAAAGCGGCCAACTGGCCGCTTGATGAGTTGGGGTTAGTGTGTGGCTAGATAGTCACTTTAAAAGGGGTGAGCCGGTCGCCACTGCGCCACTGGTTGTAAGCAGTGAAGATGGCTTGTTCGCGGTCATAAAAAGCGTTAACGATGGCGCGAACGTCTTCATAAGTTAGAGAAACTATCTCGTTAGATTTGGCAATCCAGCCGATAGACTCCTGCGCTTTATCTGGATTCGCCGCCACCGCCGCAATGCGTTTGTTGAAATTATCAATGCCAAACAAACCATCTTTGCCTTGGCCCATCTGATACAACTTACCGTGGTACTCGATATCACTGAACGTTGCAGACTTGCGAGTTTGAATCGCTAAGTCAGCATGATAGGCCGCAATGTCACGCATCAAATCGTCGGTAAAAGCTTCCTGCTTGGCCACATCCACCACCGGACGATCTGGCGCGGGGATAATTGTCTCGATGTATTCTTGCTGTTCTTCATCCCAAACTGGCTCTGTAGGTTGCTCTTTCTCCCACAATGATAGGGCGTACAACCAGTCGAGGTACTGGTTGTGATTTACGCTGAACGCTTCCCAAGCAATGGCTCTTTCAAGCTCCGGCTTGATAACGCTATCCCAAGGCTTACGCTCACTCTTACGAAGCTGCACATCTTGGTAAGTGACTTTATCCGGCTGGTTAAGGACCACCACAATGTAAGGCTCTACGATAGGAGAGCTTTCGCCCTCCTCGTTCGGTTCCGTATACCCAACCACACGTTCGCGAGTATCTTCTGCGTAATAGTGACGTATGTTTTCATCCACCTCAGCAAGCGAGGCGTAGTTTGTATCAATCATCATAAATCCACTCCTGGCACTTGCGCCCCAAACCTTGCGTGGTTGTCTACCCAGCCGATTGGCAAGGCCAACACAGCGTAGCCGTACAAGCATGATTGCTCGTTGAGGTTGTTGTAGATTCCGGTACCACCAATGACACGCATAGAGCTATCATCCCCCCAACCAGCACCATTGTGTTTCAGCTCGTTCCAGACAAAACCAAGGGTGGCTTGGCCATTTTCTGACGTAGCATGAGGCAAAATTTTAATCGAGGGGGAGGAGTTGGCTGGCTGACTCATCGTTATTGGTTGGTGCTCTGGGAGATACCCAGCTACGTTGTATAGCAGGCCGTCGTGCCCAACCAAATCACTAGTGAGCGGACAACTGCCGTAACGTTTACCGGACGCATTGGACGTAAGCACTTGACCCATTAGAGACTCAGCCAGTAGTGACCCCTTCTCAGTACGGTAATCTTGGGTTGTGATGACAGAACCTAACCCTTTTTTGTAGCCATACACTTTTGACGCAGATGACGGTTTGGTCACTTTCGCGGCAGCGGTGTATTGGTAAAGATTTACTACATCTGCCCCCCACGTAGTGATAGTGGTATTAGTCTCAGGATAGAATGTTGAGGGGCTTTGTGTCCAAGATACCCCGAGGTCAGAAGTAAACAATCGCGTTATATTTCCTGATTGCAAGTTCTTTCTCGTAAGCTGCCAAGTACCTTTAACCCCATCTGGAATACCCAACCAACTTCCCGCCCAACCGCCTTTCAACGCATCGACTTTCAGTATATTGGCAGGGTGGCCAGAGACGTCGGTTTGCAGGAAGTTCCCGGAGACTGAGAGGTTTATTGGTCGTTTAGGCACAACAAAGCATTTACCTGTTATATCAACGCTAGTTGATGAAACACCATAAGCTCTGGTGAGATACACATAGTCATTACTTGAATCCCCAGCCACCTTAGAAATAGGGTAGATAGTTCCACTTGCATCAATAAAATGTCCGCCAACAGTCGTAGAGGCGCGATCTTCTGTATAGGCATTGAAAAACTTAGAGTGAACTGTGCCTTTTGGTAAGTTGATGTGTACAAAATCAGGTTGTATCCCCTTGCTTAATGGCACACCGCAGTCAAATACGGCTGTTTCTGATAGTGACTCCATCCCCCGCATAGTCCCATTCTCAGCTTTTGCCATCGCTTTGAAATAGTCTTCCATTGTGATTGGGAATGCCGACAGTCTGCGGTCAATCACGCCGCCTTCGCCGTCGGGGTAGATTGCGTCGTAGAACTTGCCATCGGGTCGGCCTAGAGCGGTGTCAGAAGCAATCGATCCCCCAAGATTAGTGTTGAATGGTGTACCAACTCCATCAATAGTGGTCGCTTTTTTGAACGCGTCAGCTTTTGTAGTCGGCTTAACAACTCCTGGCATCCAATACTTCTCTCCCCAACCATCCGTTTTATTCCATGGCTGAGCACCAAGGGGGTTCCATTCGTGATACGCCCCCTGATTGAGCCGCAAAACAGTGGCTAAGACGTAGAAGTAGCATTCGCCGTTGTAAGCTCTTCCTGTAGGGATATATCCGTAACCTGCGCTAGCTTTATAAACGCCTTTGTCTCTAAAATTTGGATCACCCCACATTGTAGAAGACGTTTGTCTAGGGCAGTACAGCACACTACCAACACTGGAAGATCTTAATGGCTCAACTGTATCTTGGTTTCCTTGGGCATTAACGTACATTGGACTCTCGCCAGCGCCATCCCTGAAAGTCAGGTATAAGTTTTCAGCGCTATTTATTCGCTCCCAATCCCCATTCCCAGCCCCAGCAATCGTTCTTGGGCGAACTCTGAACTGCACCAACTTCCCATCAATGACATAAACATGATGGTACGGGTTCTGCAAAATCGTCAGCAGTTGCGCATCGGTTAAGTCGTTCAAATTCCAACCACGGCCACGCGAGGTTGTATCACCAGTGAAGTTGGCAAAATAGGTGATTGGTCGAACGTTATCGACCGTTGTAGCAATGCCGTCAACACTGGTTGCTTGGTTGTTAATGCCGCCGTAAGGGTAGATGTACGGTTTGGCTGGCGTAATTTCTTCTAAGTAGCCTTCGAGACCAGAGAGGTCTACGCGTTCAGTGACGACTTCTTCTGTGATTGGGCGGATGTAGATATACTCTATTTCAATTTGTGCGTTCGCCCCGCCACCAGATATATTAAATACTGAGCCATTTTTCCCACTTATGACTTTCCTGACTTCTGAACCATTCCCAGTAGGGAACACCTCTGACCCTACGTAATTCTGGTTTAACCTTACTGTTATTCCTTGGTTTGACCAATATTTAATAACGACTTCATACTGATTAGTTTCAGAGAAGAACAGATTATTTTGGTATAGCAGAGTGTTGCTTGTAGATGGGCTTACCGCTCTTAATTTTCCGTCAACTAGGGTAACAGTACTGCCAGATATAGTTGACCAGCCACTAGTACCATTTCTTAGATCCCCATTCTTAACCATCCCCTCAAACGCCCTCGCCACCGCCTCATTCACGTTCGGCGCGACATCCCCATACTTAGGGTCAACTTCGGTTAGCAGGTTCAGCGTAGGCTTGCCCGTACCACGACAGTTGCCAGAGCTGTCGTAGATATCGGTGCCGTCTGGGGCTTGGGGGAATTTCAGCTGGCACTGGGCTGTGAGTGTGATGTTGACTGCCCTAAGTGAGATGGGAAACCCAGCGATGTTAAACACAGGGTAGTCTGTCTCTGAACTGCCTAAGTGCCCTGATGAAATTCCAGATTTACCGACAATAAGTAGGTTAGGCGTTGCTCTATCTGACCACATACCTTCATTGACATTATTGGTGCTATGCCCAATACCCGCATGAATCATCCCACTCGCCGCGCACTGACGATTAACCGACGCTCTCATTGCGTCCATGTCTGCTTTAGTACGTGCGAACGCGAGTGCAGTAAGCCAGCCTGAACTAATCTTACCCTGTGAATTCGCCAGCGGAATTTTGCCCGGTGAAGGGTCAATGGTTGCGGTCCCTCCGGTGACGATAGCAGCAGCGTTTTGTTCGGATACCTTGGCTTCGGCGGCTTTTTGGGTGGCAATATTCGCCTGGTTGACTGAATTTGTTTCCGACGCTTTGGCAGCGGCGGCAGAGCTGGCCGCATCACTGGCGCTGTTTTGCAGCACGGTGTTGCCCTTCACATACTCTTGGAGTAGTGCCGACGTCTCATCTGTCAGCTTGTTAACGCTATTTACCAGCTCTTGACTCATTACCGCGCCCCTTCACTTTGGTTAATCATTTGTGCTTTGGCGTTATCCGTGGCGGTTTTATCACCAAGCGCCGTGGCAAACGCTTGCAAGTGAAGCTGTGCCTTCTGCCCTTCTGCCGGATTTAACGAATCTTTGTTGTAGGCGCGATACATCACAAAGTCAGCGACAACGCCCTCATAGACTTCTGAGAGCGGAAACGCCGCACTTTCATCTGTGACTTTTAGTGTGCGGGAGTAGACCACCTCCACATTCACTTGCTCTTGTGGCGCTGGATATAGAAACAGTGTGGTTTCATCGAGCTCATTGCGCGTCCAGCACACCGGTGCGCCTACCGTCGTGCGCCATTCTGGATAGAGCTGATTAAGCTTGTTGATGCTAACAAACGTCGCGGCAACGTTATCGATGTGGTTCACAGCAAGGATTTGATACGCATCGGCGGGCAACGCCACCGTATTCGATGACGTCGCGACAGCCGCCGTAGCACGGCTCAAATCAGGACGACGAATGACAATCGCGGCAATGGCGTCGTTCATAAAGTCGATCAGTTCAGGGCGCGACCAACGCACATTGCGAAGATCGATTAAGTCCCGCGAAATGCGGTCAATCAGGTTTTTAACGGTGATGGGCATTAGAAGAACTCCCGTTTGCGGATCGGGTTAGAAAAGGCTTGCGGCTCGCCAGATTCCAAAGCAAAGCGCTTCGCGCTACGCATCGCTTCAACAAACCATTGACGGTACTCATTACCGAGCGATGGGTTATGCCAATCGCTGTCGGGTTGAAGCATCAGGCGATGGGCAGCACCGTAACAAATGGCTTGCGCGTACTCATCGAGCAACAGCTTCGGCAAGGTTTTAGAGTTGACACCAGGCTCGACACTGCAATGCACGTAGACAACCGGATTCGAAACGATAAACGACATCACATCGCGGCTCATTTGGCGGTAGTGTTCACCTTTAGTCAGTGCCGCGTGTTCTGCGTCAGTCACGCTAATCATTTCGCTGGCAATGTAACTGCCTGAGTCGCTGTTCAGGTCCGAGCTTCCCACCACGGCAATCACATCGCCCGCCGCCACGTTTTCCAGCGTTCGTGAGTAACGAACCACACCGCTCTCGCGGCAAAACTCCTGCGCTGCTTGAACCAGTGCCGAGTGCATAAGCGGCGGCAAAGTCACATTGACGAGCTGGCGAAGCTTAGGCGTAAACAAATCGACTGAGACAGTTTCCATGGTTTACCCTTTTAACTCGGAGCGAACACGCTTGCGGTAATCATCCGCACTTTCACCAGATTGCTGGCCTTTGATATCCAGACCAGCAGCAACGATATACGTATGAATTTTCGCAGCGGCTAACTTAGAAATATCAACTTCTTCACCGCCAATGCTGACCAAGAACGAAGCTTGTTCTGCTTCTAGCTCAGCTTGCTTTTTACGTTCTTCTTCTAACGCTGCTTTATGGGCTTCGGCTTCTTTCTGCTCTTTGATTTTGCTTTCAAGCTTATCAACATGAACAAATGTATTTTCAAAACGAAGTAGGATTGCCGCTGCCTCTTCGGTCACTTCAATTGGCTTTAAACGTGGGAACACCTGACGACTTCCAGTGATGGTGTCACGCTTACGCTCTTTAGGTCCGATGTAAACAATTTGGACTTTTGACATGTCTTTTCTCCAAATAAAAAAGGCGGACCATGCCGCCTTTCCTTTGACTGGGTTGGTTAGTAGCCTTCGGCTAGATATTCCACGCCAAGGGTTACCGTGCCGTTTGCTTCAGCACCTTTGATAACGAGTGCCAGTGGCTGCTTGCTTTCTGTGTATTCAGTAGGGATCAGAATGCTTTCTGCCTTAGCACCAGAGAGTGCAATACCAGCTTTAACGACTTTTTCACCAACTTTGATGTCAGCAGTAACGCCAGCGCCAATACCAGTGGTGATTACACGAAATCCGGTGATCTTCATGCCGATTTCAAGTTCAATTACTTGAATCTCATCATTGGCGGCAATGGCAGATAACTGGACATTAACCAGTGCCAATGCAACGTTACCGTGGGTGCCTACATAAATCCGGTCTCGCATGGATGGTGCTTCATGAATTGCCATGTTTGTTTCTCCAAGGGGCACTTAGCCCCCTCTAATTAAAAGCCGAGCTTCACCGCCGTATCGAGAACGATGATGCCGTGATCGTTGACGCGTCCAGTTTTGTCAGCGAAACGGATTTTCTTAACGCCATTCATCCAGCCGATAGTGATTTCGGTTCGGTTCCCGGCGTCCGTTTTTTCTTCGACGATGGAGAAAGAGTTACCCGATTGAGTTTTGCCCCACGCTGTAGCTAGAGCTTGACCGCCCATCAACATAGCGCGATCAATAGTCGTCCCCGCGGTTTTCTGTGAAACCGTAGCCAACTTATCGTTGTTCGATACCTTGACTGTGGAACCGGCATTGAAGCGAATCGGCATCCCTTTGTACTTACGCACAAGAATGTTGCCCATCATCGCGCACTCACCAGAGAACACCGGATGCTTGAAATTGCGGCCTCGGTTCAATGCTGATGCGACCAACATCTGCCAATCTTTGTAGCTAGAAGTTTTTTTCCAGCTATCCCACTGACGAGGCGTTACGTTTAATAGATAGAACGGTTCATCACCTGCCAGTTCGTCTCCATTAAAGCGGATTGGCTGAATCGGGTTCGCCATCTCTTCAATGAACAAGTTCAAATTGTCCACCGACTCCATAGAGAAAACATCAGCTTCGTCCAGCTCTTCGAAGCTATTGGCATCACCGCCGAAGAAATGGCGATCATGAGTTGGCGGCAACACATCGTTTACCATGATCTCTGCGTACTCTTCGTGAGACTCTTGCGGCACGATGCTGTCTATCGCGAAATGGTCGCCACGCGCACCAGCAGCATGGATAATCGACACTTGATCTTGAAGATTGTTGAAGTACGGGCCAAGCAGCGTTCGTGCGGTCTTGCGTAGATCATGAGTCGTACGCTGTTGCGTCATTTTACCGCCAGCATCGACTTGGTGACGGCCTTGGTTGATACCAAGCTCGAAGCTGGTGAAATCGATTGATTCACCACGCCCCGCAATTTTCTTATCACCCATTGTCGGACGTTTGTTCAAGTGATGGACAATCTGCATATCCACCGTATCGCCGCCGCCTTTAGAAAGGTCAGTCACACGCACAATAGGAGCGTGGGAGCTGGTTTGACGCTCCATGCCTTTCTTATCTGGCATGGCTTCTTTGGGGAGTTCTTCGGTCAACATATTGACAAGAGAACGGGCACGAAGCGTAGAGGTAAATAAGCCAACCTCTTGAATTTTCCGTGCTTGTTGTTTGGTAATGGTAGTCATTTGTCAAACTCCAGACATAAAAAAACCCCGCTCTTTCGAACGGGGTTGGTTATTTGCTGCGGCGTCTACACGCCTGCCATTTCAAGTAGTGCTTCAATTTCTGCTGTGCTCTTACCTTGCATCATCGCCATCAAGCCTTCGGCATCTGCGTTTGCCATCTTTTCCAGCTCAGAGGGCTGATGCTTACTAGTAGAGCCAACAGCGCTAGGCGAAGAAGGCAGAGAGTTTTTCACTTGGCTCTCCACCTCTTCAGCTTTAGCTTTTATGTCTTGCTCAGTGATCTGCGACGCAGGCGCAGGTTCTGGCACCGACATTTCGGCTTTGGTCAGATTAACCACTTCGGCAAAGCGCTCTGCCAGTGGCTTGTTTGCCCAATTTGGATCGGCACTTAAACGGTCATCAATCTCACACGCCTTTTGCCATTGCTCTCCACCTTTCTCGCGCCAAGAAGATAGATCAGCATTCCCTTGAAGCGCTTCAAAGATGGGGTCAACGTTAGGTTTCTGTGTTTCCTGTGGCGATGTATCGGCTTGCTTCGCCGCACCATTGGTTTTCGCAACGACGACCTTCAAGATTTTACCAATCTCTGGATAGTCATCCATTAGAGCGTCAAGCTGTTCATCGGAAATTGACAAGTTCTCTGGTAAGTCCTCAGGTTCAACGCCGAGCTTTTCCAACTGCTTATTGCGAATTTCAAGTAAGCGCTCATTCTGGCTAAGCTTTTCACGATCTTTTTCAAGCTCTTCGAGCTTAGCTTTCAGTTGCTTGTTAGTCTCACGTTCACGCTCAAGCGTTTCGTAAGGGATAACGTGCTCACCATCTTTCGCTACAATGCCAATTGGCTTTTGTTCCGCTACCTGCTGCTCTTTAACTTGTGCGGGTGCCGAGTCCGCAGCATCACTATCGGCAATGTCAGTATCCGAGCTACCATCCAGAGTCGTGTCACCAAGCTCAATGGGTTCATCGTCGTCATGCTCTGGATCGTCATCCAACACGCCATCAATGCTATCAAGCAAGGCTTCAAGCTCTTCGGGGGTTTCACTACCAGTTAAATTGTCTAGATTGATTCCCATTTGTACTTCTCCTGTGTAGACGTATCGCTGTCTGTGCGCGTAAGCACTCTGTTAAAAAATGCTTACGAGCTCAGGCAAGCAATATCAAATTCGGTGGGTTGAGCGGTTTTAATGCAAGCGCATGTAAGAAGTTGGGCGTCTTGCTCTGGGTAGTCGGTGATCACAGCCTTGCCAATAGGCACTGAGCGAAAACCTTGGTCGCATAAAAAAACCGATAGCCCTTGAGCCATCGGTTCTGTGTAGCATTCGAGTTTGAGCATTAGATGTAGTTTCGCTGTTCGAAAACACTGCGGCGAACGTGGTAGATATCTTTCTCATCCAAGAAGCAAACGAAGTCGCCAGCATTAACAGGCTCGAAATGGGCAAACTGGTAGCACTCACCACCAATCGCAATCTCACTCAAGCATGGACCACCTGATTCTGCTTGTTTGAGTGGGATAATTACTTCATCTGGTTTCACTTCATAGGCAATGCGCTCTATGGCCTTGCCCTGATAAACCTTGAATTCATTCAAAACGGCATGAGGTTTTGGTTTGTTAGTATTTGCACAGGCATTTCCGGTACTTGGATCGCCAAAGCGATCACTCGTTTTGCCCGTCACTTTCAGCAAGTAGCCTTCAAGCTCCCATAGTTTGT
The DNA here is from genome assembly GCF_000960595.1 of Vibrio sp. S234-5. Taxonomy (NCBI): domain Bacteria; kingdom Pseudomonadati; phylum Pseudomonadota; class Gammaproteobacteria; order Vibrionales; family Vibrionaceae; genus Vibrio; species Vibrio sp. S234-5. The sequence continues at coordinate 52,242 of NZ_JZAM01000360.1, forward strand.
TAACTGCCGACTGTACGCAACGCTCTTTCGCGTACTTGCAGCCGTCTTCCCATTTGTAGTTTTCCGGATCGACACAAGCTGATTCGCCGTAAGCCACTTGAAAACCATTGGGCAGAAAAGCCCAACATCCTGTTACCGTTGTGTTCTCAACTCGAGCAAACTTGAATTCAAGCTGGTCAACCAAGTTAAGGATGTGTTCCTTTTGCACTTTCATCTTTTGCACCCAAATTTCGCCAAATAAAAAAGCCCCGACCAGTTAAGGGCGAGGCTTTGCATGATGGGAGAAATGTACCCCACATTTTGGCGCCGTTCAATTACAACGTCAGAGCTTCCAATTGCTGCTCAATCATATTGGCCCATTGAGCTCGGATTTGCTGCAACTCTTGATTCATTCGCTCTACTTCCTGCAGAAGCTTGCCCGTTTCAGCTTGTGTCTTGGCATCGTTGTATCGCGCTGAATTTGCGGCCGCTCTCTCTTTCTCTGCAGCAGCAATGGCCCTCTCAACTTCGGCTTCGAGTTTCTTCACTTTCGCTTCCATCTCACGCATCGCCAATTGCATCTGAGCTTCCTGCTGTTGCTGCTGAGCCTGAATAGCCGCTAACTCTTCCTCGCTCATCTCCTCTTGAGGCTTCTGAATACCAATCGCATCGCGAACCCGATCAATAAACTCGGCTTTGTTTGGAATATCGGTCAGTTCAGCCACAAGGTCTATTACGGCAACTTGAACCTCTGGCGGCATCTGGGCGGTAATTTGCATCATGCGATCTGCAAGCTGCTGTTTATAAGCCGCGGTCTGTTGGACTGGTGCCAACGCAATGTGTGCTCGTAGCTTCGTGATGTCGTTGCTTAAACCTTCATCCGTTTCTTGGTTAATCATCACATGCTTGCGCTTACGTCTGTCTTCACGATTAATCGTTACTGGTACGTTTCTGCGTCCCTTGAGGTCCGTAATTAAGTAACCAAGGATCAACTCTCCGAGTAGCTGGCAAGAGTAGCGATAGTTATCATTGATTTCAGCGAGTGTCGTGGCTCCTTGTTCGACCAGATTTGCGATTGCAACACCACTCGCTGCATTGGACTCTTGACCTAGAAAAGCCCCATATACGCCCATGGTATCTTGAATCAACTTCATTGATTCTTGCATGACCGCAAATTGCTGTTGAGCAATGGCAAAATCCTGCTCAACTTTGAACGCATCTGATACCGATTTTTTGTTGCGCCGTTCCGGGTTGAGCTCAATGTAGCCATCAGCGCGCTCTATCTCTGTCAACACACTCTCACGGCTCATGTTTGTCGCATCTTGGTCGGCGATGACACGTTTGGCTTGCAGTAACCAAGTCAGCTTGATACGTCTAAAGTTCACTTCATCCTGTGCAGGAATTGCTCGAGCAATCAACCCATACGGTTCACCGTTCGCATCTTTGCGGTAACCAAAGAAAGGAACAAGCGGAAACAACCCCTGAGGCGCATCACACTCTTTATCGCCGAGATGGTGCGGCCCTGCGTACCAACTCTCAATGATTCGGCTGACTTGAGCCATTCGCACATTTGCCTTACCGAGTGCTGCTGCAGTCGCATGCACCAAGTTATTTTTATCGAACTCAATCACTCGTCCATTTTGCAACTCGATTACCGGCTTTCTCTCCATCGTCCGGTAGTAAATCACCTGCAGACGAATACGTTTTCGGTTTTGGGATAGCCACTCGGTTTGCTTACGACTGTAGCCTTTGTACTCTTCATAGGCATTGACCAGATTAGATTCCATGCCCTCAACCAGTTCTGTTTCAACAAACCCATGCCAACCATTGGCCGCGTTCTCTAAGATGTCAGCCTTGTGCGGCACCAATGTCATCAGCTCATCAACGTCAATCCAGCGACAGCGCATTACCCATCTTGCATCGGACCAGTCAGGTTCTTTTGATAACCAGTCCCAATACACTTCATCGCGAGGAACACTTTGAATCTTATACTTAGGACCAAAGAGGTTTTCATTTCGAAAGACTTCGACGACACCAAAGCCGCATTTTATTTGAGATGAGTAAGCATCAGAGCGGGCTTTATCCAACTTACTAAGACGACAAATGTCCTTGAACTGCTCGTTGATTGCCTCTGCGAGTTCATCAAACTCTTTGCTTGGGTCATCGGCCATCACAACTAGGTCAGTGCGAGTCTTTGCCTCCATGCCAAGCACACCGTCAACGGTTGGCGCAATCAGGTTGTGCATTGTCATCGGTTGATCGCGTTCTTTAAGCACTTCAATGACTTTCGGTGCAAGCTGGTCGCCGTCGTAGTAAGCGCAGGCCTTGTTCGCGTTGGTTCTCCATCCGGGTTGTCCGTCGATATCAGACATGATCTCTAGGAGTTTTTGTTGCTCGATTTTTTTCATTAGTGCGCCATCCAGTGCTTGGGTTCGCGTTTAATTGGAGAGGATTTGTGTGTGATTGGCATTCTTGCCCGCATTTCTTGGGCGATGGCGTAGCTCATGACTTGATCGTCAAAGCAGCCCTCTTGAGCGTTCATTGAGCCGTTTTTTTGATAGACGTAAGTGGTTATTTCGCTAATCGTGCCAATCCAGCGGATGCCAGATTGCCTATTGCGAAGCAGGGTCTTTAATCCCTCGGTTAAAATTGGCTTGCTGTATTTATTGGTGAGCCAGCCAAGTTTCACCGTTTCATCTTCATCGGCCCTATCAATATATTGCTCAGAGTAAATTCGGCTGAGTTTGTAATGCTTTTTAAACTCAAGAATGAAAGCGTGGCCATGGTTATTGCGCTCTGGCCCTGCATAAGCCCAGTTGTAAAGCTTGCCGATGTGCGCTGCCAACTGAGCAAAAAGCTCTACATCCAAATGCCCGTACCAATGAGCCACTTGCTCGCCAGTGCTTCGCTTAACGACATCAAGACTGCAGCGGTCACCGTGTTCAAGTCCTTCTGCAATATCGATACCCATCGCATAATCTTCATCTTTCTCGGGCAGTTCCCAAACCAGCAGCATGTTCATCACTGAGTTCTGCCCCTGCTCATCCATTGTTTCTGGTTTATTAGCTCTGGCCATGTTCCCGGTTACGGGTTCAACGTCATAGACAATGAGCGGATTCATCGTTTCGCCTTCAGCTTGCATGGTACTGAGCGAGTCAAAGACGCGACGGCCAGAAGTAAGAAATGCTTCAAGCGGCGTAGACGGAAACTCCTGCTTCATCTCATCGCGTTGTTCCGCTTCTTTCAACACGTACCATTGGCGCTGCTCATCATCGATTTCGCAATTCATCGCATCCTCGATAGCGTCAAAGTACTCTCTCTGGGTTTTACTTATCACAAGCCCAGTTTCAGGCACTTTGGCGCGATACTTCGGATCTTGCCACCACGCGAAAAAATGAAACTTCCAGTCGAGCTGAGTTAGCGGCTTTTCAATGCGACTCATCTCTAGCGACTTCATCGTCATGTTGTAGAAATCACCGCCAACGCCCTCGGCAGTGGATTCGATGAATGCAATACATCCAGGATGGACGGCGTTAAGCGTCCCTGTTCGAACCTCTTTCGCTTTCGCAGGATACTTAGCGCAGATTTTGCCATGCTCTGAAACGTGCAAGCGGTGAACGGTACCAGAACGAAACGACGTCGCTACTTGAATGCTTGAACCATGTTCAAAAACAATGTAGCCGCCAGTTGAACCAGAGCGCCTGCTTTTAACTTTAAATCGCGTCTTGAGCCAAGCTGGCAAGTTATCAAACGGTACCTCAATCTTGGTTCGATAAATTTCACCTGACGCGGATTGGTCTTGTGCGATAATCCCGCACTTTAAGTTATTGTTAAAAAGCGCTTCATCGAGCAGGTAGATATCAATAGCCGTTGAGAAACCAAGCTGCCGCGCTTTTAAGATAATGTTGAGATACCACATCATCTCAAAGAGCAAACGCTGAGCGGGTCGAAGCCGGAAGCGAACTAACTGCCCCTGCTCGTTCTCGATCATGTAGAGATTATCGAGACGCCACCATTTATCGCTGAGTTTGTCCTCAATCTCGAGGAGTTCAGCATCGGAGATTTCTTCAAACTGATGTGTCATTGCGTCTTGCTCATCAAGCCATCGCCGCCCATGGCGCGAATATCATCAAGAATCTTGGAAACTGGCGTGTCGTCGCCTTTGCCCTCTTTACTGATTTTGTCAGCTTCTAGGCCAAGTTTGCGCGCTGCGTTTTCAACTCGCTTAGTATCAGCAACGATGTGTGGCACTTTGACTGTATCGATTTTCAAAGCGGAAAGCGTTCGAGTAATCGACTCAATACGGCTAGTCAACGAGCCCAATCCATTTTCAATTCGATAGTAGGATTCATACAGCGAAACGCGGTCCTCGATGCTATTTGCGTTTTTAATGTCGTCCATGCATTGAGAAAGCGCCTCCGCGCCAGATTGAAGACGAACACGACAAAGCTCCAATTCATCTTGCAAGTCTGCAATGGCCGCAGCATCAAACTTCTCAAGCTCGTTTTCTTTGAAGTACCTAGCGTAGATGCCATGTTTTCTGGCCCTAGAGTTGCCTGGCTCTGCGGAATTGCTTGGATTGGGATTGCCAGCGTTGCCAACAGAGATTTTATGACCGGGAAGAAAACGCCCGCTTTCATCTCGTTCGCTTTGTCCCATGTCATGTTCGTTACTGGGCTCTAAAGCCTCTGACTGCTTGTGATTTTGTTTGTGACCATTTTTTCGTGTCACTTTTTTCTTATCTGCTTTTTGCGCACATTGCGCACTTCGACTTTGCGCAGAGTGTTTTTGCGCATTTTGCGCAGTGCGATGCGCAGATTCATCATGCGCAGTGTTACGCACTTTGATATATCGCCGAGCGGTCTGATAGTTGAGCCCTTCGCTCTCACACCACTCCTTTGCAGAAATGCCAGTTCTCGCGTGGGCAACTTCGAATTTCTTTTGTAATAGTTCCCATTTGTTCGACATGTTTTTCTCTTACTACTTTCTCATAAGCTCGTTGGAGAGTTCCCCTTCCACTACCCAATCCCCGATAACGGGGCGATGGGTAGTTGGGATGCAAATGCGTTCACCCGAAGAGAGGTAAACCCGAGCCGATTTGCCGTTATACCCGATAACGCCCTTAATCTTTCCTGTCCGATTTGGTTGACTGACTTCAGTGAGCTTTTTCATTTGGGCATTCCACTACAAACATAATTGGAGCCACTGCGGTGAGTGGCTCCTGTTATGGCTATGGTGTTATCGGTGAGAGAAGTGAGCTAACCCGGCTTGTTCTTTTGAGTACGCCATTGGAGATACTCGTCGGCTTGGGCTGCGCATTCACTAAGCGCCGCTTTCAACCGCGGGATGTCTTGAGTAACGATTTGCGGCCAGGTACCGATGACTTGAGGCTTATAACAGGGAACGATAAGCCCCTCGGGAGGGAGAATGTATTCAGTTACTACGATGGGTTCAGGTTTAGTAGGGCTGGCGCAACTGCTCAGTAACGGTATCAGGGATAGCGCAGCGACTATCCGCCACTTGCTGCTCAAGAAACTGGATGTCATGGCGAAGCTTTTCCTCCTGCTTTGCGTTTCTGTTGGCTCTTTCGATAAGTAAGGTGTTCATGCGCTCGCGTTCGTTACTGACTTGCTCAAGAAGTGTTTTGCGCATCAGGCTCGTTGCATTGGCGCTGGCCAGTTGCTCACGTAACAGCGAGTTTTCAGCCTTTTGAGCTTTGATGTGCATAGCCATCCCAAAGAGCGTGGCAATGAGAAGAGCGGCGACTACCGCTTTACTAGCGAAGCTCATTGATAATTTCCGTATCGGTTGGAAGCTGGCCCAGTTGGAGCAGTGCGTCGTAAACAGAGATTTGCCCGAGACAGAGCTGGGTTTCGATTTCCCGCCTAGAGACTATTCCTCGGCATTGCCACTGCGGATCCCGACAGTCTCTTGGTTCTCCGCCTATCGTGACATAACGCCAACGGTTGAACTGATAACAGGCGTATTGGATTTGGCCACGCTGCAGATGACGATAGAGCGTAGAGTTTTCGAGTGCTCCGACTCCGACGTTGTAAGCAAAGTCCAGCGTAGCGATGTGAACATTGGGCGGGAGTTGATAGGTAAGCTTTTCAAGCGGCTGATTATGCTTTTCTAGAGATTTAGCCAGCATTTCCGCGCATTGCGCATCAGTGTACTTATCACCCTGTTTAACGCCGTTGGTTTCGCCGTTACAAACGGTCCACACTCCGCCAACGTCCTGATATGCCACATTCTCTTTGCCCTCGAAAGCAGCCGTCAACGCAACTGCCCCGACAAGCGTTGCACCGATTAGTCTGTTGTACCGCATTGTTCATGCTTCTGGATGGGAGATTTAGGATACAGCCATCGAGCGGCCGTTAGCGCGATACCCAAAATAGACAGCGAGGTACCGACCACAAAGGCAATGTCGCTGCCATACCAGGTAAAATTACCCGCAATGATGTCTGCAAAGCTCGAATTGAGCATGGATTGGTAGTTCTCTACCCCTTTAGCGACACCAACGCCGACGGTTGTGCCGCTACCCACCGCGATAGACATGGTGGCTTTGTCGGTAAGAACGGGGCTGGATGTCTTACCGATGGAAAAGAAGAAGCTCATTAATAGTCCCCGGAAACGAAAAAACCCCGCCGAAAAGGCGAGGTTCTACATCATGGGTAATAATTTACCGAACTTTTTGGTTCAGTCAATGACAGCATAGCCACAGGCTTTAGTTGATTTTCTGGCGGCGATGGTTATTTCAACGATTTAATCCATCGACTAACTCTGGATGAACACGCGCAATTTTTTCACGAATCGCATTGCAGACGAACGCATTCAAACTCTCACCTTCTGCCGCAATAACGGCGGCACGATGCAAGTTCTCTCCGGTTCTCACGTTAAAGGAACCTTTGCACGGCTTATTAGGTTCGCGCCCAAGCTCCGCACATGAAGCCAAGTACTCATCAACAGAGTATTGAAACTCTCGCTCTAGCTCCTTAATCGTGCTGGCTTCATAAGTCACCACGTCGCGAATAAAAGCCAGCTTTCCAAACAGCGTATTAGTCTCTAGCTCTGGCTCAATTGTGCCAATGTAGCCCTTATACCTTAAGTAAGTCATAGAATGCCCTCTTGTTTCAGGTGCATGATTACCGATTTAAGCGCACCACCTTTAATTTCGTTCTCAGGGTGAGGCTTATGCAGCAATAACAACGCATCAGTTTCAGCATTGAAGAAACGCACGCGAGAACCTGCCATTTCTTTCTTCTCATATCCTAATTGAGCGAGTAGCGTAACCAAATCACTCCAAGGGAATACACGTTTTGCGTTTTGTAGCTTCGCCAGAAGCTTTTCTTGCTTTCCCATTACCACTCCTTGCTCTATACGCAAAGTATAAACAGGAACAACACATTTGCAACTATATTAAGTTGCAAATGACAAATGAACCGCGAAATGACTCCGCCCCGATAAGTTAGTGTTTCGCGGCAGATTTACTGGCGGTGATGGCTATTTCAACCATTTTCTTGTTCACCGCTTCGGCGATCTGCGCCATTTCTTGCATGGTAAAAATACCTGGCTCTGCAATTAGGTTGGCGATCCGGCTTTTGCTGACAACAAAGGCATCATTAGGGATGTGTTTTGCTTCCACGGTTTGACCGTTCTCGATAACGAGCATGATCCGCGTCATAGAAGGAATTGGGAGCTGAGGTTCTGGTAGTGCTTGGGTGAGGGGCTGAGTTTGGGCTGATTCGGTCTCTTTATCGAGCACATCCAAAACCCATTTGCGGAATTCTTTGGCTCTTTCCGTTCTAGATAGCATAGCAATAAGATGAGCGCCGCGAAGGGAGAAAATGCGAGAAGATTTAGTCAAGTTTCCCGAGAGGGTCAAATTGACCTCTTCGGTCATTGCGCTTGAAAACTCATCTTTGTTCCGAGCATAAACTCGGCTAATTGAGTTTGAATTTGCATAACCAAGAGCCTTTGCAATATCGGATGCTGATAACCAGATCTGGTTGCATTTCTCGATTACATCAAAGCGAGTATTTTGGAAAGTAAGTGCTGAAGTCATAGTGAACTCCTTGAGTATGATACATAAATCACCACACAAAGGTTCCTAATCAATGGGTGGTGAACTGAACGAGGTTAGGAACTACCGTACTCAAGGAAACGGCGCGCCGAAGCGCCCTCATCCAGCCCACCATAATTCTATAGGTGTGCCGAAGCCACACACAAAAAAACCAGCAAAACGCTGGCACTTGTGTGCCTTGAGTTACAATGCGGGGTTCCTACGCCCGACACTGGATTTTGCCAGTGCGAGGTAAAAATAGCTCGGTACATATTGACTGTCAAGCCGATAAACTTTAAGTGTTGCTTGTTTCGCCATCTAATGGCACCCGAAAAAGGAGATCGGCCACAGCTTTCCATTCTGTTACTCATCCCCCAAATACCCCAAACTTCTCCAATCTCAACCGCTTTTCCAATGCATCTGCGGCGATGATCTCCTGCCTGCAATAGCCACTTACAAGCTCAGTGATTACCGGGAGGAAGTTGCGCGCAAAATCCTCTTCTGAAATGCGCACGCCGAGCTGACGAAACTCCGCGTATATTTGCTCTCTTGTTGGGCGAAGCATCCCTACACCACCGCATTCGTTGCACAAGCGAAGCAGGTAGTTACCTGAACCATGACATTTGGGGCAATTGAGTGAGTCACCCGCTTTCATCTGCGCATGTTCGTGTAACCTCGCTTTCTCAAGTTCTATGTCCTGCTGGTGTTTCTCTATCAATGGTTGCATGGAAAGATTGCCGGACTTTTCCATCGACTTGATGCGCAATTTCCATGTCTCGATAAGCTTCAGAGAGCGCTTCGAACGTGCGTCGTATTTCTTATACAAACTGCGCAGTTTAACTCGCTGTGAACGCAGAGGAACTTGCAGTACTAGGTTGGCAACAATATCGGCTACCGCGCTCACATGGTTTACCTTCTCCTGCGCGACAGTTGCGCGCACATGGTCAATGAAGGTCAGGCGTGCAGCTTCATCCCCCAAATAGCGGGCCTCGATAATGGTTCGCCCTACCGGGTGATGCAACAGCTCAGCCGAGAACGCAGCCAGTATGACATCTGGCGTTAATCGTCTGCGCCCTACTTTCGATTCCACAATCATTGCCTTTGGTGCATGGAGCTTTGCCAACATTTCCACTGCTTGATTCATAGTTCACCCGCCATATAGTTGATTATTATTTGTTTTGCTTCGTCAAAGCCTTTAGGGAAGACCACCAAGTAACCCTGCTGGCACAACTTGTCACCTAGCTCACTTTGCGCATTTGAAATTACAGAGCGATAAGGCGCTGGCGCTTTCATTTCAATGCGCAAGCCGTGATAGCCACATCTGGCCACATCAAAGACGTAGTCCATGTAGCCGGATGTCCCGCCCATCTCGATGAAATCCTTTCGCGCTTTAGGCCCACGCTTTCCTTCATTGGGAATGTGAGTGAGATAGTCGGCGATATTCAGCCCGTCAATGACAGTGTGCTTGGCCCACTGATACAGCGCTTTGCATTCGGCCAGTTCGATTTCTCTTACCTTTCGCTTGGCCTTGTCACCGCTCATAGAGACATGCTTCCCTGCAAGCCTTTCGATTTCATAGGGGTTCATGCAAACGTCAGTATCCCTTCTTCCACAAAGCTTTCTTGAGTCTCTTCTACCGCTCGGAGTTTATCGGCGGCATACGCTTCGCGACCGCAGCGATCAATCTCTGCATGGCAGGCTGAACATGCATAAACCACCATGTTATCGCCTGCTTTAATGCCCATCCCACGGCGTAAGCCAACATGCGCCGCCACCGTCGTTTCTGGGTCAAAGTTACAAATGCCGACTAAGCGCAATGTGCATGCTTTACCGCGAGCCGACTTCATGATTTTTTTACTGCGAACGAGCGTCATACATACCCCAACATCTGGTTAATGACATTCTCCATTTCGGCTTCATTTCTTAGATAGCCACCTGGTCGAACGATTTGATTCCAAACCACATTGAATGAAGCGCGATATAACTCCTGAAACTCGTGCTCCTGCATGTTGGCAAAACTGATTGACTTAGGCTCTTTACGAAGAGCCCCATTAGGCAGTGTCACAATGCTAAAAAATCCCGCTTCCACCACAACCCAACGGCGGTAAGAGAGAAAACTCTTTTCAACGGCGTAAGTGGTTCGCTTGTGTATGAGCTGGTTGAGAAATGCCGATTCGAACTCGAGCAAAACGTCTTCCTCTCCAACATGCTTCACTAAGAACTTCACAAAGTTATCCAACAAATGACGCTCGTTCGGACACACGGCCCCGCCAGTGGGTTGCCAATAATCAAACCCAAGTTTAAGCAGTGCCATATACTTGCGGTGAAACATTGGATTGCGCACTTTGCTTGGCAGCTTGGGGAACTCAATCACTTCGCCGATGGCGTAGCGACGTAAAACCTCATCATCTTCTGGAGACAGAGGGGCTAACCCCCCTGTTTTGCAGCGAACAAGGGATAAGCTCATTGCAGATCCCCTTGGTCGTCTTTAAGCAGGCTCAGAATACGATCATTCGAATTGCTGAAGTTCTCGTAATCTTGTGTCTCACACTCGTCCCAGCGCTCGATTTCTTCGCGCTTTGCTTCACCGGAAATGCAGTAAAAAACATACGTCACCACACACGCGCACGCGTAAGCAAACAGCGCCTTTTCTTCAGGCTCGAATGACGTCAAAGAAATAAAGTAGCCAGCCGCAATCGCAATACAAACCGCGACAAACATCATGGAGATTGATTGAATAGATTTCATGAGTTCACCTTCATCCCTATTCGTTTCGCCACCTCTTTCACTGGCAGAGACGGCACAAGGCGATAGCGCCAAACTTGTTTCTTGTTCACAACTTCCATTTTGCGTTGCTTAACCAAGCCATGCCGTGAGGGGCTGACTTCACGAAGCCTTGCAGAAATAGCCGCTTGCGTATCGCGATCTGGAAAATGAGCGTGGATCATCGCTTCAATCTCGCGCAGAGTATGCCAACCGTTATTCGACACCATCACCGCAATCACTCGGCCAATCTGTGAAGTGTTGAAATTGATCTGCTCTGGATACTTGCTGCGCTTCCACGCCTCGATGGATGTCATCATTTCCGTCATGCAACACGCTCCGATTTCAGGGCCATTTCCCAATGCTTAAACATTTGCTTGGTCGGCGGTAAATGCTTGTCTGCTTCAAAGCAGTACATCAGCCATTGGTGCACAATGGCCCGTGTAGGACGAAACTGGTGCAAATACATCTTCACGCCGTATTCTTTGGCAAGATCAGCGAGGATAACCGCGTGTTTTCTTGGTATACCCTGCTTTTCCCAATCTCGAACAGCGCCGTAACTCAGATCATCACAGCGACGAGCGATCATAAAAATTGCGTCCCCCCGCTCCATCGGCAGCTTGCGAAGCAGTGAGAGAAACGCATACGCACTCAGCTCATCACGCATGGCTATAAATTCACGTTTGGTAAAATGGATATTCATTGGTCGTTACCTCTTTTGGGCCAATTGCATTTGCACAACGTTGGATTGACTTACCAGTGCCACTGGCGCTTTCTGAGTCGCATCACCGCCACGATACACAAGCTTGCATTGCTCCCTATCGCCTACACTCAACGGCGGGTCGATAGCAAAGCCCGAAGCCGCGTTCTCCGTTTCAGATACACCAGCCAACACTCTGGGATAGCTGCTCGGCGGATTGAACAGATACGTGCGATAGCGGTTCTCAAAGTCCTTTTGGCGAAATGTCAGCTCTTCCTCGCTTCCGTGACAAAGCGCTGGCCATCCCCCCATATCACTCACCACCGCATGGATCAGCGCATCGTCAAACACCACAGAGGTGTAAGAACCAACACTGCCTATCGCCTTTTTGGTTTTGTTCCAAGCCAAGATCGCCCGATCTTTCGAGGTACCGCCAAGCAAGCGCACAATGTCTGCCGGCTTTGGCGCAAACTGGCCGTTATCTGGGTTGCGGCGGTGCATGGATAAAGCCTGTTTCACCGCGGCAAGGTCAAAGATACTCAAGTCTTCCCAATACACGCTGAGCAGTGCGGGGGTCAGTTCCATCCGGTAAATACTCAGCGTGGCCGCAAGTGTTTCTGCAAATTCTGGTCGTTGATTAGGTGTCATGGTCGTTACTCTCCGTGTTCGAAGGTGTTTCCTGTGCTTGTGGTCGTTCCTAGCCATTGGTCAATGGCGCTCTGGTTCCTCGCTTCCAGCGCGGATTGACGCCCTTGAGGTGGCGCAGAGATTGGCGCATGTGAACGGGCCAAGTGGTTTTCCAGCCACTCAACCTCAAACCCTTGCCAGCCTCTCTCCACGCAAATCCCCAGCACATCGTCGGCGGTCAGCCCTAGTTTCTGCTGTGCAAGTTCAAGTTTGGGTCGCAGACGGTTGATCGCCGTTTGCGTCAGAGGGGCGCGTTTCTTGTTGCGGATTAGTTGCCAATCACTCAGCACCTGATCGCTTGGTTGTGTCGGCCAGTTTGAAAAATCCAAAGCCTGCGCTTTTTTTGGTTTACTTTTTTTCTCTTGTTTAAATTCAGTATTTGTTAAGTGATCAGTACTTATTAAAAGATCAGTATTTATTAGTGTCGGCTCAGCCGGATACGGTTCGGCCGTTTCCGGTTCAGCCGTATCCGGCTCATCCACCGCTTCCGTGTTATCCGTATCCGGTTTAGGCGTATCCGGTTTTTCTAGTGGTTCATCAAAGACCACATAGTCCACACCCGACATTCGGCCAGAGCCATTACGCCGTTGTCTGCGTTCCACAAACCCTTTCTCAACCAGTTCTGTAATGGTTGCGTAAACAGCGTCACGCCCAATAGGAGCAGCGGTATCACTAAAACACTTGACCAACTGAGCAGGAGACACTTCCCAGTTGTCCGGCTTGCTCAAGAGGTACGTCAGCACTCCGATAGCGCGTGGGGACAAACCGCTATCAAAAATGGCGTTATTGATAATCGTAAAACCGACCTTTCTGGCGCTACGGATGATGCTCATTAGTGAACTCCTTCCGCTTTCTTACTGAAATCAAAGGGATTATCAGTCCCCGCCCCTAACATATGCGCAATCAAACGGCCACGAACTTGATCGCGGCGCTCGCCTGAATACTCAGCAGCCTGAGTGATCACCAATTCAACAAACGCAGACTCCGAACTGCATGGAGTGTGAGCGGGGTTGGTCCCCCGCCCTTTTTTAGTTGTGTTCATGTTTATCGGGCCTCTTGTTGTGGCGAGCGAGAGGAAGGCGTAAGAACATCAAACTCCCCCTCAACGGTGAATGGTTTGTGATTTTCGATCTCATCAAAGAAATCAAGTCGCTCTCCCCCTTGTCGCTCCCAAGCAAGCAGCACTTGGTCTCGTAACTCGGGTTCACTCTTCAAAAGAGCGATCACCGCTTGGATGATCAGCACATTGCAAAGAACGGCCTTTTGCGCGTCTACTTCATTTGCCAGCAAGGAAAGAAACTCGCTTTCATCCAACGTGAATCGGGCTTTCACCTGAGACGTTCGCACCTTGTCGAAGGGCAAGCCCTCCATGCCAACGGTTCGGTTTTGCTTGAGCTGTTCAATTTTCTGATTGATTTTGGTCATTTTCATTTGGTCGTTACCTCGTTAGGGGCCATTTCATTACCCATTTACTGTTAGTCTCACTACGAGTGGGGTTCAGGGAACACATCACTGAAAGTGCAATTAGCATTTAAGCCATTGAGAGCCTTTACGATTTTCCAAGCGGTAGAAACATTTAGATTTCGCTCACCGCTTTCATATCGGTCAATGGTGCTTTGGCCGACACCAATGGCTTCGCCCAAATCTTTTTGAGTTGCTCTAACGGCATTTCTGTAGTGTCTGATCTTGTTCATAACACCTCCAAATTGGGATTTATACCATAACGGAATACCAGCAACAACATGGATATACCAATAAGGCCATTTTAACTACATTCCGATATGGCATAATCTGGGAATGAAAATGAATTGGAACGATCTGGTTAAAGCCAGAATGAAAGAAATTGGCATGACACAGGATGCTCTTGCCGAAAAGATGGGTCTTGCGCAGGCTTCGATAGCCCGTTACCTAAATAAAAAACGAGAGCCAGATATTGATACAATCGCCAAGATTATGAAGTGTGTAGGTCTTGATCAATTGATGTTGAGCTCTGATGGTTATGTTGAATACCCTGACGAAGTATTGGCGAACGTTTCGAGAGTTAAGGTTCAACCAAAATACCAGAATTCTTTCCCCCTATTGAGTTCTGTTCAAGCCGGCGCTTGGTCTGAAGCCGTAGAACCCTATCGGCTTGATGAAATAAGCCACTGGTACGAAACCACAGAAAGAGCCAGCAAACGCAGCTTTTGGTTGGAAGTAGAGGGCGACTCAATGACATCCGCAACAGGTGTGAGCTTCCCAGAAGGCACGCTAGTGTTGGTAGATACAGAAAAAGATTACCAAAACGGTTCACTCGTCGTCGCTAAGTTAACCGATGTAAACAACGCAACCTTTAAAAAGTTGGTGATCGATGCAGGGCAAAAGTATCTCAAGCCCCTTAACACCGCTTATCAAATGATGCCAATTAATGGCAACTGTCGCATTATAGGCGTGGTGATCGATGCAAAATTAAAATTATTCTAAGGATGGAAAAATGTCTTATTTCTTTGACACTGCTGTTAATATTGAAGGAAATAAAAAACTAAGGTCACCTCAAATTGAGGCATACATAAAAATAAAAGAGTATTTTAATAGCAAACCTATAAATAGAGAAGCGCTAGTTGTTTTGCCAACTGGTACTGGGAAAAGTGGTCTAATATCTATATCTCCGTTTGGTGTGGCAGAGAAGCGAGTTCTTATCATTACTCCGGGATTAATTACCAAAAATAGTATTCGTCAAACACAGGAAGCGCTTAAAGACAACTTCTGGATAAACTATGACATAATTTTTAGTGGAAAGGATATACCAATAGTAAGTGAGTACCTTCCAGAATTGTCAGACGAACACCTCAATCAAAGTCAAATTGTTTACACCAATATCCAACGAATTTCCTCCTCAAGAAGCAACGGCCTGTTGAGTCGAGTTCCACCAGATTTTTTTGATTTTATTATTGTTGATGAGGCACATCACTCCCCTGCACAAAGTTGGAAGGAGGCATTGACGTATTTTCACAACGCAAAAGTGCTACATGTAACAGGCACACCATACCGTGGTGATAATATTGATTTGCCAGGTGAAAAAATCCACGAAACTCCTTTATCTGAAGTAATGCGCGACAGATATGTGAAATGGCTCAGAAAAGATACTGTAAATGCCCATGAACTTTATTTTACAACTCCTGACAAACCTGGAATAAAGTTAAGTAAAGAAGCAGTCCTTGAATTCAAAGATAAAGAGTGGATTGAAAAAAGTATTGCACTTTCTAAAGGTTGTTCTTTAGACGTTATTGAACACAGCCTAAACAAACTAGATGAACTGAAGTCTGCCTCACCCAACGTTCCCCATAAAATACTAGCAGTTGGATGCAGTATAGCTCACGCAGAAGATCTGCTGAGTTGGTATAAGGAAAAAGATAAGAAACCTGTCATTGTCCATAGTAAAATGGAGCCTAGTGAACTTCACGAAGCACTTCAGAAAATAGAGCTTAATCAGTGTGATGTTGTAATATCTGTAAATATGCTTATGGAGGGTTACGACCACAAATATCTTACTGTTTTAGCAATTTTTAGACCTTATAGAAGTTTAAATGCTTTTGCGCAAGTAGTTGGCAGAATACTGAGGACAATTCCTGAAAACGAGATAACCCACTTTGACATTGATAACAATGGAATTGTGATCTTCCATGAGGAAATCGGCCTTAACTCCATGTGGGAGAGTTTTCAGAAAGAAGTGGAGAAAGCTCGCCGAGTTAGAGAATACACTTACACCGAACGTGATTATGAGGAACGAGAGCATACATTAGCGGGAGTTGAAAGCGATATCTCTTACGTTAGTGACAGTGACTCTTACCTACATGATATTGATTTTAACGATCTTTTTAATCGAAAACGCCAAGAGATTAATGCCTCCGTAGAAACAAAACTTAACCAAATCAAGCAGTCTGGCGTGGATATCCCTGATGACATACTAGAAAATTTACGCAAACAACTAGCGGAGAATGAAACTCAAAAAGCGGCAGAAGAGTTTATCGATCCAGAGTTGATTTCCAAGCGCCCTCATATCGCGAGAACAAAACTGAGGCAAACGCTAAAAGAACGCACCCAAGATATGGCTTCTAACATATTGATTGATAATGGTATCGGTGAAAAGAGCTCCGAACTGTATCATAATTTCAGAAATCACATAGTTCCGCTACGTGAAACTGACGCAAATGATGGTATGATTGTAAGATACGTTAACATGAAACTTTACAATATGTTTGGGCCCATAAAAGACCGAGATAACCATACTTTGGTTGCGTCTATTAATAGCTTGGAGAATATATTCAGAGAGATTGAGAGGATGATTAGATGAATAACGCTTTGATTATGAAAGAAATTAACAAAATTATATCATTCTGTATGGTCAAAGGTGTCCAACCTAGTGAACTCGCTGCTTCAATTTTTGAAAGTGAATATCACCACATTGAATCATATAAGGAAGGTGATAAGGTTGTTTTTGTACTCAGCTTTATTGATAGAAGCGAAGATGACGTTAGCAATATTAAAATGAAGTATGTTTACAATGAAAGTCAGCAGTTAATCTCAGTTAATCAAAAAGTTAACTCCGGTCCTTATAAGATTCAGTGGGATAGAAATCAAAAACTTACCGACATGCTAAAATCTCTCGCCCAAATGGTACCTGGCGATACCGCATTGATCGACAAGTTAAAAGACGCAATCCCTAATGAATTCAAAGACATACTATACCCACACTTAAAGTTAGTAAGTTAATAAATTTCCACATCAAAAAAGCCACTACACTAGTGGCTTTTTTTGCTTCTTAGCATCTCACCACTACCCTTTGTAAGCAGCCCTACTTTGCCTCTCAAACTCCAAAATGTAATACAGATCACATTCCTCGTATCCCCAAAAATTTAATTCCATTTTGGTATTGACAATAAAATACCATTTCGGAATACTATTTATACCAAAGGCAAACAGCCTTACGCTCTTTAACAACATGAACCATGAACGATAACTACCCTCTCCGCTTGTAGGTGAGAGTAGAGGTCAGCCCAAGATCCACGAATGGGCGACATGAATTTCGTGAAACAGACTTGTGTGCCTCTTGCGGCGACCGGATGTTGGCCC
Organism: Vibrio sp. S234-5; assembly: GCF_000960595.1. Lineage (NCBI taxonomy): Bacteria > Pseudomonadati > Pseudomonadota > Gammaproteobacteria > Vibrionales > Vibrionaceae > Vibrio > Vibrio sp. S234-5. The sequence continues at coordinate 69,545 of NZ_JZAM01000360.1, forward strand.
CTATGGATAACGGGAAAAGCTTGGAAGAACCAAGCCGCTAACATTGCTGGAATGGCTTAACCGAGTGGATGACCCGCAATGCACACAACCCCGCCTAGTTTCGGCGGTGAGGTAGAAACGCAAATCGGCTTTGGTAACAGAGCCAATTTGAAACCCCTTTTTTGGTCGGACAGCGGCGTTAGGAAAGGCCGACAAAGCCTAACAAAACTGCATTAGAGGGGTTTCAAATAGAAGGAGGATTTATGCTTGAGCAGCGATTCATTTTCACTAAGCCAATGCCGTTCATTGCTTATCGCCATTTTGACCGATTGATGGCCGATATTAACGGCCTAATGAAATCACAAACTCATACCGATATGTTACGGCTCACTCTCTGCTTGGTTGCGAGTAATGGGCAGATCACTGTTGCGGGCTTTACGACATTCGCAAAACTTGCCGAACGCAAAAATGTTGCCGTTCATTTTCAACTGCCGTCCATAGTTGATGCATATAACTTACGCGGCATTCCAGAACATGACCATAACGTAACGTTCACTATGTTAGGAATTGAGCTGCTCTCTGGGTCGATAGAAGCAATTACCGATCTGATTACCACCTATGAAGGAAAAATGTGCTTTTTGAATTTCTCAAGCGACATCACTCAACGAGCAATGTCGCCAGATTCTTTTGAACATTGGCTCAAAGATGAACTCTCTATTTCACCACCCCTAAACGCAACTTTGCGCCCAGTTCAAGTAGACGTTGATGGGTTGCCTCTTCCTCAATTAGCTCGAAGCGTTCTAGATATTTTTGATACCTATTCTTAATGCTTTCTGACACTCAGTAACTCGGGCGCGAGCTATAAAAAACAAGCAGTCACTCTTGTGTTTGGGGAAAGGGTTTCAAATAGAAGGAGGTTCTGTGTCAGATCTTGTCAGAAAAGGGCTGGTTTTCCCCAGCTATCGGCCTTCACTTAGGTATAACGAGGCATACAACGTTTTCAACGTTTTGCGCGATGAATGCTGTAAAGGCCTTTACCCAAATCAAAACTTTGTTGTCATGCTCAGTTTCATCTGCCGATTCAAAGATTTTACGTTGGGAGCCAACGTCAGCTTTATGCAAGCCGGAAACGAGGTTCGCACCGATTGCTCTCAGGTTGGCCTCTTTGACCACGGAGTTGTCCCAGATGGCATATGTAAAACAAATGGTTGGGAAAACACTTTAGCCTTAGAGCTCGTTGGCATTGATTCCCTTATAACCACGCGCAAGAGTAATCTTGCCGAGTTATTTAAAGCGTTTTGGGAATCAAACGAGCGCTTCTATCACCTTACAGGCGACATCAATAAAAACCTGATGCCACCCAACAGTGAGTTCGAACAATGGCTGAATGGAAAACTTATCTCATTTTCTCAGGAAGCGCACTTTTCGCTCCAATCTCTTGAAGATAATCAAGGGAAACATCCACAGGCGTTAATTTGTAGCGTTTTAGAAAGTCTGGATACATGGCAATAGCATCTTCAGTTACCCAGTAATCTTGCTTGCCGTACTCGTCAGGATTTTTATTGTAAATCAGCAAATTAACATTCAGGTCTATCGCAAGCTGCTCTTCAAGTGAACCAAAATGCCAAGGTGGCAAATTTGTACAATCAGGTTCGAACACAAAATGGAAAAACTTCATAGATTTTAGCGCCTTCGTTTACATGAAATGTTGGGGAACATGATTGTAGCTTGGGCGCTAGATCCAAAACACCAGTAGCCATTTTTGTGTTTTAGGAAAGCTATAGAGATCACGCTCTGGGTGTGATGCAACAAACCAACCTGCTTTGGTGAGCGACTGTTTTTCTTCAACTTTTGACTGTCGGTGTTAAATTTTTGAAGGTCGCTCAACCAAAGCAAGTGAAAGCGTGACTACAAGGTGTGTCAGCTAGTAGTGCAAATCCTTGGCTCGATGTTCCTAACATCGAGTTGCCGCAGCCGGGGCAGAACCGGACGTTGAATTAGCGGTAAAAACACTAGCATTGCAGGGGCTAGGCCTCCAAAAGCCTGACTGCATGGACACCGGGAAAGACTGGCGAGTGACTGCCGAACGTAGTCATTTTGAAAGCGGTCTGGCGCGAGAGACGCGAGACTCATATGGAATTCAAATAGGAAAAGCTAACTCAAGTCATCGAGGCCACTAGTGTGAAACTGAGAAGATTGATCACTAAGCCCGTTTCAATATCGAAGCCTGTTAGCCAATCCAGACCGCTTTCAAAAACAAATAATACGGTTTTATGAGGCGAATCATGAACGTTGATTGGAAATATTTTAGCCAAACCAAAGGCTACAAATCTCTGAAAGAAGCGTACATGAGTGACGCTAGAAGGGCCGGAAAAGAAGCGCGACCAATGCGCAGTAAAGGCGAATTGTATGAAAAATTTCAGTGGGTAATAAGCCGTTGTTTTCATTACGCGCAATCATTGAATAAACAGCCTTGGGACGTTCTGGATGAATGGGAATCTAAGCGTGATTTCTGGTGGTTGAACTACTACCAAGAATCAAGACAGCCAAAGATTCGCCCTGAATCCATATCCAGAAAGCCAATGCACATCCGAGGCATTAAGAAGTATTACAAGAGTGGTCGTTTCCGTGACTCAAACACAAGAGTCAACTCAAGGATTGGCGATTATCTTAGAAATCAAAGAACCAAGAAGCCTAGATGGACCGCAAAGCGAAAAAGTCTAGGTTATTAACCGAGTCTGTAAGTTAGAACCTCGAAGGGAAAGCGCTCATTTGGATGAACAGGTAGAGCTAAGTAATCCTGTTGTGAGTAAGTACCAGATTGGCTGGGGAAAAGCATCTGAACTCTAATAACGATGTGCAATATCCGCCTTGTGTAGACCGAGCAAACCGATACCAGAACACACCTTCTCGCGCTAACGTGACAACAGTTGTTCTAACAGGGTGCTGGTATCACCTATTTTTAAAGCAAGCTTAGATAGCTGACATTTACCGAAGTATCGGGGTCTGGGGAACGAAAGCTTGCTTTCAAACCAACTGGTTGGATTTGGTGTTTTTAGCACCTCCAGCGCCAGTGGCGGATAGTGTAACCGCATGACAGCTCGGAAAGACGGCAACTTCCGTTACCAATATTCTATAAGCTCTAGAAATTTGGCCCTAGTCGGGTGACGACAAAAAACTAAAGTCTGGCTGTGACGAGACCTTCCGAAATGAAGTAAAACTACAGCCATTTAATAAAGTCTTTTGCAAGTGTTGAGCTTAAGCGGTGTGAATCACTAGAGCAGGTGAGGTGAAAGCCCTCACAACATGCAAAACAAGTTGAATCGCTAGCCCTGTGAGATTCAGGGCAACTCGCAAAACACTTTTCAAAATACGCCCCGTATGCCAGCACCGGCCTTCTAAGCCGGTACGTAAAAAGCTGGAAGGACGTGAGAGGTTCGATTCCTCTACGGGGTGCCACATTCTACCAACGACCAAACAACCCGCCACTGTGCGGGTTTTATTTCACCAGATAGAAGGTAACGACGATGAGCCAATGTAATTGCTTTGATGAAATGCTTAAAAGAGTAAAAGTGTCCGTAAAAGAACAGATTAAAGATACACCGATGGTTGAAGATTCTCTTAAAGTTGACTGGCAGAATCGCGTGTTCTTTCTTGACGGGAAACCCTCTGCGCCTGTTGCTCTTTATGTTAACGCTGAGTATCGACCACTTAAGAAAAACAGCGAACCTGCAAAGAATGTGAGGCACTTGCAACACGGATTCAAAATGTCTCACTGCCCTTTCTGTGGCAATAAATACGACAGCGAAGAAACCAAAAAGCCCGACTAATGCCGGGCTATTGGGGAGTGCATAACGACCAAGAAACGCACTCCAAACCGCCGAGGCGGTCAAGGTAACGACCAATAGACAACCACATCGCAGACTCATCCACATTGCAAAGGCCTATTGGCAGCTAAGGCAACGACCAAGAAGCCCTAACCGTTTGGGAGAATAACAAAGTGAATATCCTAAATCTAGTACCAGAAAATCAAGAAGCTGCGTTCAGCCACTTCATTGACAACGGCATCAGCCGCATTAAAGCCAATCGTGAATTTTGCGGCTTAACCCTGAGCAGTTTTGTTGAATGGATGCTTGAGCAAGATATGCCCTTTCGCATGATGACAGGCCTCGTCCGCAATATTCTCTCCATCCAGTTTGAACCCATGATGAGTAGCCACAAACTCATCGAGCTTGAAACCTTCCAAGAGCACTTTAATGAGCTTTTAGAAAAGTACGTGGATGCCAACCGGAACGTTGTTCTTAAAGGCTACCGCGAACTCAAAAACGACCAAATCCAAGAGCAGAAAGTGACTCAGTTTGAGCAACAGCAGCTCTCTAACTTTTAATCGAGGTAATGATAATGACCAATATTGTGCCATTTGAGGAGCGTCACCCACTTGTCGCACAACGCGGGATAGACGAGGCCACCTGGTCTGCACTGCAAAACAGTGTTTATCCGGGTGCGAAGGAAGAATCTATCTTGATGGTGACGGATTACTGCCGCGCCCGTCACTTAGACCCGCTTCTTAAGCCCGTTCATATCGTGCCAATGAACGTGAAGAACTCACAAACCAACAACTACGAATGGCGTGATGTGGTGATGCCCGGCATTGGCATGTATCGCATTCAAGCAGATCGCAGTGGTAGCTACGCTGGCTCAACAGACCCAGAGTTCGGCCCACTGATTGCCATGGAGTTTAAAGGTGAAAATAACTATTCGGAAATCATCAACATTCCAGAATGGTGCAAAATCACAGTCCATAAACTGATCAATGGCACCTTAGTCGCCTTCTCGGCAAAAGAAATGTGGTTGGAGAACTACGCAACTGCAGGGAAAAACACCCAAATTCCCAACGCGATGTGGAAAAAACGGCCATACGCACAGTTAGCAAAATGCGCCGAGGCTCAAGCCCTTCGCAAAGCATGGCCTGAAATCGGACAGCAAGCGACTGCTGAAGAAATGGAAGGTAAAGAGCTCATCATCGAGCACGATGTTACGCCAGCTCGCAATACCATCACCGTCAAGCAGTACCCCGCTCAAGACTTCGAAAAGAACTTCCCTTCTTGGCAAAAGAAAATCGAATCAGGCCGCAACACACCTGAACGCATCATCGCCATGGTTGAAGCCAAGGGAGCACTAACCGAAGACATGAAACAGCGCCTTTTAAGCATCAGTACCACTCAGGGAGAAACCAATCATGCAAGTCACTAACATCCAGTTCCACAACGTTCAGCAAGGCACCGATGAATGGCATGCATTGCGTGAAACCGTCGATTTTACCGCTTCTGAAGTTTCTGCCGCGCTAGGGTGCTCACCTTATAAAACCCGCGATCAGCTCATGCACGAGAAAGCGACGGGCATTAAGCCAGAAATCAGTAGCTATCAAGAGAAAATCTTCGCCGATGGCCACCGCTTTGAAGAAATGGCGCGCCCTATCTTGGAAAGTAATCTTGGTGAAGAGCTCTATCCGGCCACCATTACTGGCGAATGCGAAGGGCTTACTCTACTCGCTTCGCTTGATGGCTTAACAATGGATGGCGACATTGCATTCGAACACAAATCGCCTAATGGAAAGCTTGTTGCCCGAATCGCTGAACGCAACTTAGACACTCATTATGTTGTGCAGATGGAGCAACAGTTACTTCTCTCTGGCGCGGCAGTCTGCAAGTTTGTAGCAAGTGATGGCACTGAACAAAACTGGCACGAAATGGACTACTACCCCGACGAATCAGTACAAAGCTGGATTATTTCAGGCTTAAGGCAATTCAAGTCTGACTTAGCGGAGTACAAGCAAAAACTGGCAAACGGCGAAATCGCTCAGGAAAGCAAGCCAGTGGTCACCGCCGAGGTAATTCAAGATTTACCCGCCGTCACCTACAAAATGAACGGCCTTGCGATTGTCAGTAACCTAGACGAGTACAAGGTTAAGGCGTTAGAACTGGTTGAGCAATCCAAAAAGAAACTGGAAACAGACCAAGACTTTGCCAACGCAGAAAGCATGGTGAAGGTGTTCAAATCCGCCGAAGATAAACTCGGCCTAATGTCACAACAAGTTCTCGGGGAAGTGGAAAGCATTGATACCTTTGTGAAAGACCTTGGCTTTATCAGCGAAAACATTCGCCAAGCGCGCCTCGCGCTAGATAAACAGGTCAAGTCTCGCAAAGAAGAGATCAAGACTGAACTGGTTATGAAGGCAAAGACTGAAATTCAAGCCTTAGTTGCTGACATGTCCCAAAAATATAATGTCGGTTTTAACGTTAAGCATGACTTTGCTGCGGCCATTAAAGGCAAGCGCAACATTGAAAGCATGCAAAGTGCAATCAATGACGAACTGGCCAAGGCAAAAATTGCACTGTCTGAGCTAAAAGATATCGCGCAAACCAACCTAGATACCGTTAATCAGCATAGCGAATACCGCTTCTTATTTAACGACTGGGGGCAAATCGCCTTTAAAGCACCGGAAGACTTCGCAACGCTCGTTAAACTGCGTATTGCCGAGCACAAAGATGCTGAAGAGAAACGCCTTCAAGCAGATCGCGACCGCATCCGCAAGGAAGAAGAAGCTAAAGCGCAAGCCGAAGCCGAGCAAAAAGCAGATGCATTACGTAAAGAGCAGGAAGCCGAAGATCGCCGCAAAGCGCAAGAGCTTGCAAAGAGCCAAGCCAAAGAGAACGCGGTTGAACAAGCAATGCAGGACATCCCTACCCCTGCAGACCCAAATCGTATAGCGCATGCTCGCCAGGTATTAGCAACGGCCGAAACCGCCGAAGTGAAACCGTTCACCGTTGCGAACAAAGCGGTTATCACCATCCCAACCGACGAATACAACGAACTGTTACGCAAAGCCGATTTGCTTGAAGCGCTCTACGCATCGGGGGTCGATAATTGGGACGGATACGGCGAAGCCATCGCCATGTTAAAAGCGTCTTAAGCCTTGAAGCTATTGACAAAGCGCCTAGTTCGGGGCTAACCTTTACGTGCACTGGCAAAATCCAGTGCCGGACGTGGAAATCCGAATTGCAAGGCGCATAGTCGCCAACACATGTTGGTTTTTTTATGCGTAAAATCCGCACATCTAAATTATGGTGAGCTGGATGAGGCTGGCTTCGGCTAGGCCGTTCCCTTGTAGCGGTATTTCCACACCTCGTTCAGTTCACCACCCAATCGTGGAAAGTTGAGTGGTGAACTCCTAAAAAATACAAGGAGCCTCATCATGAACACAGTTTCTACAGCTATCGCATCTGCTAAACCATCCGATCTTGTTTTCGCATCTCAAACAAATCAGCTCGTTACCAATTCAATGAAAGTTGCTGAATACTTTGGCAAGCAACATCGTAACGTATTAGCAAAGTTAAGATCATTGGAATGTTCCGGCGAGTTTAGGTCTGCTAACTTTTTAGCATACCACCACAAGAACGAACAAAACGGTGAAGTTTACCAAGCCTACCAAATGACCAAAGACGGCTTTATGTTCTTGGTGATGGGCTTTACAGGCAAACGCGCCGCAGAAATCAAAGAGCGCTACATCAACGCCTTCAACGAAATGGAGCAGAAACTGGCAAACAACCAGAAGAAGCTACCAGAACCACAAACCCCAGTACCTTCAATGACACGAGTGATGCTTGTTATCGAGAACGGCCAAACCGTGGAAGCCAAGCACATTCCTAACGATGCATTCGTTGTCAGCAAAAGCAGAATCGCCAACCTCATAGCAGAGCCGGGCATCTTCACCATGCAAGAAATGGCGCAGATCGCCGAAGCGGTGAACAAGAAAATGGTTGAAATAGCCATTACCGCCAGCAAATCTGCCGCGAAACACTAACCCCACAAAGCCACTTTCGAGTGGCTTTCTTTTTAAATCAACTCAGGGGCTAGCCCCTGAGAATCAAGGTAACGACCAATGAAGAAGCACATTTCATTTATTGCTTACGGCCCCGTAAGCATAGATCCACGCGATGGCGAGACCGAAGCCACCGCAAAAATCGAAGACGTTCTCGGTAACTTCACTGCAGAGGAAATCGCTGAACACTTTAACACCGAAGAATTGCTAAGTGAGATTGGCAAAGCCAAGGCGATTGAATGGCTACTCAGCCAAATGGGAACTGATGAGCTGATTAGTCTATTGATGCTTAAAGCTGCATAGATCGACATAAAGATATAGCTAACTAAACGAGGGCATTGACATGTCAAAAACAGAAGCAGGAAACCTCAGTATTGAGGACCGCACCACCAACTTTCCAAAACTCATGCAAGAACTTGACGGCGGCGTTATCTCCAATGTTATTGGATTGGCTCTCTCGAATGTAGCTCGCGCAGCCTCATACAGCGATAAACAGGGCAGCGTGAAGATTGATCTAAAACTAAAGCCAATGGGCACAAACAATGAAATGGTCGAGATCACTGCCAACATGTCGGTTAAAGAACCTAAAGCCGGCTTTGGAACCAAAAACGAAGACTTTCAATACACTTCAATCGCTTTCGTTGGCAAAGGCGGGAAACTCACTTACGACCGCCCTAAAGAAGATATCCGCGGGCAACTAATTATCGACGATTCTAAACAGTTGCGCGAAGTACGCTAATTCATTCACCAATCACATTTGAGAGAAACAGCTATGAGTATGGACAAATCTGCTATTCAACAAATTCAAGAATCCGGCAATGCCAAAGATTTTCTAAACCAGCTAGTAAATACTGGTTTCCCTGTCGCAGCACTGCCAAGTTCGTTCGATTTACACGATCTGGAATCATACATGCCACACCGCAATATGTTTCGCGGTGTTATGGAAACGAGCCATATTGATGAGTTTGTACGTTATCACGAAGAGTATCAAACCGAAGGTATTCAGTGTTTCATCAGCACAGAACGTATGTCAGCCACAACAATTTTTGATATCGGTACGATGATGAAGCCAGGCCACTGTAGACATAAGGCTAAACTCGCGCTTCGGCAAACGGCATCATATCGAGCCCTTTTAGAGATCAACGGCGAGCGCCTAAATCAGAAGAAACTCTCGGATTGGATTGAAGACTACAGCACATCCATTCAAGTATTCTCCACCACAGGTGAGTTAATCGAGAACTCCATAGCTTCTGCTGCAGTACGCAATATGAAATTTGAATCCAAAGCGGGCCGAGAATCGAACGTGGATGATTTTAGTCATCAACAATCAGAATACGAGTCGATAGCCGTACGTACCAAAGAAGAATTTCCAATGCCAGCAGTTTTCAAGTTCACCTGCCAACCATATCTCGGACTTTCAGAGAGAGAGTTCGAGCTGCGAATGAGCACCATTGGAAACGAAATTCTAGTACTACGAATCAAGCGACTCGAACAGCACGAGGAAGAAATGAGTGAAGAGTTTAAAGACAACTTAGGAAGAGGATTTATCTCTGAAAATATCGAGATCAACACTTTTATCGGCACATTCACTTCTTAACCGCTTATCTTCACTTTTCTTTAAGCCCTCACCCGAGGGCTTTTTAAGGTAACGACCAATGAACCACTACGCACAAAAGCTGCTAGAAACACAGCAGCAACCGAGCCATAAACTGAAAGAAATCGGCGACCAATGGCAGACTCCAAAAGCCATTGCTTGGGGGCTATTTAGCACCTTCAACGCTCGTCTTGGCTCCATCGTCATCGATATATTTGCCGATGATTGCAATACCCTACTTCCAAGCTACTACACCGCTGCCGACAACGCCTTAACCAAAAACCTAGCGGCAGACCTACGTAAGATCGGTGGCAGTGCAGCTTATGGCAACCCGCCATATTCAAGAGCCAGTTTTGATGACGAGAATAACGCCATCACAGGCATGGAGCACATCATTGAATGGTGTCGAAATCAGCGTAATGAAGGCGCAAAAATCCTCTTGCTCATCAAAGCGGCCACCTCTGAAACATGGTGGCCAGAGGATGCAGATTTCATCCAGTTCATCAAAGGCCGCGTTGGCTTTGAAGCACCCGACTGGTTTGTACCTGCCACGCCCAAAGACAAGCCAAGCTCTGCAGGCTTCCCTTCCGCAGTCGTCATCTTCGATAAATCGTGGGCATGGGAACGCCGACCAACTGAGCGCTTAAATCGAGATGACCTTATCGCCCAAGGTAACGTCATTTTAAACATGATGGCAAAGCAGAAGGAGGCAGCATGAAGATACGAATGCTTCCAAAAAGCAAAGCCGCCGATGCTGCAGAAATTAGCTTTAAGCGAAATCTAATTTTCGAACACAACGGCAAAGCTTACTTCGTCAAATCACTTAGCAAAATCGGCACTGGGCCAGATTCAAGGTTAGTCGCTGAGTTAGAGCCTGCCTTCAACCCCATTCATTGAGGTACCCATGGGAAACATTGTAAAACTTACCGATATTGGCGAGAACGAAACGCTGATTGATTATGCGGTTCGCAAAGAAGAAGAATGCAACGAGCACCGTATTACCATTGCGAGCCTACGTGATTGGATCCACCAAATCGCCGTTAACTCAGGTAACGAACAATTCATCATTGACGCGACAGGAGCTGCACTCTCAGGAGAAGAGTGCAACCAGCAAACTGAGTTTAACTAACCCAGCTTAAAAGGCATAAAACAAAGCAAGGGGTCCGAATGAATACACTTAACATTCCAACCACCAAAGGCCGTGCAGATGTTCCGGCCTTTTTTGTTGATGGCGTTAGCGCATTAGCAATCACTATGACGAACTTTGGTCTTTTTGAAGTTACGCACATCAAATCTGGGCACAAGATCATCGGTGGTTTTGAGCGCTTTGCCAATGCAGTTGTTGAAATGCTCTCACTACACCTAGCGATGCACGAAGCGGGGATCGACTTTGACGCTGAGCACGACGAGTTCAAGCGCCAAGTTAAAGAGTCGTCAATCAAAAGTGAGCACATTTCTGGGCTAACTCTGGTCGAGCATCTTCAAATCATGCGCCCAATCATGGGCTTTTCTGGAGAATTCCCGTGGGAAGGCGAGGAAGAAAGCCCGCACACAAAAGCTTCTCGGCTCATTGCAAAAATTAATGAGCTTAATGGTGTTAAGCGGGTTAATGAGCAAGCATAAGCAACACCGACGCCCAAGCAGAGATCAATTTAAGCGCATGCCAAAAATAGGCAAAGACAGTGACGGAATGATCGTCGTTCGATGCAACAACTTCGACAGAGTGTGAACGCCAATGAGCAAGAAAAGACAATTAATCTGGAGTAAATCCGGAGGAAAGTGCTGGTACTGCGGATGCGATCTACCACAAAAAGGATGGCACGCCGATCACTATTATCCGATAGTAAGAAAGCTTGAAGAGAACAAGAACAAGCACGGTATGGTTATTGGGTATAAAACTGGTAAAGAGTGTTTATACCCAGAGTTGGACTGTGTAGAAAACCTAGTTCCTGCATGTGCTCCATGCAACAGCTTTAAATCATCACTACCACCAGAGGCTTATCGCTCTCTAATTCAAGATCAATTTGTAAATACCATTAAGTACTCTACAGGACTAAGACAGTTAAATCGGCTTGGTCTAGCTGACTTATCTCCTAAGCCAGTTGTTTTTTGGTTTGAAAAGCAAGGCATTGCAATGCCAGCTCAATGGGATTTGATGGGGATATCTGATGAAGCATTATCCATCGAATGGTGCATAGACAAATCAGAGCCAGACTATTACCACCAGTGGATTCGCGGGAGGATGATAACACTACGCCGTATTAGCAATTACTGGCTAATTATCGCAATAGAAACTAGTTGGGACTCGTCAAATAGAACAGAAATACCAAACGTTTCTGTTGATAAAGCCAAAGCTCAGGCTGCTGAGTGGGCAATTAGACTGGATAACCAGTTGAAAGAGCAAGAAAGAGAGGCCAAATCAAATGCCAGTTAACACTAAAACCCCATTTTCATCACCTAAGCCATTTTTACCCGTGATCAGCTTTAAAGAAGAAAACCCATACCCTCAAGCGAAGAAAGTTCGCCAGGCGGACAGAATCGCAGCTTACGCAAAATCAACGGAGTTGGTTGGCAGCTTCCTAGAAGGGCTGAAGCACTCTTAAGCCCTTAACCTATTGACAAAGCGCCTAGTTCGGGACTAACCTTTACGGGCACTGGCAAAATCCAGTGTCGGGATTGGTCTCCCGCAATTTTCCAAGGCGCATAGTTGCCAGCTTCTCGCTGGTTTTTTTATGCGCGCGATTCAGCACACCCAAATTATGGTGGGCTGGGTGGGAGCGCCTCGGCGCGCCGTCCCTTGGAGCGGTAAGACCAATCTCACTCAGTTCACCACCCAATGGTTGGTCTCATTGACGTGGTGATTTACTCATTGCGTTCCAAGGAGGCTTCTATGCCTAATCAAATCAAAGTCCCTTTTCACGGCTCAAATCTTTTTATTGTCGATCGCAACGGTGAGCCATATACACCGATGAAACCTATTGTTGAAGGAATGGGACTGGCTTGGCAAAGTCAGCACAAAAAGCTAACAAGTAATTCAGAACGATGGGGTATCACCATGATGGTGATACCATCTGTAGATCCACACAACTCAGTAACTTGCATCCCTCTTCGTAAACTCTTCGGCTGGCTCCAAACACTTCAACCTAACCGCATTCGTGAAGATATCCGCGACAAAGTGATTCAGTACCAAAACGAATGTGATGATGTGTTGTGGAAATACTGGACTGATGCGCAAGTTATTCAAACGCCGGAACCACCGCTCCCAGTACCTTCCATGACGCGGATCATGCTAGTTATTGAAAACGGCCAAACCGTGGAAGCCAAACATATCCCAAATGATGCCTTCGTTGTCAGCAAAAGTAGAATCGCAAACCTCATAGCAGAACCGGGCATTTTCACGATGCAGGAAATGGCGCAAATATCAGAGGCGGTGAACAAACAAATCGTCGATATTGCTTTAACCGCTGGCAAGGCCATAGCTAAACACTAATCCAGTAAGGCCACTTGTGTGGCTTTTCTTTTGGGCAAATCACAGGGCTAGCCCCTCTGCTAAAAGATCAAACGCGCTACATTGCAACAAACACAGGGAGTAATCTCAATGCAATGTAGCCGCTGCGACCAACCCGCCATTGTTTCCAAACCAAAGCCTCTTTGCGAAAGCTGCGCACTAGACACGGCTTTGGGCCTGCTCGCCGCTTCTAGACTCAGCGAGCAATCCATTCAAGCACTCATTCAATCTGGCTTTGACATGCCTGTCATAACCGAGCGTCACTATTCCGCGACCGATCTTGCCAAGGAGTTTGGCATATCGGCGCAGAAGATAGGCAAGTTGGCGAATGCGAACAACCTAAAGCAAGCGCCATTCGGTCAATGGCGGTTAACCAAAGCCGCTAACAACCCCAAACAGATCGAATCCTTCTTTTATAACGAAGAAGGACGAGACCAAATCAAGCAATTATTAAGGTAACGACCATGCCACAAAAAGAAACCACTAATGTAGAACCTATTTTCATTGCACCAAATGAATGGGTTGAAGATACCCTACTTTCAAAAATAACCGGAATGACTGAAGGGCAAATTAAAAATTATCGTCAGTATCGTTGGGTTGAAGGCATACACTATAAACGAGCTTCTTCATGCAATTCGAGTAGAGGTAGTACTTATAAATACAACCGTATCGCAATTGATCAATTTTCTTCACAAGAGAAGGTGGCATGATGAAGCTTCCAGAAGGCGTTGAAGTACGCGGGAACTCGATTCGTATCCGCTTTACATATAAAGAAATCCGATGTGGTGAAACGCTGAAGGGTTGGGAAGTTACTAAGAGTAACATTAAAAAAGCTGGGCAATTGCGAGCCGTTATTCTATCGGAAATCAATGACGGCACATTTAATTACATTCGCAGATTTCCAAACTCAAAAAAAGCAAAAGAACTGTCCTCCCCTAGCACCCTAGGATCAGAAATGACCGTACAGCAGCTACTAGATACATATTACGAGTTCAAAGTAAAAAAACTTTCATCCCAGACTCAATACGTAATGAAAGGGACCATTGAACGCTGTCAAATGTTACTAGAAAATATAAAAGTAAAGGATTTCAACCATCTACATGCTTTGGAGTTTCAGAAATTCCTAGTCGAGAAACCTACTATTCGTGGTAAAGCACGAAGCCCGAAGACAACAAACAACCACACTAAGCTTATGCGAAGAGCATTCGATTTAGCCGTCAAATCTAAATTTATTGACTCCAATCCATTCGCAGATCTTCAACTTGTTAGAAACAAGCCATCTGAACCTGACCCGTTAGAGCGAGATGAGTTTGAAAAATTACTTAAAGCAACACCTAATGAACGATGGGCAAACATGTTTACCGTCGCAGTTTATACTGGTCTACGAACCGGGGAACTATGTGCCTTAGCGTGGGAGGACATTGATCTAGAAAAAGGCATCATCAACGTCAGGCGCAACATTGGTGTGAAAAGAGTATTTACAACTCCCAAAACTCACCGTTCGACTAGGACTGTACATTTGCTAAAACCAGCCTTAGAGGCTCTACGTTCACAGATGAAATATACCTACTCGCTTACTGCGAAAGATATTGAAGTTGAGGTAAAGAATACCAGTGAAGTTCGTCGCGAATCTGTTAGATTTGTATTTGTTCCTATGAATTGTTTGCAGAAGACCGAACTAACCTACAAGACAACCACCTACAATCGTTTGTGGACTCGCAGGTTGAAGGCGGCGGGCATTCGCCACAGATGCTCCTACCAATCACGCCACACCTACGCATGTTGGTTGATAAGCAACAATGCAAACCTATCATTTATAGCAGAGCAAATGGGTCACGTAGGGACGTCTATGCTAGAAAGAGTATATGGCCGATTTATGAAGTCACATGCTAGCAATCAAATAGACATTTTGAATAAAGTAATTTCCAATTGGCCCACCAGTGCCCCATCAGAAAATCCTATCGAATAGAACACTTTAAAATCAGATAGTTATTGAGAGTGTATGAAAACGACGCAAATATATACTCACGTGCTCGACAGAGGCGCATCGGGCGTACTCAGCCCGCTATCTCGTTTGTAAATGAAGAAAAAGGATAAGAAAAAAGGAGAGCAAATGCTCTCCTTTTCTTAAACCCAAACTGCTAATTAAAGAGCAGCTTTCGCTTTTTCAACGAGAACAGCAAATGCTGCTTTGTCGAATACTGCGATGTCGGCCAGGATCTTACGATCGATCTCGATAGAAGCTTTCTTAAGACCGTTGATGAAACGGCTGTAAGATAGACCATTTTGACGAGATGCTGCGTTGATACGTGCAATCCATAGTTGACGGAATTGACGTTTCTTAGCGCGACGGTCACGGTAAGCGTATTGACCAGCTTTAGTAACTGCTTGGAAAGCTACGCGGTAAACACGAGAACGTGCACCGTAGTAACCTTTAGCTTGTTTCAGAACTTTCTTATGACGTGCACGAGCTTGTACACCACGTTTTACGCGAGGCATTATGCTTCTCCTAAACTAAACGAATTAAAAACTAAAAACAAATTAAGCGTATGGCAGACAACGAACGATACCCGCAACTTCACATTTAGGAAGAATTGCGTTTGGACGTAGTTGACGTTTGTTCTTAGTAGTACGCTTAGTCAGGATGTGACGTTTGGTAGCGTGTTTGAACTTAAAACCACCAGCAGTTTTCTTGAAACGCTTAGCAGCACCTTTGTTGGTTTTCATCTTAGGCATGATGAATAACTCCGCATTGTAGTAGTTTAATAAACAACGTAATTAGGGCGAATAAAAAACCGCCGCGTTAAACGGCGGGTATTTATTACTTGCAAAAGCCGTTAATTACTTCTTTTTAGGGGCCAACACCATGATCATCTGGCGACCTTCAATCTTCGTCGGGAAAGATTCCACAACAGCGATATCTACTGTGTCTTCTTTCAGACGATTCAGAACGTCAACACCGATCTCTTGGTGAGCCATCTCGCGGCCACGAAAGCGAATAGTTACTTTCACTTTGTTGCCTTCCTCAAGGAAACGCACCAGGTTGCGTAGTTTTACCTGGTAGTCTCCGATATCAGTTCCAGGACGGAATTTAAGTTCCTTGATCTGAATCTGTTTTTGCTTCTTCTTTTGCTCTTTAGTAGCTTTGCTCTTCTCAAAGAGGAACTTGCCATAGTCCATCACTCGACAGACTGGTGGCTCGGCGTTAGGGCTGATCTCTACGAGATCCATACCAGCTTCATCGGCTGCTGCTAATGCTTCTTGGATCGATACGATACCGACAGATTCACCGTCAGCGCCTGTTAAACGAACTTCACGAACGCCACGAATTTCACCGTTTAAACGGTGCTGGTTTTGTTTGACCGGAACTTGGCCACGTCTTCCGCCTTTAATAGTTTATTCCTCCAGATTGAGCTTACGGCTACTGATTTGGTCTTGGATGTAAGAAATGAAGTCATCCACCTTAAATTTACCTAAATCATTACCTTTACGAGTACGCACTGCGATTTCGCCAGCTTCCATTTCTTGGTCGCCGCAAACCAGCATAAATGGCACGCGCTTCAAAGTGTGTTCGCGGATTTTAAAGCCAATCTTTTCATTTCTCAAGTCCGCTTTTGCTCTAATTCCACATTTTTGTAGTTTTTGAGCAACTTCCTGAACATAATCAGCCTGTTTGTCAGTGATGTTCATAATCACTGCTTGCTCTGGCGCCAGCCAAGTTGGGAAGAAACCCGCGTATTCTTCGATCAAAATACCGATGAAACGCTCAAGTGAACCCAAAATCGCACGGTGAATCATAACCGGGATAAGGCGTTCGTTGTTTTCACCAACGTAAGTTGCACCAAGACGAGACGGCAGGTTGAAGTCGAGCTGCACGGTACCACATTGCCAAGCACGATCTAGGCAGTCATACAGCGTGAATTCGATTTTCGGGCCGTAAAACGCCCCTTCACCTTCTTGGATTTCGTATGGAATCTCCATCGACTCCAAAGCCAGTTTCAATGCTTCTTCTGACTGATCCCAAATTTCATCGCTACCAACACGTTGTTCTGGGCGAGTAGAGAGTTTCACGACGATGTTATCGAAACCAAAAGTTTGGTAAGTGTCATACACCATCTTGATACAGTTGGTCACTTCTTCTTGAATTTGACTTTCTGTACAGAAAATGTGCGCATCGTCTTGAGTAAAGCCACGAACACGCATAATGCCATGCAGTGCACCAGAAGGCTCGTTACGATGACAAGAGCCAAACTCCGCCATACGCAGTGGTAGATCGCGGTACGACTTCAAACCTTGGTTGAAGATCTGCACGTGACCCGGACAGTTCATCGGCTTAATCGCATACTCACGGTTTTCAGAAGAAGTCGTGAACATCGCGTCAGCGTATTTGTCCCAGTGACCAGAACGCTCCCACAATACACGGTCCATCATCAATGGGCCTTTCACTTCTTGATAGCCATATTCGTTTAGCTTGGCGCGAATGAACACTTCCAAGTCGCGGAAAATTGACCAGCCGTTGTGATGCCAGAACACCATGCCCGGTGCTTCTTGCTGCATGTGGAACAGATCAAGTTGCTTACCGATCTTACGGTGGTCACGTTTTGCCGCTTCTTCAAGGCGAGTCAGGTGGTCTTTCAGCGCTTTCTTGTCGTGGAAAGCCGTACCGTAGATACGTTGCAGCATCTTGTTGTCGCTGTTACCACGCCAGTACGCACCAGCCACATTCAACAAAGTGAAGTGTTGGCAAAAGCCCATATTAGGGACGTGCGGACCACGACACATGTCGATGTATTCTTCATGATGGTACAAACCGGGACGATCGTCACGAGAGACATTCTCGTCCAAAATTTCCATCTTGTAGGTTTCGCCGCGCGCTTCAAACGTATCACGCGCTTCCTGCCAACTGACTTTCTTCTTGATAACCTGATATTTGGTTTTCGCCAGATCTTTCATGCGAGCTTCGATCTTTTCTAGATCGTCTTGTGTTAACGACTCTTCAAGATCAATATCGTAGTAGAAGCCACTGTCGATGGTCGGACCGATCGCCATTTTCGCATTTGGATAAAGCTGCTTAAGCGCGTGCCCCAAAAGGTGCGCACAAGAGTGGCGCACAATCTCAAGACCATCCACTTCATCTTTTGTGGTGATGATTTCAAGACTGGCATCGCTTTCGATCAGATCGCACGCATCCACACGTTGACCGTTGACACGACCTGCAATGGTCGCTTTCGCAAGACCAGGACCGATCGATTGCGCAACTTCCATGGTAGAAACTGGGTTATCAAAATGACGCTGACTGCCGTCAGGAAGAGTAATAATTGGCATGTTTTTTCCTTTACAGTGGTGTTGCACACCAAGCAACACATGTTTTAAGAAATACGCTTTAGATTCATATTGGTATGAAAAACGCATTGCGAGTGTAATTGATTTGGTACGAATTTTGGTGCAATTACGGATGCACCAGCCTAGGTACTGAACCCGCATTCTAACCAATGAAACTGAAATCGCAATGAGTTTCTTGTTTGTGAAGCCTACAGATTCAACGTCGGCGCAAGCGCTTGAGCAATTTGCGCGGCGGACGCATCTAACGGCAGGGTAAAGGAACGATATTGATCGCCAGAAAAGCTCAATGAGCGATCAATTTCCGCCAAGCAATGGACTCGCTGCCCGTCCAAAATAAACGACAGTTCGATCTCTTTACTGCCGATAAAGCCGTTACTGCGAAACTCAAGCTCTTGATAGCAGCCGGAGCGAGAAGAAAAACTCTGTCCACGCAACTGCCCCTTTTCGACGTCCGCTTTCACCATAGTGAACCCCGCCTGAACAATAGCGTCGATGACCTTGCTCACTACGGGCAGTGGTTTTACTTCGATAAAATCTCGGTCACGGGGATCGATGGCAAAGCCAATATCCAATGTCGTTTCCAACCAAACATGGCACTGGTTTTTCAGTGCATTGACCGCGGTGATCGGGGTTTCGTCATGCAATTTCATCTCAAACGGCACTTGTTTTTCTTCATTCGCTTGAATTACGAATGGCTCAACGGCAGCCAATTTGTCCAGTGTGAACGTTTGGTAGCTGACACTCTCTTCGCTCTCTACTTTGACTTCGGTATTGAGCTTGATGATGATGGCGTCGATCTGCTGTTCCACATCGCCGCCCTTAATGTGAACGTAGCCTTTGAGTGTTTCACCTTGATACACACTCATTTGGTCGAGAATCGTATCCACCTTGGCTGAACCAATTCCCAATGACGCCTTAAGTTTTTTAAACATGAGATCCCTTTTTATGCTGATTTATTTGTACTTTGCCCCTGTTTACACAACCGCATAACGTGTCGCAAGTAAAATGGCGCAAAAGAATGGTAAGAATGTGTCACAGCACAAAATGGTCATCTTGAGTTGCTTTTTATGCCTCTTTTTTGCACTATTTGTATAGTCAATTAAAAGGAACCTTTATGTCATCGCCAATTTATATGCAAATCAAACAGTTTATTGTGCAGAAAATCGACAGCGGTGTGTGGCATATCGGCTTCAAAATTCCCACTGAGCTGGCACTGACAGAGCAATTTGGCGTCAGCCGCATGACGGTTAACAAAGCAATCCGCGATTTGGTCAATGAAGGACGACTGCAGCGTCGGCCACGTTTAGGCACTTTTGTCTGCGAGCCGACGGAAAAAGCCGAATCGCCGTTGCTGGATATTCGCAATATTGCCGAGGAAGTGAGTAATCGTGGCAAAGCGTACCGCAGCAAAGTGCTTCGCCAACAAGCTTTGAAAGCGGACGATACAATTGCGACCAAATTGGGCGTAATGCTAGGCACGCAAGTGTTTTACAGTGAGATCATCCACTACGAAGACAAAGAGCCGATCCAACTTGAGCTGCGCTGGGTCAATAGCAGCTATGCGCCCAATTACTTGCAGCAGGATTTCACACAGATAACGCCGAACCAGTATTTATCGGAAAGCTGCCCGCTGAGCGCGATGGAACACACGGTAGAGGCGATCATTCCCGATGCGCGCGTACGTCAAGAACTCAATATGAAAGTGAGCGAACCTTGTTTGCTGCTCAACCGACGCACATGGAGCGACGACCGACTCGTCAGTACTGCCCTGCTCTATCACCCTGGTAACCGCTACAAGCTAAGTTCCAAGATTCTGCTTTGATCGCCACCTTGCCACTTCGACTTGATCACATTTTTGCAACATCCAACTTGTCATAAATACTTTTTTAACCTATTTATTTGTATATACATTTAATGCATACAATTAATCAGGATGACATCATGGATCTGCTGCTCACCAATGCTCGCCTCGTCACCATGCTTGACGGAGATACGGGTTACCATCCGACTGACCCGCTCACCATTGGTATTCAAGATGGGTTGATCGCGTATGTGGGTGCGGACACCACTGAGCTCCATGCAAGCCAACGTATCAATCTGGAAAGCCGTCTTGTCACTCCCGGCCTGATTGACTGCCACACCCATCTTGTATACGCCGGAAATCGCGCGAATGAATTTGAGATGCGCCTAAACGGGGTGCCATATCAGCAGATCGCCCAGCAAGGCGGCGGAATCCTTTCTACGGTACAAGCCACACGTTTGGCGAGCATCGACACCTTGATTGAGCAAAGTCTACCAAGATTGGATGGGCTGCTTGCCAGCGGTGTCACATCCGTAGAAGTAAAATCGGGCTATGGGCTGACCTTGGCTGAAGAGATCAAAATGCTGCGAGCCGCGAAGGAGTTACAACGTCACCGAAAAATTAAGGTCACGACGACTCTCTTGGCCGCGCACGCCCTTCCTCCCGAATACGCTGGCAGAGCGGATGAGTATATCGAGTTCATTTGCCAAGAGATCATTCCAACGGTTGCACAAGAGCAACTGGCTTCGAGTGTGGATGTGTTTTGTGAGTCGATCGGCTTTAACCTCGCGCAAACGGAGAAGGTGTTTCGCTGCGCCCTTGAGCATGGTCTGCACATCAAAGGCCACACCGAACAGTTATCTAACCTTGGTGGTAGTGCATTAACTGCCAAGTACCAAGGGCTGTCCGCCGATCATATTGAATACCTAGATGAAGCAGGCGTTGTCGCGTTAGCCGCTTCATCCACAGTCGCCACACTGCTGCCCGGCGCTTTCTATTTCTTACGTGAACAGCAACAGCCGCCGATTGATCTCTTGCGCCAGCATCAAGTACCCATGGCAATTGCCACCGACGTCAACCCAGGCACTTCCCCTTTTGCCGATTTGACCTTGATGATGAACATGGCGTGCACGCTGTTCAGACTCACGCCACAAGAGGCGCTGCGCGGCGTCACTCAACATGCGGCGCAAGCGCTTGGCTATCAAGGAAAACGTGGGCAAATCGGTCTTGGGTTGGAAGCCGATCTGGCGATTTGGGGTATCGAGCACCCCGCTGATTTAAGTTATCAATTTGGTGCAAAACGCCTGCATGCCCGCGTGGTTGATGGCGATTACCAACAGCACAAAGGAGTGTTGTGATGAAAAGTCCGCTTAATCTCACCAACGAGTTTCCTTGGCAAGGCCGACAAGATGCCGAGGATGGTGCGCTGGGTAAACGCGTCCATCATGTCATTCGTCATGTCGATTATGCTGCCATCGACCCGCTTTCACGTGCCGTTGCCCTGCTGGGTTTCGCCTGCGATGCGGGTGTGGCGCGTAACAAGGGTCGTATCGGGGCGAAAAAATCCCCCGATTTGATCCGCCGTGCGTTAGCCAATCTGGCTTGGCACAGCGATGCGCCGCTCTACGACCTCGGCACTGTGGTGTGTGAGGATGACCAACTCGAGAGCAGTCAGCAGCAATGTGCAGAGGTTATCAGTCAAGCGCTCGCCCACTGCCCGGTCATTATCCTAGGCGGCGGACATGAAGTCGCGTGGGCTTCATTCCAAGGCTTAGCGGGTTATCTGCAAAATCATCAGCCGCAGAGTAAGCCCAAAATTGGCATCATCAACTTCGACGCACATTTCGACCTGCGCGCGTTTCACAGCCAACAGGCTGAAGTTAAGCCAAGCTCAGGCACACCATTTAATCAGATCCAGCACTTTTGCCAGCAGTCGGGATGGGATTTCCATTACGCGTGCCTTGGGGTAAGCCGTGCGAGCAATACCAAAGCGCTCTTTGAACGCGCGGATCAACTCAATGTTTGGTATGTGGAAGATAAAGATCTCGGGGTACTCAATCTCGACTATCACCTGACAGAACTGCAGCACTTCATCGATGGTTGTGATTACCTCTACTTAACCATCGACCTCGATGTTTTCCCGGCAGCAACCGCACCGGGCGTCAGTGCGCCAGCCGCCAGAGGCGTGAGCTATGACTACTTGGCTCCGTTTCTTGAACGCATTCTCAGCCATTATCCCAAGCTGATGCTGGCAGACATCGCGGAATACAACCCAACCTATGATATCGACAGCCAAACCGCCCGTTTGGCCGCCAGATTGTGCTGGGACATCGCCAACGCAATGAATAACAAGTTTTAGACCGAACTGAGCCTGAACAGCGCCAGCGTTCAGGCGACTTAAAACAACTATCAGGTCGGCCAATGAGCCTGCCAATTCGTGAAATTAAAGGAGTCTCCACATGACACAAGGACACGATCCTCGCCTTGACACCAGCAGAACCATTCGCGCCCCACACGGTACGACTCTGCGTGCCAAATCCTGGCTCACTGAAGCGCCACTTCGCATGCTGATGAACAACCTCGACCCTGATGTGGCCGAGCACCCACACGCACTGGTGGTCTATGGCGGCATTGGCCGTGCCGCTCGTAACTGGGAATGTTTCGATAAAATTGTTGAAGTGCTGGAGCGCTTGGAAGAAGACCAAACGCTGGTGGTGCAATCGGGTAAGCCTGTGGGCGTTTTCCCCACCCACAAAAACGCACCACGCGTTCTGATTGCCAACTCAAACTTGGTGCCACATTGGGCTAACTGGGAGCACTTCAACGAGCTCGATAAAAAAGGTTTGATGATGTACGGCCAGATGACGGCCGGCAGTTGGATTTACATCGGCTCACAAGGCATAGTGCAAGGCACCTACGAAACGTTTGTTGCCGTGGCGAAGAAGCATTTTTCAGGTGATGCCAAAGGGCGCTGGGTTCTAACTGGTGGCCTTGGTGGCATGGGAGGCGCGCAGCCTCTGGCAGCGACAATGGCTGGCTTTTCTATGATTGCGGTTGAGTGTGACGAATCACGCATCGACTACCGCCTACGCACTGGTTACGTAGACAAAAAAGCCACGTCGCTTGACGAAGCCTTGGCGATGATCAAAGAAACCGATAAACCGATTTCGGTTGGCTTGCTGGGTAACGCCGCCGACCTCTTCGCTGAGCTGGTTGAGCGCAACATCACCCCAGATGTGGTCACCGACCAAACTTCGGCGCACGATCCGCTTAACGGTTATCTTCCGCAAGGTTGGAGCATGGCACACGCCGCCGAAATGCGTCTGCAAGATGAAGCTGCGGTTGTCAAAGCAGCAAAACAGTCGATGGCGATTCAAGTCCGCGCCATGCTCGATCTGCAAGCTCGCGGCGCTGCGACGCTCGACTACGGCAATAACATTCGTCAAATGGCGTTGGAAGAAGGGGTAGAAAACGCCTTTGATTTTCCGGGCTTTGTACCCGCGTATATTCGTCCGCTTTTCTGTGAAGGAATTGGTCCATTCCGCTGGGCGGCCCTTTCTGGTGATCCGGAAGATATTTACAAAACCGATCAAAAAGTCAAAGAACTGATCCCAGATAACCCTCATCTGCACAACTGGCTCGACATGGCACGTGAGCGCATTCAGTTCCAAGGCTTACCAGCACGGATCTGCTGGGTCGGCTTGAAAGATCGCGAACGTTTGGGTCAAGCGTTCAACGAAATGGTTAAAAATGGTGAATTAAAAGCACCGATTGTGATTGGTCGCGACCATCTCGACTCGGGTTCTGTCGCCAGTCCGAACCGTGAAACAGAAGGCATGATGGATGGATCAGACGCGGTTTCTGATTGGCCACTGCTCAATGCCCTGCTGAACACTGCGGGCGGCGCGACTTGGGTTTCGCTGCATCACGGTGGCGGCGTGGGAATGGGCTTCTCACAACACTCCGGTATGGTGATCTGCTGTGATGGTAGCGATGATGCGTCTGCGCGTATTGCTCGCGTGCTGCACAATGACCCAGCCACTGGTGTGATGCGCCATGCCGATGCCGGTTACGACATCGCCAAAAAATGTGCTGCCGAGCAAGGGCTTGATCTGCCCATGCTTAACGAAGAATTGCGCAAGTTGAAGTAAGGAAAATCGACATGTTTAATTTTACGCTTAACCCAGGCCACTTGAGCCTCAATGAACTGCGCAAAGTAAGCCGCTCCCCTCTCAAATTGTCCTTGGATACATCGGCGATTCCAGCGATTGAGGAAAGCACTCGAGTGGTGGATCGTGTTATTGCGGAAAATCGCACCGTTTACGGCATCAACACTGGTTTTGGTTTACTGGCCAATACGCGTATCGCGCCAGAAGATCTTGAGACACTGCAACGCAGCATTGTGCTTTCGCATGCTGCGGGGATCGGTCAGTTGATGGCGGATGAAACCGTCCGTTTGATGATGGTTTTGAAAATCAACAGCTTGGCTCGCGGCTTCTCCGGCATTCGTTTGAAAGTGATCAACATGCTGATCGATCTGGTGAATGCCAAAGTCTACCCTTGCGTGCCACAAAAAGGCTCGGTTGGCGCTTCTGGCGATCTTGCGCCACTGGCCCACATGAGCACGGTTTTGCTCGGTGAAGGTCAAGCGCGTCATAACGGCGAAATCATTTCAGGGCTGGAAGCGTTGAAAATCGCCGGGCTTGAGCCAATTACGCTGGCACCAAAAGAGGGCTTGGCGCTTTTGAACGGCACACAGGCGTCTACCGCCTTTGCACTGGAAGGTCTGTTTATTGCGGAAGACCTATTTGCCTCGGCCACCGTGTGCGGCGCCATGTCGGTGGAAGCAGCGCTGGGCAGCCGTCGTCCGTTTGACCCGCGCATTCACCGCGTTCGGGGTCATCGCAGCCAAATGGATTCCGCAACGGCGTATCGTCACTTGCTGGAGAACAACAGCGAAATTGGCGATTCCCACAGCAACTGCGAAAAGGTGCAAGACCCGTACTCGCTGCGTTGCCAGCCACAAGTGATGGGTGCGTGTTTGCAACAGATCCGCAACTCAGCCGAGATATTGCTGGTTGAAGCGAACTCTGTATCGGATAACCCGCTGGTGTTTGCCGAAGACAATGACATCATCTCTGGTGGGAACTTCCACGCAGAACCGGTGGCAATGGCCGCGGATAACCTCGCCTTAGCGATTGCTGAGATCGGCAGTCTGTCAGAGCGGCGTATGGCACTGCTGATCGACAGCGCGTTGTCGAAACTGCCTCCTTTCTTGGTAGATAACGGCGGCGTGAATTCAGGTTTTATGATCGCTCAGGTCACTTCAGCCGCGCTGGCCAGTGAGAACAAAACCTTGGCCCATCCTGCGTCTGTCGACAGTTTACCGACTTCGGCAAATCAGGAAGATCATGTGTCGATGGCAACCTTTGCGGGGCGCAGACTGCGTGAAATGGGCGAAAATACGCGCGGCATTCTTGCGGTTGAGTATCTCTCCGCTGCACAAGGGTTGGATTTCCGTGCGCCGCACAAATCCTCACCACGTATTGAGCAAGCCAAACAGATGTTGCGTGAAAAAGTCGCTTTCTACGATAAAGACCGCTACTTTGCGCCAGATATCGAAAAAGCCAATGCGTTACTCGCACTGGCGGTACACAACCCACTGATGCCTGAAGCGCTATTACCGAGCGTCATCTAAGCGAAAAAAGCCGAGAGAGTTGCGATTCTCTCGGCTTTTCACCTGCTGAATTCATCTTTTGCATATAAATCCGTGAGCACATCCCAATCTTGACACTGGATGGACCATTGACCTCTCAAAGTTGGCATATAATCCACGGCAGTTTAAGTTATGTCAGATGAAATATGTTTCTAGCACCTTATTTTTCAAGCAACCAACAACAATTCCAGTTTACCCGCGAACAAGCAAGCCACTTTGCCAAAAAGGTCGCCGGTGATTTCAACCCTATCCACGATGAAGACAGCAAGCGCTTTTGCGTACCCGGCGATCTGCTTTTTGCCGTGCTCCTGCGTAAAGAAGGCGTGAGCCAGAAAATGCGTTTCGACTTCTCTGGGATGGTCAGCGATGGCGTTGCGCTGCACATTGAAAATAAGTGTGAGAAAGAGAGCGCAGTAGTCGATGCCGCAGGCAAAGAGTATTTGCATATGCAGCGGGAAGGCCAAGTGAATCACAATCCCGAATTTATCGAGCATGTGGTCACCAACTACGTTCAATTCTCTGGAATGAACTTCCCGCACATCATGGTGCCGTTGATGGAAGAGCAGCAGATGATGATCAACTGCCAACGCCCTTTGGTCATTTACGAGAGCATGGAAGTGGAATTTAGCCGTCTCGACCTGACCCACCCTGAAGTGGAGTTTACTGGCGCAACATTTAACGTCGATGGCAAACGTGGCGTAGTCACCATGAACTTTGCGTTTAAAGAAGAAGGTGAAGTGGTTGGCCATGGCATCAAACGAATGGTCGCCAGCGGCTTAAAGCCGTACGACCAAGAAGCGGTGGACGATTTAGTCAATCGTTTTCATTTGCGTAAAGAAGAATTCTTGCAACGTTTTGCCGCGGCGGCTTAACCAAGCGAAATGATAAAAAGGGGCCATTTGGCCCCTTGCTCTTTTTTGGCTGACGATTTACTCCGTTGTTTTTTACATTGACCATCAAATCCAGCGTCTAACTTTTTGTTTATATTGTAAATAAGCCGAACCAAACCGCTTTTCTAGCGCACGTTCTTCCGGCTGGATCTGAAAGCGATTCATATACAACACAAACAAAGGAGCAAACGCGAAAGTGATGACATTCTGCAACCAGCAAGCATACGCGGGTAACAGCAGCAACAACGCCAAATACATCGGGTTGCGGCTGTAAGCAAAAATGCCACTCGCTACCACGGTTGAGGCCGTCTCCGGTTTGACCGGATTGACTGTCGTTTTTGCCTTACGAAACTCTCTCACGCCCGCAATACCGACGACAGCGGAAAGTCCGAACGGCAGCAAGGCGCTCACACGGGGAAACGTTAAGCGAAACAAAGGTTCGGCCAGCCACAGGTCAACGGCGAACATGCCTGTGCACATCAGCAAGAATACCGCCACTGGGGGAATTTTGAGCTCTAACTTACGCATAACTTCTCCAAAAAATAACCCGGCTGAGCGCCGGGTTGAGGTATTACAGAATGCTGAGTAGAGCTTGAATCGGATGCATCTGCTTCGTGCCTTCAAAACGTTTTACTTGGCTACGGCATGAATAACCAGTAATCAAGCAACGTTCTTTGGGCAGTTGCTCTAGGCTCGGCTTCCAGCTCAGCGCATAGATATCTTTCGACATCTGCAGTTTGTCACTTTCATGGCCAAAGGTTCCCGCCATACCGCAGCAGCCCACCGGAACCGTCTGCAGCACAGCGCCAAAGTGGCTAAAGATAGCACCCCACTCTTTTTCCGCATTTGGCAGCTTGGTTTTCTCCGTGCAATGGGCAAACAGATACCAAGGCTGGCTATCTTCGGCGGTGAAAGAAAACTCTTTTAGGCGCGGCAACAACCACTCGTGCGCGGTAAGCACTTGGAACTCGCCGCGTTTATCGGCCAGAATTTCGTTGTACTCATCACGGTAACAGAGCACCAGTGCGGGATCGACACCAACCATAGGAATACCGAGATCGGCCACCATAGTAAGGAATTTGGCGGTATCTGCCGCCGTCGCCGCAAAACGTTTCAAGAATCCTTTGATGTGCTGCGCTTTGCCATTGGGCTTAAAGGGCAACAACACTGGCGTTTTACCCAGCTTGATGGCCAAGCTGGCAAAATCTTCCACCACTTGTGCATCGTAATAGCTGGTAAAGGGATCTTGCACAATCAGCACATGATTGCCTTTTTCCTCAGAAGACAAGGCATTGAGCGCTTGCAGATCAAAGCGCTTCAACGTGGTGAGTCTCTGTTTCAGCGTCGGCACAGATAGCAGCGGCGTATCGACGTAACCAACGGTTTTTTCCGTCAGGCTTTGCACCCAAGGCTGAGAAATGACACCGTTGACCAACTTGGGCGCTTTGCCCATCAGCGGCAATAAACTCTCTATGTTGGCAACCAGATAATCTTTCGCTGGGCGTTGATAACGACTGTGGTAAATATTGAGGAATCGCGAGCGAAAACTCGGCACGTCGACTTTGATCGGACATTGGCTGGCACACGCTTTACACGCTAAACAGCCGTTCATCGCTTCGTACACTTCGTGCGAAAAATCATACTCATGACGCTTATTGATCGAGTTTCTCACTCTATCCAATAAACTTTTCACCGTGGGCGAGCCGGCGACAAGCTGCTGTTCCAAATCAAGAATATCAATGCCTTGTTCCGTCAACTGGCGTAGCCATTCACGCACTAAGCCCGCACGCCCTTTAGGCGAGTGGCGACGATCGGCGGTGACCTTCATGGAAGGGCACATCGGCGAGCTGGTGTCGTAGTTAAAGCACAAACCGTTACCGTTAC
The DNA here is from genome assembly GCF_000960595.1 of Vibrio sp. S234-5. NCBI lineage: Bacteria > Pseudomonadati > Pseudomonadota > Gammaproteobacteria > Vibrionales > Vibrionaceae > Vibrio > Vibrio sp. S234-5. The sequence continues at coordinate 98,142 of NZ_JZAM01000360.1, forward strand.
ATTCCATTGCCTGTTTAAAGCTGTCTCGCACCTTGACGTCAATTTGCCGATCGTAATAACCCCGTTTGGTATCGGACACTTTCACCAGAGGTTCGTCACTTTCAAGCGGCGTACAGATTTTACCCGGATTCATTTTGTTATGCGGGTCAAACGCCGACTTGATGCGTCTGAGCTCGGTAAACAGCTCGTCACCAAAGAACTCTGGGCCGTATTCGGACCGGAAACCTTTGCCGTGTTCGCCCCACATCAAACCGCCGTACTTAGACACCAACTTGACCACTTCATCGGATATCTGCTTCATCAGCAGCTCTTGCTGAGGGTCACACAAATCCAGCGCTGGACGTACGTGCAGCACTCCGGCATCAACGTGACCAAACATGCCATAATCTAGCTGTTTGCTATCGAGCAGTTGGCGAAACTCGGCAATAAAGTCGGCGAGGTTTTCCGGTGGCACACAGGTGTCTTCCGTAAAAGCAACAGGTTTAGCGCGCCCTTTCGCTGCTCCAAGCAAGCCCACCGCTTTTTTGCGCATATTGTAAATTCGGCCAATACTGGCCAGATCATCGCACACTTGGTAGCCAATAATGCCCGCTTCGCCGTTTGCCAACATCTCATCTAAACGAACGATCAATGCGTTTACCTGCTCGTTGACTTCTTGCGGATTTTGCCCGGCATACTCAACCATGTTGATGCCCAACATCTCTTGCCCCGGCACATCGGTGATTAAGTCGCTCACGGTATGCCAAACGATGTCCTGCTTGGCCAGGTTCAACACTTTGGAGTCGACGGTTTCCACGGAGAGCGCTTTGGCTTCCACCATGAATGGGGCATTACGCAGCGCGGCATCAAAACTGTTGTACTTCACGTTGACTAAAGTACGCGCTTTGGGAATTGGCGTGAGGTTGAGCGTCGCTTCTGTGATAAAGGCCAACGAGCCTTCGGCGCCACACAAGACACGAGTAAAATTAAACTCGCCACTCTCATCGTCAATGGCGTTTTTCAGATCGTAACCGGTAAGAAAACGGTTAAGCGGCGGAAATTTATCCACAATTTGCTGACGTTTTTCCCGGCAAACGGCTTCCGTCACTTGAAGCGCTTTGTGGGCGTATTCGCCTTCTTGCGGCAAACCATGTGAGAGATCGGTTTCAAGGATGGAACCATCAGCAAATACCGCTTGCAATGAGATTACATGGTCAGAGGTTTTGCCGTATTTCAACGAGCCTTGGCCAGAAGCGTCAGTGTTGATCATTCCGCCCAGCGTCGCACGGTTGCTGGTCGAGAGGTCAGGAGAGAAAAAATAGCCGTAGGGCTTCACTGCATCATTGAGTTGATCTTTGATCACCCCTGCCTGAACGCGAACCCATCCTTCCTTTTCATTGATCTCCAGCACTTTATTCATGTGCCGCGACAAGTCCACCACAATGCCTTTGGTCAGCGACTGGCCATTGGTTCCGGTACCACCGCCGCGCGGAGAGAAGGTAACTCGTTCATAAATAGGCTTTTGAATCAGTTTGCCAATCAAAGCCACATCTTGGGTAGTTTTAGGATGAACAACCGCCTGAGGAAGCTGCTGATAAACACTGTTATCTGTGGCGACCGCGAGACGGCTGGAATATTGGGATTCGATGTCGCCGCTAAAACCAGCCTGCTTAAGCTCTTTGAGAAAGCTCAGCACAACAGGATCGACATCCGATTGCGAGTTAAGTTTTGGTAACATTTGCTTCCTGCCCCTACAACACTGATCCAATCAGTTGCGGGTTAATATTTTTGAGTTTGAAAATAATCTTTGAATTTCGTCACTTTACAACATTTAAAAAGGTGATCAAATCAGAATCTCAATGCAAAAATGGAAGAGTTGCTTTCTTTTCTGCAGATTAAAACCTAAATTCATTACAAGAGACATTGTAAAGAACACACACAGAGCATTGATAATGAAAAAAAATAAAGTCGTTACGACTGAAGACATCCTGTTAAAACTGTGCCAATCCGTTTCTGGCGTATTAACTTCCGCCACCTCATCACAAATCAACTACTCTGCCATGGTGCAGAAAATCAACAAAACCAGCTTAAAACCTGATTTTGGCTGTTTCGTACTCTTTGATGGCGGTTTTACTGGATTAGTTGTCATCAATTTTACCGCAAAAGCGGCGTTAGAAATCTACACCAACTACATGCGCAGTATGGGCATGCCAGAGGAAGAACTTGCTGTGTTACACACGTCCGACGAAGTGGGCGATGTGCTCGGTGAACTGATGAACCAACTGGTTGGTGACTTTACCAACAAAATCCGCAAAGAGTTGCAAACCAATATCACACAAAACCAGCCTAAAATGCTTTCTTTGAACAAGCAGGTTTTGCTGTCGGTGGATACTAACCTCGACCGTCCTCAAGCGCGTCGCGTTACTTTCTCGACCGAAAACAACAACATTTTCTATCTTGAGTTAGCAATGGATAAAACAGAGTTCATCCAGTTAGAAGATTTTGAAGTGAGTGAAGATGAAAACCCAGATGACATCTTAGAAATGACGCAAGCTAACATGCGCAGCAAGCAGCAAAGCCAATCCTCCAGTGATGATTTGGACATGGCCTCTGACCTTTTGGACGAATTGGGCATCTAACTCGTTTTGCTAAGCGAACTTCAAGCCGCCTCCTAGTGAGGCGGTTTTTTTATCGCACGACACTGGTTAAAGATGCAGGATTTAGTTTTGTCACAAAAAAGGGTAAAATATGCGACTTTTCTGAGCCACCAGGATTTGTTGTCACTTTCCATGGATAAACAAAAAGCACTGAAGAAGATCGCCAAGTGCCTTGAACTAGGTAACTCTGCGAACGTTAACGAAGCGGCCAATGCGATTAAAATGGCCCATCGCCTAATGATGAAATACGGGCTAGACAAAGACGATATCGAGTTCATCAAAATGGGCAAGACACAGTCTAGTCATCTGTTGCCAGCCAACGTCAGCTCCGTTTTGCTCCGTGTGATCCGTGGAATTAATACCAAATTCGGCGTCGAAGCGGTGCTGCTTAATCATAAGGGCTTAAAGAGATTGGAGTTTATTGGCGAAGCCGATCGCGCTATCTTTGCCGCCTTTGCCTTTGACATTATTTACCGTGAGATGAACGAAAGTACCGGACAGTTTCGCAATAGCTTCGCAGGCTCTGGCACGTCCAGTCTTGAGGTGACCAGACGGGTCAATTCCTACGTTTCCGGTTGGGTAGAAGGCGCTTTGGAAAAACTGCCGGTAATCACACCCGATGAAGAGTCGGCGAACAAAATCAACAGTTACATCGACAAAGAGTTTCAAAACATTGACCGCGAAACCTTCAAGAAGCAGTTGCGCGAAGCGATGAAAAATCTTACTGCCGATTATGAAGTGGGTTTGAAGAAAGGCCGAAAAGTCTCGGTTAACCGCCCCGTTGGTGGTCAACAATCCGCTAAGCAAATAGAAAAAAGATAACCTTACACTGACAATTAAAACATTAGTTCTGTGAATAATTCTCTCTTGGAGGCAGACGTTCGCCTCCGATTCACACGGAGAGATAACCTTGAAAAACCGTTCACTTGCTTTAGCGATTCTACTGACCCTTAGCGGCTGCCAAGCGACTCAACGACAAAACGCAACCACCGGCGAAGCCGAAACCAATTCCGCAACCAAAGGTGCCCTACTTGGAGCTCTCGCTGGCGCCGTTGCAGGCGCGGCTACCGGCGACAAAGATGACCGAGGCAAACGCGCACTGATTGGCGCGGCAGGTGGTGCAGCCATCGGTGGCGGTGTCGGCTACTATTTTGATCAACAAGAGAAAGCGCTACGTCAAGCCTTGCTCAACTCGGGTGTTCAAGTCGAGCGTATTGGAGAAAATCAACTGCTGCTGCGTTTGGAAAATGGCATCGGCTTTAGCTCAGGTTCTTACAACCTCGAGGCTTCCATCCACAGCACACTGCAAGGCGTTGCACGCGTTTTAGTCGAGTATCCGGACACCAGTTTGGTGATTGATGGTTATACCGACAGCACGGGCAGCGATTCATCCAACCAAATTTTGTCTGAACGCCGCGCTGAATCTGTGCGTGCTTTCTTAATCTCGCAAAAAGTGGCTGCTGGCCGAGCGATTGCACGCGGAAACGGCGAACGTTACCCACTTTGCACCAATAGCACTGCCGAAGGCCGGGCCTGTAACCGCCGAGTAGAAATTCAGATCCTGCCTTTAAAATAGGGCTATCTGGACAGTATGAACGGCCGTGTTTACTGCTGATTTCAATTCAGGTTCCGTCTATACTTGGCACTGAACCTGAATTTGAGAGGCACGACTTTGCGCTATAATCTTCTGATTCTTATCGGACTTCTCTTGTCCACTTCGGCATTCGGCCAATCAGTGCAACAGTTAACCGAACAGGCCAATCAAAGAGATCCAAACGCGCAATACCAATTGTCACTTGAATTGGCCAAGGAAGAAGGCGAGGCGGCCAAAGCCGATGCCTTTTATTGGTTGCAGCAATCGGCACAATTGGGCTATGAGCCCGCACAAATCAAGTTAGCCCAAGCTTACGAAAGCGGTATCGGCACACAAGTTGATCTTAAACTTGCTGCCAATTGGTATTGGCAAGCCGCCGTACAAGGTAATCTGGGCGCGCAAATCAAATTAGGGGCACTGTTTGAAGAGCAAGGCTCTCTCTTTTCACAACTTGATATCGCCCAGTTCTGGTTTGGAATTGCGTCCAAACATTCTGCCGAAGCGGAAGACGCTTACAATCGCATTCTAGAAATCAAATTTAATGCAATGCGCGCCAAGCAGGTTTCTGCCATTTCACAGTTGGATACGGCATTAGATACCCAAACGCAATCGCTAGACTCCGGGCTAGAGACTTCGGCTGCAACTACCGCTCCGCCCTCGCCTATATATACCGACTGGATCTCCATCAGCGCCATTTTGTTTCTCGCACTCTCCTTCAGTAGCGTCATGTTCTACTTTCGCCGTAAAAGAGTGTCGCGGGAAACAACGCAACAGCTTGAACTGCAAAGCGAGCTCAAAAAACAACGCTATAGCAACAAACAGCTCAAGCGACGGCTGGAAAAAGTCTTTAATGAATACAAAAAGGTACAGGCCCAAGCTGGAAAGCAGAAACTCTCTCTGGCGTGTGCGATGTTTGGTTATTCGCCGAGTGCCATTCCCGACGAAAAATCTATTAAGATTCGCTTTCGCCAATTATCCCGTCTCTACCATCCTGACGCCCGCGGCAGTGAAGAAGAAATGAAGCGTCTGAATGGCGCATTGAAGGTTCTGTTGCAAAATGTTGCAGATTCGTAAATGCACCCATATCTCTTAGACCAAATAGACTTCTTCACCTTGTTAATAAAGGATCGCAATCGATCTCCCTCTCATTTTTTATTAACAGATATTTAACGCAGTAACGAAGTTTATGGCATAATGCGCCTCGAAAATGACACCAGCACAACAAGAAGCCTGGTGAGGAGAAGCAGCATGTTTAATATTGAAGGCACCTGCGATTGGTGCAAGAGACCAAGATTGTTGACACGTCACGATTATCTGGATGGCAAATCCAACCATTCTTGTGAAGAGTGTAACGACATCGCCAAGATTGACGTTCGTCTGTTTAATCTTGGTGAGCAACAAATGCGCGACCGTCAGGCGAGAGCCTGCTAAAACGGGAAATCACGCAAAAGAACGGATTCTTTAAGCACCCTACGGGGTGCTTTTCTTTTACCTATAGTTCTTGAATTACGCAATGCATCCCTGACCACCTTACTGAGCAGCACTGTATACCCCTGTATAAACCCTCACTCGTCGCTGAGAAGTCCATCACAAAACCTCACACTCTTCTAAACGCCAAAGAATGGAAAATATCATGTACAAACAATATGTTAATACACAGCACCCTACCATCAGGCGCGCAATATGTGGCGAAAAAGAGAGCAAGTAGGTTGACGAACAGCATTGGAAAAATTACTGTATAAACATACAGCATGTATATAGGAGCAGTAAAATGCAGATTCAAGGTCAAACTCGTACATACTCACATTTCAATGTTCTGGCACAACCGACTCAGCCAATGAATGCCTCAGCGCCGTTGTTGCAACAATTGGCCGTTTTATCTCAGCTGAATCAATGGATTTTATTTACCTCCGAGTGCCCACGTCCGGATCTTAGCCAGCTCACTGCGTCTAATATTTGCTGTAAAAATGTCATCCAGATGAAACCGTCCCACTCTCTGACTGAAATTGAAATCGTGATGAAAGCGATACGCTCTGGCAATGCTGCCGCGGTTGTCGCGTCTAGCCAGATTGATTTAGTCAACCAATCTCTGCTGCAGGAGATGGCAAAAGAGTTTGGCTGTGAAGTCTTTTTCGTTGAAGGCAGAGCAACTCAGTATCATTAATAAGTTCAACGTTATCCATCCTGCATTTGGCCTTCTTTATGAAGGCTTTTTTAAATTTCGTCAAACCAAGGCAAACGTTTGCTTTTCTTCTGGCGAGTTCAAATAGTTCTGGTATCATGCCCCGGTAATCGATGAATCTGATGGATTTTGTTGTCCGATTCGTTTCCGCATGACGTTTGAAATTATGATAGGAATGTCAAAATGAGCCTCGCTGATCAAGTACTTGCCGTCAATGACGATCTGCCCATCCGTACCGATAAACCCGTTCACAGTGGAAAAGTTCGCTCTGTCTACTGGCTTACTGAGCAAGACAGTGCCCGCCTGATAAAAGAAAAAGGCTATAACGTTGCCCCAGATGCGCCCCTAGCCATCATGGTGATCAGCGATCGTATCTCCGCTTTCGATTGTATTTGGCACGGTGAACACGGGCTCAACGGCGTACCGGGTAAAGGGGCCGCATTGAACGCCATTTCTAATCATTGGTTTAGGCTGTTTAAAGAGAACGGATTGGCCGATAGCCACATTCTTGATATCCCACACCCGTTTGTTTGGATTGTGCAGAAAGCGAAGCCTGTGCGTATTGAAGCCATTTGTCGCAAATACATTACAGGTTCCATGTGGCGCGCATACGAAAAAGGCGAGCGCGAGTTTTGCGGTATTCAATTGCCAGAAGGGTTAGGCAAAGACAAACCTCTGGTCGAACTGCTGATGACACCGTCGACCAAAGGGATTTTAAAAGGAATTCCTGGCGTGCCTGAAGCCGATGATGTGAACATTACCAGACAAAATATTGCCGACAACTTTGCCGCATTTAACTTTTCCAGCGCTGACGACATTGCCACTTACGAGAAGCTGCTGAAAGAAGGTTTTGCGGTGATCAGTGATGCTCTAGCACAAGTAGGACAAATTTTTGTCGATACCAAATTCGAGTTTGGTTATGTGCAAGATGCGCAAGGCAACGAAAAGCTGATTTACATGGACGAAGTGGGCACGCCCGATTCATCGCGGATTTGGGATAGCGAAGCGTATCAAGCGGGTAAAATTGTCGAAAACTCGAAAGAAGGTTTCAGACAGTTTCTGCTTAACTACTTCCCAGACCCTGATATTCTGCTCAACAAAGATCGCATGCCTGAGCGCGAAGCACTGGCTCGTGACAACACGCTGCCAGAAGAGGCTTTACTGGCGGTATCTCGCACCTACATCGGCATCGCAGAAAAAATTACCGGTCAATCAATCACTTTAAGCGAAAATCCAAAACAAGAGATTATTGATATCCTTGCGCGTGATTACGGTCTTATCGATTAAATGAATTCAATATAACAACGTCAGTACCAACAGCCCGCCACCAAGCGGGCTGTTTTTTTATTGCAGCGCTGCGTTTAACTCATGGAAATGGTTTTACCATCGTTGGTAGTAACGCGTTTTGGTCACCAAACTGACAATCCCTTCCATCGACGGCATATCGAGCGAAAAATAGTCTAGAGGTTCTGCACGCGCGACCACTCGCGTATCCAACATGTAGAGATAGAGTAAATTACCGATTGATTAAAAACTCTAAATGAATGAAACATTTACATGAGACAAACAGAAACGCAGCCAGTGATAAATCATCAAACTGGCTGCGTCTAAAAGCGGCTAATTGGCAGGATTCTAGCTAAAGCCTTTGAGGTGAATGGTAAAAACATCCTGCTCGTAGCAGTTGATCACGCTGTCGCTACGGCTTTGAATAAAATCGATTTGTCTAGGTTCCAACGCGTAAGGCATCACCACGGTAAGCTCATCAATCCCTTCCAGTTTCGCGAGACGAAGCAGAGTTACCAGATTGGATTCATCACTACGACGAGAAGACATCGCTTTTAGTGCTGCATCCCAGAGGCGGTCTTCTGGTTTGGCAAGTTCGGCAATGCTGTCTTTCCACACCGTACTAAACACAGGCGCGAAGGTGGTCATCGCTTCTAAGAATGTCCATTTTTTGTTGCAAGAAGCCCCGAGAAAACTGGTGTAATCAAACTCAACATGCGTTTTTTCATTCTTTTCCATTTTATCCCCCGACAGACTGTCAACACAGCCTATCCACTATTAGACAATTACTTTGATATAGCAATAGGATATAAAACAATCGTCTTTTATGCCCTTATTTTAAGGAAAAAGGAAATATCAAAAGCAAATTCGTAACAATAACAGCACACATTCTGTAACCATGCGCATCTGATTGATTAATATTTCAAGCTAAAAACAAATTACAGACTAGGAAACTAGAAAACTAGAAAACTAGAAAACTAGAAAACTAGAAAAAGCCTACCACTTGACTAATTTAAACCCGAGGCCAATGCGTGTCTGATTGTGGTCATAGTCAATAAGCGTTTCGCCATAGCCATGATAAGCCTGCAAGTAGAAACCGATTATGTCATTGAAATAAAATGTGTAGCCAACCTCAACACCACCACGATCGTCGTTCCAGTTGTAAAATCCGCGAGTATTGAAAATGCCAGCGGCGCTATAGAACTTCAGCCAGACTTCGTAGGGAGCATAGTAATCTTCGATGTTGCGATTCTCCGACGTATCGCCAACAACCGACCACAAATGCACACCCCACTCTACAGGACCTTCCAGTCGCTCCGCAGCGAAGTAGAGCCGGTCCCAACTGCGTGATAAGTCCCCCGAACGACCATTGGATTCGTGTTTGTAACCCGCTTCCAAGTGATTGAAAAGCAGTAAGTTGCTTTGGTGAGCAATAAACAGTTGTGGTTTGTAATTGGTCTCACGAAACGGGGAAGAGATACTGGAGTTAGCTAACTGCCACAGTGACTTTTGCGTGTAGGAACCGACAATCGCGGTACTCTTGCTAAAGCGGTAGATGGGCACTGCCACGGACAATTGATATTTGACCTCGAAGTTTTGCAGATCTTCTAGATCGGTACCTGCGTATTCTTCTTCATTCACATCGGTAGTGTAGGTGCCGAGCGCGTAGTTGTCGTCGTAGCTCGAGATATTAACTAAGCTTTTGCCACTGGCGAAACAGGGCAGCGCCAAAAGAAACCATAATGCGTTAAACTTCATATTCATCTTCATTTTTAGGCAAATGGCTGCCGTATCAAGAGGATAAGCGGCAAATGTAAACACTCATCGTTTGAGAAAGCAAATTTTATTCCCATTTACCTATGGCTAACGCACATCGACAATACGGCTCGCTTTACGATACTGGACTTTCCAACCTGAAAAGCGCGGCAACTCCCAACGTTTCGGATCTTCTTTGCGATTGCCGCCACAGTGGACCACTTGCACCAGCTTACGCGCCGGGAAATACTCCACCTGCAATTGCAGATCCGATAAGGTCAACGATAATGGATACTGCTGTGCAAAATCGGCGTATTGCCAGTCTGGAATGCCGGCAAAAGGAAAGTCGGCGGCGTCAAACAGCGCCATCTCTTCTAGCGTATTCACCCCCAATGTATCTAACTGCTCGGCAAACCAAACATCAAAACTCACTTCTTTACTGTGAACTGAATTATTGTCATTCAGGCCTAATGCACAAAAAAGTTTCCAATGTTCAATTTGTTGGTGGCGCTCGGTATAAAATCCGTCCAGCAGTTGACCCGACTTCACCTGCGCGACAATCGCTTGAATCGCACTTTCACCTTGCGGCTGCACCAGCTTGCTGGCGACAACGCGTCCGGCGAATATTCGCTCCATCAACACTTGGCCTTGTTCGCTCTGTAAGCGGCTTTCGGCCTGACGCCACTCCCCTAGAACGAGCTCATCAACCAAGGTTAGCGCCACGGGCATCATTACCGAAGCGAGATTGAGCGTCTGCTTAACGCCTCGACCAGGCAGAGAGTGGCTATCTAGCACCACCGCCGCTTGCGCCTTGTCCCCAAAGCGGCTCTGTTTGCCCACCAGCATCTCCAGCTGGCCATTGCCCAGCGCCTCCTGCCTTTTGGCGCGGCGAACAAACAGCAGCTCTGGGTGTAACGTGGCGATTGCTTTTGCCAGCGCGTCCCGCTGATAGCGCGACGCCACCTCCAGTTCTGGTAACTCAAACAGAGCGCGCATTTGCTCTGCCAGCCCCATCGCCTCTGTCAGAGCTTGCTCATCGATGTTGACGCCGGGATAGCGTTTGCCACGTACTAGCGCAATCAATAACGTGACATCACACAAGTTCGGTTCAGCAACATCGAGCTCTTGCGCTTGTTCGCCACCAGCGAGCTGATATAAGTTAGCGGGCACCGAGAGCGCCGCGGCAAGGTCAATCATCGCCTCTTTAAGCGCTTTGCTGGGCATGCGCGTGACAAGGTCGGCGTACAGTGTGTCAATTGGCAGTGGGTTGAGTAGTCTGCCGTGATCTGTCACACGCCCGAGTTGATCGATGGCTTGCATGGTACGCAGTACTTCGCTGGCCTGACCAAGCGATTTTTCCGGCAACGGGTCGAGAAACGGCAACTCAGCCAATTGATAGCCACAACAAGCTGCAGAGAGCATCGGCTCGCTGAGTTCCTCACGTTGCAGTTCAGGTGGTGTAGCAAGTTCCATCGGCGCATGTTCACCAAACAGTCTGACGCAGCGACCGGCCATCACTCGGCCTGCGCGCCCCGCTCGCTGCGCCGCACTGGCTTTGGAGATAGTGCTTAACACCAGTGCAGTTCGTCCGTTGCGTTGCACGTTACGCCGCTCTAAACCGGAATCGATCACGCAGGTGATGTTAGGAATGGTCAGCGAGGTTTCAGTCACATTGGTGGCAAGAACCACTTTTCGCAGCGGCTGGACCGTTAATGCTCGCTGTCTTTCTTCGTCACTCACACTGGCATGCAGCGTCACCACCATGATGTCAGTGAAGGCTCTTAGCGCCTGCGCCACTTGCGCTATCTCTTTTCGCCCGGGCAAAAACACTAAAATATCTTCCCCGCCTCGCGTCAGTTCATTGCCGATGGTCTCAACCACTGAGCGTTCTAGAAATTTCTTCTGCGGCAGTTGCCTGCTCTCTTGCGCCAGATGCTGCACTTCAACCGGAAAGCAGCGCCCGTGAGAGACGATGCGGTGAGCGGCAAGATAGCTGACCAAGCGATCTCCCGCCATGGTCGCCGACGTGACGATCAAACGATGCTCGCCACGCACTTTCAGCATCGCGGTGAGTAAGTCCATATCCCAGCGGCGTTCATGAAATTCATCAATCAAAACAATATCAAACGATTTTAGACCGTCCTCGGCAAACCAGCGCAGCGCCACGCCCGGTGTGACAAACACAATCGGTGTATTCTTTTCAAAAACCGCTTTGAGTTTTATCGCGTAGCCGACCTGTACACCGAGCGCTGAACCCGACTGCTGCGCTAGGTATTGCGCCAATGACGTGCAGGCGATGCGGCGCGGTTCTATCACCAACACCCGGCCATGTTCTGACGCCCACAATGGCAAACGCGTTGACTTTCCTGAGCCGGTTTCTGCCTCTACCACCAAATGAGAATGTAAAATTTTTGTTTCAAATTGTGATTTAACACTATCGATGGGCAGAGCAGTCATAACAAATTCGCCGTGTTTAATTTGGACTCGCATTATAGTCAAACAGGCAGGTAACAACAGGCTTAACGACTGACAATTGCGTATTCCAATTAGTATCAATTGTTTTAAAAGGGATTTCGACTCGCGTGTCAACAATTTTGCCAACGAATGTTTTGATGTATATCAAGTCCTATTTACAACTAAACAGTGAAGCCGTTATCATTTTCGCCGTTTCCTCAAAACCCTACGTTAAGGCACCCAATGAATAACGATAAACGCCCACTTTACATCCCTTTCGCGGGCCCTGCGCTTCTCAGCACGCCACTACTCAACAAAGGAAGCGCATTTTCCAGTGAAGAACGCGTTTCTTTTAACCTTGAAGGTCTGCTTCCAGAAACCACTGAGACCATTCAGGAGCAAGTTGAACGTGCTTACATGCAGTACAAAGCGTTCGAAAGCGACATGGATAAGCACATCTACTTGCGTAACATTCAAGATACCAACGAAACGCTGTTCTACCGTTTGGTACAAAATCACATCACCGAAATGATGCCGATCATTTATACGCCAACGGTTGGCGCGGCATGTGAAAACTTCTCCAATATCTATCGTCGTGGCCGCGGGCTGTTTGTCTCTTACGCCAACCGCGATCGCATCGACGATCTACTCAACAACGCATCGAACCATAACGTCAAAGTGATCGTTGTCACCGACGGCGAGCGTATTCTTGGCTTGGGTGACCAAGGGATCGGCGGGATGGGCATTCCTATCGGAAAACTTTCCCTCTACACCGCCTGTGGCGGCATCAGCCCTGCTTATACGCTACCTATTGTGCTCGATGTGGGTACCAATAACCCACAACGTTTAGCAGATCCAATGTACATGGGGTGGCGTCATCCACGCATTACTGGCCCAGATTACGACGCGTTTATTGATGAGTTCATGCAAGCAGTACATCGCCGCTGGCCAGACGCACTGATCCAGTTTGAAGATTTTGCACAGAAAAACGCCATGCCGCTGCTTGAGCGTTACAAAAATCGCGTCTGCTGTTTCAACGATGACATCCAAGGAACCGCTGCAGTGACGGTCGGTTCCCTACTGGCGGCGTGTAAAGCGGCAGGTAGCAAGTTGTCTGAACAGCGCATTACTTTCTTGGGTGCTGGCTCTGCAGGCTGCGGCATTGCAGAAGCCATCATCGCGCAGATGGTGTCGGAAGGCATTTCGGATGAGCAAGCGCGCTCGCAAGTATTCATGGTCGACCGTTGGGGCCTCTTGCAAGAGGGCATGCCAAACCTACTCGATTTTCAGCAGCGTTTGGTGCAAAAGCACGCCGTCACTGGCGAGTGGCAATCGGAAGGAAACGGATTCTCTCTGTTTGATGTGGTGATGAACGCCAAACCGACGGTGCTGATCGGTGTCTCTGGTGCCCCCGGTCTGTTTACCCAAGAGATCATTGAAGAGATGCACAAACACTGTCCGCGTCCAATCATCTTCCCGCTGTCAAACCCGACCAGCCGTGTGGAAGCGATTCCGGCTGATATTATTCGCTGGACCAAAGGTGAAGCGCTGGTGGCAACTGGAAGCCCCTTTGATCCGGTCATCCACGAAGGTAAAACCTACCCGATCGCCCAGTGCAACAACAGCTACATTTTCCCGGGTATTGGCCTTGGCGTTTTGGCGGTTAACGCGCGACGCGTCACTGACGAAATGCTGATGGAATCGAGCCGCGCGCTGGCGACCTGTTCGCCGTTGGCGATTCATGGTCGTGGCGCTCTGCTGCCACCACTGGAAGAGATCCATATGGTATCTAAACGCATCGCCTATGCGGTAGCGAAGAAAGCCATTGAACAAGGCGTCGCGTTGGAGATCGCCGACGATGCGCTGCAAGTGGCCATTGAACAGCATTTCTGGCAACCGGTCTATCGCCGTTACAAACGTACCGCGTTCTAAGCCTCTCCCTTTCAGCCCTCGCATGCGAGGGCTTTTTCTTCACCAATTTGTCGATTTTTACGAGAATAGAGCTTCATTGTCTGCTTTACTTTCCGTTATGATGTGAGTTCTCAATAACTTGGAGTGAAGAGCATTGGATCATCCGCTTTGCCAAACACACGCAAAACGTCGCTGGAAAAAACTGGCGCTGCTGGTGTTTGTGTTGCTGATCCTTTTTGCCGCGGCGGTTATCGCGGTTGACCGCTGGGTCAGCTATCAAGCGAGTGAACGCATCATCACCTCTTACGACCAAGTACGGCCATTCGATGTCGCAGTGGTACTCGGAACCAGCAAATACATCGGCAAGACACTCAACAGCTATTACACCCACCGAATTGAAGCCGCAATTGAGCTCTATCGCTTAGACAAGGTGCAACACTTTTTGCTGAGCGGTGACAACGCCCATCGTTCCTACAACGAACCTTGGACAATGAAGCGTGATTTGCTCAAAGCAGGTGTGCCTGAAACCGCCATTCATCTCGACTATGCCGGTTTTCGCACGCTCGACTCGATTGTGCGGGCAAAAAAGATTTTTGTTACCGAAAACTTTCTCATCATCACGCAACGTTTTCACTGTGAGCGCGCACTTCTTATCGCGAATGCATACTACATTAACGCGCAGTGCCTAGCGGTTGCCGGGCCGGACAATCCATCGCAAACGTGGTCAGTACGCATTCGAGAGATTTTTGCGCGCAGCAAAGCGTTATTAGACCTCTACATTATTGATACTCAACCTCGTTTTCTCGGGCCTCAACAACCAATTCTGCGCAGAACGGACGAAGGGGATGCACCCATGTCTGACTCCATCCCATCAGCCAATGGGTAGGAATCTACTCCTTTTCATTCCAGCACCTCACACTTTGTTGCTATTAAGTTAAAAGCCACCAACATAGATTGCACAACTCTCGTAACATCCAAGTAACACAAGTCAGATATTCGCCTCTGCAACAACCGTCCTTGCCATGCCCAGCACAGTGCTGAGCTCTAGGTCGGTTGACAAAACAACAACACGCTACAGAGGCAGAGCAAAAGGAGCACTCAATGACTGCACTCGTCGTTACTCTAAGAAACTGGTTTTTCACCAGAAACAGCATGATATTTATCGCCAATATTTTGTTGTTTATCACTCTGCTGGAGACGCTACCGTTTGACCCAAAAGTGGTGATCGGTTTAAGCATTCTCACTTTCGTCGCAGTATTGTGGCTGACTGAAGCAATCCACGTCAGTATCACCGCTTTGTTAGTGCCGCTGCTGGCGATTTTCTCCGGCATTTTCGACACGCAAGCTGCGCTAAACAACTTTTCTAACTCGATCATTTTCTTATTTCTAGGCGGTTTCGCTCTCGCAGCGGCACTGCACAAGCAAAAACTTGATCAAGCAATTGCGGATAAAGTGTTGCTGATTGCAGGCGGCAAAATGTCAACAGCGGTATTCATGCTGTTTGGTGTCAGCGCCGGTTTGTCGATGTGGATTTCGAACACCGCCACCACCGCAATGATGTTGCCACTGGTTTTGGGCGTGATGAGCAAACTTGACCGCGAAAAAAACCATAACACCTACCTGTTTGTGCTGCTTGGTATTGCTTACTGCGCGTCGATTGGCGGGATCGCCACCATCGTCGGTAGCCCACCTAATGCCATCGCGGCAGCAGAAGTTGGCCTCGATTTCACAGGCTGGATGAAGCTCGGTATGCCGATCACCTTCTTGCTATTGCCAATCGCGCTAATCGTTCTCTACAGCATGACCAAGCCGAACCTCAAGCATTCGTTTGAACTTGACCACCAACCGGTTGAGTGGACCAACGGCAAGCTCATCACACTGGCCATCTTCTTAGTCACGGTGACTCTGTGGATCTTCTCTAAACCGATCAACAGTATGCTGGGCGGCTTTAAGAGCTTTGATACGCTAGTTGCCATCGGCGCCATCTTAGCGCTGGGCGTTTCTCGTGCGGTTGAATGGAAAGACATCGAAAAAACCACCGATTGGGGCGTTCTGATCCTATTTGGCGGCGGTATCTGCTTGAGTAATGTACTGAAAGCAACCGGCACCAGCGTCTTCCTCGCTCAAGGCCTCAGTGCTTTCCTTGACCAAGCGGGGATGTTGCTGAGTATCTTGGCAGTGGTGACTTTCGTGGTGTTCTTAACCGAGTTTGCCAGTAACACCGCTAGTGCGGCGCTGCTTGTTCCTGTGTTTGCCACCATTGCAGAAGCGCTGGGCATTTCACCAGTGATTCTTTCCGCGCTGATTGCGATTTCGGCTTCCTGTGCATTCATGCTGCCCGTGGCGACGCCACCCAATGCAATTGTGTTTGCCACCGGGCACATTAAGCAAAGTGAAATGATGCGTATTGGTATGGTGCTCAACATCGCCTGTATTGCCGCACTCACTCTCTTCGCCGCGATATTTTGGTAATCAGTTTCACTTTGCAGATGCGCAAATCCGTCTAGGATGATGCTTTGCAAAAGCTTGCCCCTTCCCCGGGGCAATCTGCAGCCCCTGTTAGGTGGCCAAGTGCCACCTTTTTTAATTTGTTTTCAACGCAGCGTTTATGCAGAGGCGGCGGTATTGCCGTAGTTCACTTCTACCCGATTACGCCCGCGGTGCTTGGCCTGATAAAGCGCTTCATCCGCTCGTGCCAACACCTCGGTTATCCGCTCTGCGCCCATTTCCGCCACACCAATACTGCACGTCAGCAGCCCACCATGTAACCAAATATGCTGTGCAATATGACGACGCAAGCGCTCCGCCTTTTCACTCGCTTGATGCAAATGGATACCCGGACAAAACACGACAAATTCTTCGCCGCCCCAGCGGACTAACCGTTCATCGCCTTCGAGCAAACTGGCGACCACCATGACAAACTCACGGAGAATGTCATCCCCCATCTGATGTCCATAGCGGTCATTGATGTGTTTGAATTTATCAAGATCGAGATAAAGCAGCGACAAAGACTCTTGCCCCCAACGCACTTGTCGAGCGGTTTGATTGAGCCAATCACGCACTGCATGACGGTTCATCGCTCCGGTCAAAGCGTCGCGGTGCGCCAGCTCGGCAAACTCATAATTTTGCGCGCGTAAATCGGCGTTGAGCTTTTTCAAGTGCAATTGACGTGCACGCACCTCACGAAAGGCTCGTTTGCTTTTACGCAGTTCATTGAGTGAAAAGGCCAAGCCGAGCAACACCCAAGAAAAAAGCAACGTGGTAAGCAGCGTCTCTTTCGCAAGATAAGCGCCTTCAAACTCGATACTTTCGACTTGCAGATGGTGATGACCCAAGCGTGCCCCCGAACCCGTCGCTAAGTCGATGCGCACAATGTTGGTGAACTCCGGCCCCGATTCGACAATCGGAATTTTGTTGTCTGACAGCCACCAGCTCATCACTTGCAAGTTAGCCAGAGGAATTTCAATCGTCTGCGCGCCTTGCACGACACTAAACTCCACGCCGTTGTATTTATAGCTGTACTCTTGCTCTGCCGTCGAATAGACCAGATTGAAGTTGCGCAAATAGAAGCGCAGTCGAGGCTCGCTACTCTCCGGTGCATCATAGCGAAGCCGTAGTCTGACTGTATGATAGTTTGAAAGATCAAGCCCTTGTGTTTTTGTCACCGTATCGGTGTGAATGGAAATACCACAATAAGGCCACGGGTAGTTTTCCAGTTTGAGTTGACATTGCAGATCGAGGGCTTGGTTGTGGGTGTGCATTTCCGACTGGCTGACTCCCCCATCGAGGCGATCATCATTGGAATAAAAAGTGAATTGATCCGGTGTGACGAGGAGTACGCGTGTATCGCCTAGCGCCCGATAGAGCAAAAACAGCGCTATGGTACCTATTGCCAAGACAAGCACCAGTTTAGGGATCGATTTCATCATTGCTCTCCACACTGCTCCAAAAAATCGGAAAAATCGAAACTTAAAATGCAAAACTTTTTTTAGCTTTTTATTGTTATTCTTAATTTAGTTACATCTTATCTTAATCACTAATGTGATATTAGTTCAGAAATAGTCAAGTCTGTTTAAAAGCGCATAATTGCGACATAGTTCACGTCACAAAATAAGCATGCAATCACATAGCCTGCTGGCACTATCCGTCCTCGCAATCGGTCAAGAACAAGGCGTTTGCAAACCGAATACGGCAAAAGCTGCCCACAATCGCTATCAGCCCTGATATACTGCAAAAAAAGCAAAACAATGAGTAATGTCATGTCAAAGCAAATCACCGGCACGCTGGATAAACTGCGTGCGACCCTCGACGGCGTTGTGTCCTACCGCCTCCCGGTCGGAGAGGAAGAAATTGAACTCAACCGCCTGATTGGCCAACCTATTCGCCTCACTTATACCGGCAATATTTTTTGTAGTTCATGCGGCAAAAAAACCAAGAAAAGCTACGCACAAGGCCACTGCTATGTCTGTATGAGCAAACTGGCCAGTTGCGATATGTGCATTATGAAGCCAGAAACCTGCCATTACGCGGCGGGCACTTGTCGCGAGCCTGAGTGGGCACAGAGTCACTGCATGGTGGATCATTTCGTTTATCTTTCTAACACCTCCAGCCTCAAAGTGGGCATCACACGTCATACGCAAATTCCGACCCGCTGGATTGACCAAGGGGCGACGCAAGGCTTGCCAATATTGAAGGTAAAAACTCGTCATATTTCCGGTTTGCTTGAAGTGGAACTGGCGAAGCACATCGCCGATAAAACCAACTGGCGTGCCCTTCTTAAAGGTGATGGCCAACCACTCGATCTCGCCGAGCAAGCCAACGTATTGTTGCCGTTGCTGGAAGAGAAAATCGCTCAGGTAAAAGCCGAGTTTGGTGAAGAGAGCGTTGAAGTCGTGCATGACAGCTTGACCTCTCTGGCGTATCCGGTTGAGCACTACCCAACCAAGATCACATCGCACAACTTTGATAAAGAGCCACAAGTGAGCGGCATTTTGCAGGGAATTAAAGGGCAATACCTGATTTTAGATACTGTCGTTATCAATATTCGCAAGTTCACATCTTACGAAGTGGAATTCGAAGGCTAGAGATCGCCTAAACTATATTCGCCTCAATGATAGAAAGAGCCCGCACTTAGCGGGCTCTGAGTTCTCATGTAACTAGGGTCTGTTGACCTTTTGAGATGATTTTTGCAGCAGTTTGTGGGTTCTTTGTGCAAGGCAGAGGCTTTGAATTGTAGGGGCCTACATGATAAGCCGATAACGCAGCAAAAAGGAGCCACAAACGCTGCCCGAAGGGTTCGAGCTAGGCGCCCCCGCAAAAAGCGTTTTACTCTTTGTTGAGAGGTGTTTTGCTTAGAATGACTAGGCTACAAACCTCTCGCCGCGATTAAAACGCTTTTATCTCGAACAAAATTTAACCGCAAAAGGTCAACAGACCCTAGAGCGACTACTGATCGAGAATACTTTCCAACACGTTAAACAGCAGATCGATCTCTTCAACGGTGTTGTAGTGCATACAACCAATGCGGATCACGCCACCGCTCTCTTCTAAACCAAGCTGACGAACCAAACCTAAGGCGTAGAAGTGGCCATTCCACACACAAATGTTGTGCTCCCCCAAGGTCTTGGCGATAAAACCCGGTGGATATTGCGCAAAACGCACTGCAAACGTCGGAGTACGTTTGTCGCTTGCACTGTCGTTGATGCCGTATAAGGTCGCGCCATCTAACGCACTTAAACGCTGTAAAAAGTGCTGGCTGAGGCGCTCTTCATGCAGATTGTATTGCGCGTAGCTCTGCACTAAACGCTGGCGCAACGGCAGATGCGCCTCGCCAAACTGCGCCAGATACTCCACCGACGCCGTCACACCCGCCAAGCCTTCAAAACTCTGGGTGCCCGTTTCAAAACGGCCTGGGCCAACATTGGTGGCAGGTTCCACTTTGTAAGGTTGTAGTGATTGCAGCCAAGGCTCTGCAACAAACGCGATGCCAACGTGCGGGCCAAAGAATTTATAAGCCGAGCAAGCAAGGAAATCACAGCCAAGTGCCTGCACATCGACCAAGTGGTGTGGCAGATAATGCACCGCATCCACGTAAACCTGCGCGCCCACCGAATGTGCTAACTCAACCACCCGCTCGACATCCACAATCGAACCCGTAGTATTTGAGGCATAAGTAACTGCCACCAAACGCGTTTTCTCATTGAGCAATTGCTCAAGATGCGCCATGTCGAGCGTGCAGTCTGACTCGTTGACTCGCACTTGATGCACAATGGCCCCTTTGTCTTGCGCCGCTTGCTGCCAGCTCGATACGTTGGAGTAGTGATCCAAGGCGGTGACAATCACTTCGTCGCCCGCCTGCCAATCACGGCTGATGGCACGGCTCAATTGGAAAGTCAGCGAAGTCATGTTCGCGCCAAACACAATGTTGTCGGCACTGGGGGCATTGAGCAATGCTTGCGCGGATTGGCGCGCCTGCGCCATCACATCCACCGTGATCTGGCTAGAAAAATAGTGCCCGCCTAAGTTGGAGTTGTAATGACCCAGATAACCAATCATCGCATCCAGCACCGATTGCGGCACTTGAGAGCCGCCCGGACCATCAAAGAAGGTCACCGGTTTATCATTGTGGTACTGATGCAGCGCGGAAAACTGTCCGCGAACTTGCTCAAGATTGAAGTTCATGTGCAGCCCCTTTGGCAGTCAACACAAACACGTCCATATACCCTTCATGCGCGTTTTCCAGAGCACGAATCGGTTTGGCGTTGTGCCACAACTTGCTGTCTGCCAGCATAGCCACTTCGCCATTTTCTAGCACTTTTCTAAAGAAAGGCTCGGCGTGGAAGTCGCTATACAGCAGAATATCACCGCCTTCGATGTTATTGCGGCCGATGCCGACAATAGCGATGTGATCAAAACCGTCTTGGTGCACCCCTTCTGGCGCCACTTCGGTTTGGTCGTAAATGGCGGTGATACGGATCTGATGGATTTCAATTTCCTGCCCATCGCGCAGATTATTTTTATGGGCAAAGAGCTGACACATTTCGCAAAAACCTTCACTGTGTAACGTGTGCGACTCGATCGGCTCGAACTGCCGGGTCACATCGCCTTGAAAACGATTGATATCCGAACTCTGCACAAAGTTACTCTTCTGCAAATCGATCAACTTTCCTTGCTTCATCTGCACGACAGAATAGCGACGCAGACGGTACTTTCCATCGGCATGTTCCGTATGCGGCAAGGTCGCGAACGAGGGAGAGAGTTGTTCGATCGCTTGGCGGCTCAGTTGGGTTAAATGTAAAGTGTTCTCGTGCGAATGTAGCATCATTCACTCCTTTGATAGATACATTTGTTGTTATATTTGTTAACAATAAATTCACATATAGGATACGAGTAAATATCGTCAAAGCAACGTTTAACCACAACTTATTTCAATATATTTATATATTCGACATATAATACCATATTAATTTAAATTACCAGTTCAATAGCCCAAACTGAGCACTTAGCCGATTCCAAAAGCAGTGAAGTTCACTAACATTGAAACTAAAGCTAATATTTTCATAATGTTAAGTTCATTTCCCCCATCAAATGATCTTTAGCTACGTTAGCTCATCAAAAATATGGAACGCCCGCACCAAAGCACAAACTTAGCTATAACCTATAACCAGAAATTCGTTACAGTGTGTGGCTTGCATCTTTTATTAGGCCAATATTTTCCATACAATCAGGCAAATTTATCTGCCCGATAGGGAGTCGAAATGAGCGACGTAAAACACTGTAAATTATTAATTCTTGGGTCTGGTCCTGCGGGGTACACCGCCGCGGTTTACGCAGCTCGAGCCAACTTAAACCCAGTGCTGATTACTGGGATGCAACAAGGTGGTCAGCTCACTACCACCACTGAAGTGGAAAACTGGCCGGGCGATGCGGAAGGACTCACTGGCCCTGCTCTGATGGATCGCATGAAAGAGCATGCAGAACGCTTTGAAACTGAAATCATCTTTGATCACATTAACCAAGTTGAACTAACTTCTCGTCCATTCCGTCTTAAAGGCGACTCTGGCGAGTACACTTGTGATGCACTGATCATCTCAACCGGCGCATCAGCCAAATACCTAGGTTTAGACTCTGAAGAAGCCTTTAAAGGTCGCGGTGTTTCGGCTTGTGCCACCTGTGATGGTTTCTTCTACCGCAATCAAAAAGTTGCGGTGGTGGGCGGCGGCAATACCGCAGTTGAAGAAGCGCTTTATCTGTCAAACATCGCTGCTGAAGTGCACCTTATTCACCGTCGTGATTCCTTCCGCGCAGAGAAAATCCTCATCAATCGTCTGATGGACAAAGTGCAAAATGGCAATATCGTGCTGCATACTGACCGCGTGCTGGATGAAGTGCTCGGCGATGAGATGGGTGTGACAGGCGTGCGCATCAAAAACGTTCACTCTGGCGAGTTCGAAGAAGTTGACGTCATGGGCACGTTTATCGCGATTGGCCACCAGCCAAACACGCAGATTTTCCAAGATCAGCTTGAGATGAAAGATGGTTACATCGTGGTGAAATCAGGTTTGGAAGGTAACGCGACCCAAACCAGCATCGAAGGTGTGTTTGCCGCTGGCGACGTGATGGATCACAACTATCGTCAAGCCATCACCTCTGCAGGCACTGGATGTATGGCAGCGCTGGATGCAGAGCGCTACCTTGATTCACTGAACGATAAATAACTTTTCACATTTGTGTCATAACCTTAAGGCCCGGCAGTGTTCCTGCCGGGCTTTCTTTTGTATACTTAGCTCCCTCGAAATAAAACAATTCTCATTAAGCCTTCACAATGGATAAAAAGAAACAACGCAGCTTGAACAAATGGCTCAAGCAGCAGAGTAAACTGGCCAAGCGCTGGTTGATGATTGCTGTTGGCCTAGGCGTATTGTCGAGCGTGTTTTTGTTGGCCCAAGCCGCTTTGCTCGCCACCATTCTTCATCAGCTCATCATAGAGCAAGTCGATAAGTCGCAACTGCTGCCGCAATTTCTCGGCCTAGTGGCACTCATCGCACTGCGAGCTCTCTGCTCGTGGGGACGCGAGATCGCGGGTTACCGTTGTGGTGAACAGATCCGCGTTTACATTCGCCAACTGATCCTCGACAAACTGCGCGAGCTTGGCCCCGCATACATCAAGGGTAAACCTGCTGGCGCGTGGGCGACCTTAGTGCTTGAGCAAGTCGACAACATGCAGGATTTCTTCGCCCGCTATTTGCCGCAAATGTCACTGGCGGTGCTGGTGCCTTTCGTCATTTTGGCGGTGGTGTTTCCGGTCAACTGGGCCGCAGGGTTGATCTTTTTGATCACCGCGCCATTGGTGCCGCTCTTTATGGCCATGGTGGGGATGAAAGCCGCCGACGCCAGTCGCAAAAACTTCAAAGCGCTGCAACGTCTCTCGGGTCATTTTTATGATCGTTTGCAAGCAATGACCACGATCCGCCTTTTTGACCGTACCCAAGCGGAAACGGAAATCATGCGCGGCGCGTCGGAAGTGTTTCGCAGCCGCACCATGGACGTGCTGCGTATCGCATTTCTCTCTTCGGCAGTGCTGGAGTTTTTCACCTCCATCTCTATCGCTTTGACTGCGGTCTACTTTGGTTTTGCCTTTATTGGCGAACTCAACTTTGGTGATTACGGCGCTGGAGTCACACTGTTCTCCGGGTTGTTTATCCTTATTCTCGCTCCTGAGTTCTATCAACCACTGCGCGATCTCGGTACCTTCTATCACGCCAAACAGCAAGCAGTTGGCGCGGCTGAGAGCATCGTTGACTTTCTCGAAACCGAAGCGAGCAGTGTGCGCTCTGGGGACAAAAGCTTTGACCATTGCCAAGCGATTGAGATCGTCGCTCGCGATCTAGAGGTGTTTTCACCACAAGGAGAGCACTTAGTTGGCCCAATCAGCTTTGCCATCAACGCCAACCAAACGACAGCGCTAGTAGGCCCAAGTGGCGCTGGCAAAACCAGCTTAATCAATGCGATTCTGGGCTTTTTACCGTATCAAGGCTCACTGACCATCAACAGTATTGAGCGCAGCGAGCTCGATTTAGCCAAGTGGCGCAAACAGATCAGTTGGGTTGGACAAAATCCGCTGCTACTGCACGGCTCGATTCGCGACAACATCACGCTCGGCAAAGAGCAAGTAAGCGAAACCCAACTGCGCACCGCACTGGAACAATCGTTCTCAGCTGAGTTTGTTGACCAGCACGGATTGGATTACCTCATCACCGACCGTTCCGGTGGTCTTTCTGTTGGACAAGCTCAGCGGTTGGCACTGGCTCGAGCGATGGTGCAAAACGGTGGTTTCTGGCTTTTAGACGAACCAACAGCCAGCTTAGATGCACGCAGTGAACGGCTAGTGATGCAAGGCCTTGCCAGTCAAATTCAAGGGAAAACCACCTTGATGGTGACGCACCAATTGACACCCTTACAGCACGTCGAGCAGATCCTGGTGATGCAAAACGGCCAACTGGTTCAGTCCGGCGGTTATCATGAGCTCGCAGAGCAAGCGGGCTTATTCCAACGGATGCTTAACGCCAATCAAGCACTTCATCAAACCAACAAGGGGAATCTTGATGCGTGATTTAGTTCCCTACCTAAAACTGTATAAAAAACATTGGTTCGGCCTCTCGCTCGGGATGTTTCTGGCCTTTTTGACCCTGTGCGCCTCCATCGGCCTGTTAACGCTTTCTGGTTGGTTTTTATCCGCCGCAGGCATTGCCGGGCTGACCATCGCACGGGAAACATTCAACTACATGTTGCCCGGTGCGTTTGTACGCGGCTTTGCCATGGGTCGCACTGCTGGGCGTTGGGGCGAGCGCGTTGTTAGCCACAATGCTACCTTTAAGCTTTTGACTGACTTGAGAATTTTCTTTTTCTCCAAGCTAGCACCGCTTATCCCCGGCCGCGTATCTAACCTGCGTGACGCCGATCTGCTCAACCGCTTGGTGGCCGATATCGATGCGATGGATCACGTCTATCTGCGCCTTATCAGCCCTATGGTGGTCGGTACACTGGGCATTGCTGGCCTCACTGCGGTGCTGTGCTGGTTTGATATGACACTCGGCCTCACACTAGGGGCCATTTTGCTGGCGCTACTGCTCTGCTGGCCAGTGCTGTTTTACAAGCTGGGCAAACGCAACGGCGCAGAACTTACCCAACATCGCGCGCAATTGCGTATCGCCGCGCTTGACTGGTTACAAGGTTACAGCGAGCTAACACTGTTTGGCGCAGAAACGCGTTATCACGACGCCATTGGTGATGCACAGCAACGCTTGATGCGTAATCAGTACTTCAATGCCCATTTTTCTGGGTTGGCTCAAGCGCTTTTGATGCTGGCCAACGGCTGGACATTAGTACTGATGCTTTGGTTAGCCGCCGATGGAGTTGGTGGCAATCCACCTGATCCGATGATCGCTTTAGTCGCCTTTGCCACGATGGCGAGCGTTGAACTGCTGATGCCGATTGCGGGCGCATTCCAACACCTTGGCCAGACGCTTTCATCCGCGCGCAGGCTCAACGAAGTGATCTTGTCAGAACCGGAAGTACGCTTCCCTGCCGAACCGGTGGCGCACAGCGGCGAATTCTCGATTGCCTACAACAATGTCTCATTCCACTACCCAGACAGCGAAAAACTGGCGCTGCAAAACGTCAATCTGTCTATCCCTGCGGGTTCAAGAATTGCGATTGTTGGGCAAACGGGCTCGGGCAAATCGACGCTTCTTCAGCTTCTCAATCGCTATTGGGATGTGCAGAGCGGTTCGATTGAAATCGCTGGTCAGCCGTTAATGCAATGGAATGAAAGCCAGCTTCGTCAAGCCTTGAGCGTGGTGAGTCAGCGGGTTGACATTTTAAATGGTAGCTTGCGTGATAACCTCTTGATGGCCTCTCCGGATGCCAGTGACGAGACCATCAGCCAAGTACTAAATAAAGTGGGACTTGACAACCTACTCGAGCACGACGGCTTAAATGCGTGGCTCGGAGACGGTGGTCGCCAGCTTTCCGGTGGTGAGAAGCGCCGTATTGGCATCGCTCGCGCCTTGCTGCACGATGCGCCGATCTTACTGCTCGACGAACCAACGGAAGGCTTGGATAAGCAAACCGAGCAGCAGATCATGCAGTTGTTCGCCAGCCATTTTGCTGGCAAAACCGTCGTTTTCATTACGCACCGTTTAGTCAACTTAGACCAGATGGACAGCATCTGTTTGATTGAACAGGGCGAAGTGGTAGAACACGGTAGCCATCGTGAGTTACTGGCCAAGCAAGGCCGCTACTATCAACTGGCGCAATCTCTTTAAAGGTCAACAAATAACCCGGGCAAGCCCGGGTTATTTTTATCCGCAGTTTTCTCTCAGCGCAGGCGATGAATGCTCATCACGAGCTACTCGCCAAACAAGGCATTTATGCCCAGCTCTGGGCGCACCAAACAGGCGGGTTCCTCGGCGAGAAATAGCGTCTACGCCGTTTTTAAACCACGCGTCGTGTTTTAAATACCGAGCATAAAAAAGCGCCTTTCGGCGCTTTTTCTTTCAAAATCAAGCAATAGAGAAACCGGTTAAGCGTTTTCTTGTTCGAATTTGCGCATAAAATCCACCAGCGCTTGCACGCCTTCAAGTGGCATGGCGTTGTAAATGGAAGCGCGCATACCACCCGCAACACGGTGACCTTTAAGCGATTTAAGGCCAACGGCATCGGCTTGCTTGAGGAACAAGGCGTCTAGCTCTGGCTTCACCATCTGGAACGGCACGTTCATCAACGAGCGGTTTTGCGGATGAATGTTGTTGATGTAGAAATCCGATTGATCGATGTAGTTATACAGCAGTGCCGCTTTCTCACGGTTGATCTGCTCAATCGCTTTCACGCCACCCTGCGCTTTAAGCCACTTAAACACTAAACCAGATAAGTACCATGCAAAGGTCGGCGGTGTATTGAACATCGAATCCTGCTCTGCCAGCGTTTTGTAATCCAAAACACTTGGCAATACCTGTTTCGCCAAACCAAGTAGATCATCACGGACGATGGCAATCGCGATACCAGATGGGCCGATATTTTTCTGCGCACCAGCGTAAATCACCCCATATTGGGAAACATCGATTTCACGAGACAAAATGGTGGAAGACATGTCCGCCACAATCGGTTTATCGGTAACAGGCAGATCATTGATTTCAATGCCATCGATGGTTTCATTCGGGCAAAAATGCACATAAGCAGCGTCTGGATGAATTTTCCACTGCAAAGCAGGCAATACCGCGACTTTGCCATCAATGCTGGTTTTGGCATCGAACACATCCGGCTCACAATATTTCTTCGCTTCTTCTACGGCACTCTGCGCCCAGTAGCCAGCGTCGATATAAGTGGCGGTTTGCGCGTCACCCAGCAAATTGAGTGGCACCGCTGCAAATTGTGCTCGCGCGCCACCCTGACAGAAAAGCACTTTGTAGTTATCTGGGATGTTGAGCAAATCGCGAAGATCTCGCTCGGACTGTTCCGCCACCGCGACAAATTCTTTACTGCGATGGCTGATTTCCATCACCGACGTGCCTAGCCCTTGCCAGTCAAGTAGTTCTTGCTGCGCTTGCTGCATAACCGGTTTTGGTAGTGCTGCGGGACCAGCACTAAAGTTAAATACGATATCCGTATTTTGTTCCATGACGCTCTTTGCTCCTGCTCGATGATATAAAAAACTGCTCAAGTAATAGCATGTTTTTCTTTGACGAAAAACAACAAAAGAGGTCTTACGACCTCTTTTTTTCTTTAAAGCGGATTAATTGGCAATTACTGCATCATCGCGGGCATCAACAAAGAGAACAGCGGGAACGCCTGGCCATTTTCAAACACCAATTTGCCCTCTTTAATATCGGCCTTTAATTGGTAACCACCTTCAATTTGTTCAAGAAGCTCCATCACCAATAATTCATCGACACCCTCTTGGATGAATGGGTATTGCGTGACAAGTTCATTGGAGAAATAGGTGTGCACATCCCCTTGCATTGCCGTGATGATTTTCATCGGATCCTGAGTGATTTTATCTGTTCCTTGAGGAATCTGCAGATGCCATTGATTTTCAAACTTGCCCTCTCCCAACGTCATAGAGAGATTATCGATCGCGATGGCGAAGCCTTTGTCAAACAAGGTGTCGATGTGCGGCAAGATTTTGCCAAGATCTTCTTCTGTAAGTACTGGGGAATTTTGATAAATCGCCATCACTTGATTAAAAGCCTGACGATCAAGGTTTTTCAATGAGAAATCAATATTCAGATTTTGCGCTTCATTACCGTCGGACATCAGCAATTTGTTGGTTTTGAAGCTGAGCTGGCTTTCCAATCGCTCGCCCTTGGCATCTAGCTGAGTGTTGCCAAGATAGCGACTTTGATATAAGCCAAATATCGGTTGTGCATCCACATCACTGAGCTGCAACTCACCCACTTGAATATCTTGTTTACCCAGCCAGTAGCCGCTTTGTTGCTTTCCTTGCCCTGTCCCTTTGAGATTAGACAAATGCAACTCTTCACCCGATTCAAAATCCACCTGAATCGACGGCACATCAAACTCGAAATTGAGATCGCCAAGCACCGTTGCTCTGCCACTGACACTCATCGGCGCGGTAGACACTGAAACGCCCTCCACCTCGCTCTGCACGTTCCAGCTGTCCATCGCGATAGTAAAATCGGTATTACCATTAAGCTGAGTCGTGGAGGAAATCGTCAACGGTAACGTTTCTATACCCAGTAGCAATGATTGCGCATCCAGCGAGGTCAAACCGTGGGTAAGGTCAGAGCGCATCTCAAACTCCACCGGTAAACCGTCAGCTTCAAATTGCTCCGCAATCACTGGATCGATGATGGTATAGCGAGTGGTGACAACGGATGAGAGGTAACCGCGCTCATAGCTGATAATTTCCGCTTTCAGCGATTGGCTGTCGAGCTTGGCAATGCCATCTTCAATGATCGATTGGCCAATTTGACCGACCGCTAGAGGCCAGCACACCGCCAGAGAGACCGCGCCACCAAGAGCAGCCCATTTTTTTAACGTGTTCATAAAGTCACTTTGAGTGAGAAATTTGCCACAGTCTATCCTATCTGAGTATGGGATAAAACATTGAGATATATCAGGCTATTGCCACTTACCAGCTTATAGCTGATAAAACTCAAACTCAGCTCTCAAACCCCTTGTTCACTTCCTGTTAACGTAATGTGGTGTGATTTGCGCCAATCGACGAGGTCAAGGTGAACCGTTACGCCATACTCTGTTTAGATAACAATCCGATCAGTACTGAGCAGTTTCGTCAGGAATTGGCGACGTTTTCTCATAAGTTTGACGTGTTCAACACCGATTCGCTCGAAGAAGCACACCATGCCATTGAATATTTGGAACAAAGCCAGCAGGAAATGGCGCTGGTTATTGCCAGCCACCACGCCGAACTCAATGGCGTCGATTTCTTGATTGGTCTCGATAAGAATCCACGCACCGAAAGCGCACGCAAAATCTTGATCAGTGGTTCAAGCGATATCGGGGCGATTTTGACCGCCGTTAACGAAGGTAGGCTCGACCATTGCCTGACCAAACCACTCCCAGACAACGTCTTGCAGAACACCGTTCAAAAGGAGCTGACGCAATTTATTCTGAAATTTGATAAAGAAGAGTTACTCAGTTACAGCAGCGTTTTGGATCAAAATCGCTTGCTGCGTGCGCACATTGATAATCAGATGCGCAGCTATCAAGCCGGATTCATTCATGATTACCACACCCTATCCGACGTTGAACTCACTGAACGTTTTATTGGCGCACTGCAAGCCTTCTTCCGCGAAAAAGACGAGACTCGCGCCTGCCGCACTTATTCGGCGGAGCATCTGCTGACCATGGAAGGCGAAGCTAACAAGTTCCTCTGGTTTATTACTTCAGGCGAAGTAGCGCTCTATAAACGTGACGATATGGGCATGCAACGGGAAGTAGTCCGCCACGGCAAAGGAAATCTCGTCGGCGGCATGTCCTTCGTGACCGGAGAAAAATCCTTTTCAACCGCACTAACCTTGTGCAAAACCGAAGTGATCAAACTGGACCGCAGTGTGTTCTCGCAAGTGATGCAATCCGATTCCAACCTGCTGCCCCTATTTACTAATCTGTTACTGCGTCACTTCAACCGTCGTTTGCAACGCAGCATCAACACCAAACTGCAACTGCAAAAAACGCTTGAGTCATTGGAATCTGCCCATCAGCAACTGATCGAAAAAGAGAAAATGGCGATGTTGGGTCAACTTGTTGCAGGGGTGGCTCACGAATTGAATAACCCCATCGCTGCGATTTTGCGCGGCATCGAAAACCTCACTCAGAGTCTAGAGTTGGTGCTACAAAGCCGCCATTGCGAGGCACTGCAATCGAAAGGGATCAAAGTGCTCGATAACGCCAAGCTGAGTAAGCCGCTCTCCACCGCAACCCTAAGAGAAAAAGCCAACCAGCTTAATTTAGCAAACCGTAATCTCGCGCGCAAAATTGTCACTCTTGGCCTAGAGCAAGACAGTGAGTTGATAGGCCGAGTAAAACGCTCAGAAACCGGTGTGAAAGAGGTGGAGGTATTAGAAAACTACTTCCAAATTGGTAACGCACTACGTTCTATTGATGTCTGCGCAGCGCGCATTGCCGATATGGTGAAAAGCCTTAAAGGCTACGCCCGCGCCGACGATGAGCGAGTGCATAAAGTCGACATTCACGAAGGCATTGAAGATACCTTAGTGATCTTTGAAAACCGCTTAAAACGACATAAAGTCATCACAGATTATTGCCAGTTGGAACCGATTTACTGCCAACCTATCGCTTTACAACAAGTTTGGACCAATATGATCTCTAACGCGTTGGATGCGATGCCAGAACAAGGTGAGTTAACCATCACCACCGCGCTGCAAACACGCGACGGGAAAAATTATGTCACGGTCGCCTTTTTAGATAATGGCAGTGGCATTCCCGCCCAGCAAAAAGAGGCCATTTTTGAGCTGAACTACACGACAAAAAAAGAAGGCAATTTTGGACTCGGCATTGGTTTGTCGATCTGTTTACAAATCATTCACGCGCACGGAGGATGGATAGACGTAGACTCCGTCGTGGATCAATACACCTGCATGACCATCTGGTTACCGCTCGAAGCAGAAGGAACACACCATGAATAAATATCTGATCTTATGCGTTGATGATGAACGAGAAGTGTTGGATAGCGTGCTGCAAGATCTTGCCCCTTTTGAAGATCATTTTGTCCTCGAAGGTGCTGAATCGGTATCCGAAGCGCGCGCTGTGATTGAAGAGTACCAAGATGACGATATCGCTCTGGCTTTGATTCTGTGTGACCACATCATGCCCGAACAAACTGGCATCAGTTTTTTGATCGAATTGAGCGACGATGAGCACACCCGAAAAGCAAGAAAAGTGCTTCTCACCGGTCAAGCAGGATTGGAAGATACCGTTGAAGCGGTGAATCATGCCAGCTTAGATTTTTACATTTCAAAACCTTGGTATGGTGAAGAGCTTCGAGCCGCCATCAAGAAACAGTTAACTCAATTTGTCATTAAATACGACGATAATCTGCTTAATTGGGTTTCTATCTTGGATGCCGAAGCGATTCTTAACGCGATGGCGGAAAGACGAAGCAGCTTCGGAGAATAAATTGTCTTCTTTCGCTCGTTCGTCCCGGCCTGAATGTAAGGCAGCTGTTAAAAATGGTACTGTTTTTGCTTAAATATTGGCTACACGACAAAACTATGGCATTTTTTTATTGGTCACTTGCATGCAAGTTGATTAAGATGTCGCGAATCGATTATTGGTGAAACTCGCTCGAGTTCCGTCAGGAAACAATTCATTTTAAAAGGTTTACCGAAATATGCGTAAAACAATTCTAGCCGCAGCACTGCTGATTGCATCTGGTCAGGTTTTGGCCAAGGAAGATTCTAATCGTCCAGAAACCATGAGCAATTTTAGCTACGACTATTTCGAAGCTCGCATTGGCGCTAGCCCAATGACCTTCGGTGCTGGTTTCAGCAAATCTGTTCATCCAAACGCTCACCTCATTGCGCGCGTTGATTCAAAGTTCGAAGGAGATTTTGATTCAGCGGCTGGTTTTGGCTTCCATGCTCCAATCAATAACTGGGCAGACATGACGGGCGCTATGCTGCTACGTGTGGTTGAACCAGAAGATGCCAGCAGTGCGGATATGGGGATGGAACTGAATCTTGGTGTTCGCCAATGGCTTGGCCCACAACTGGAAGTTGGCGGTAAAGTAGGTTACGTTTCTATTGATGATAACGATGACTGGATTGGTTCAGCTTACGCACGCTTCCACTCTACTGAGCTTTTCTCTCTTGGTCTTGAAGCACGCATCAACGATTTCTATGACGATCAGTTGATGTTCTCTGCTCGTTTTAAGTTCTAAGTTCTAAGTTGAAGATAAAAAAACCGAGACGTATGTCTCGGTTTTTTATTTCAAGCTAGATGAACTACTGACAAGCAGAAAGCAGTTGGCGACGACGAGGCTCTTGCAAAAGTTTCCAGTGGATGCCCTCTACCGCACCGGCAAATTTCCACAGCAGTTTGACATCAACATCATTGCCGTACGCTTGCCGTACTCGATTAAACACTTCCACAGCACCGAGTTCGATAAATGTCTCAACATCGTCTATACCCGCTTTCTTTACCATGCGCTCCAATGTCAGCTGCATATTCGGCAGATCTCTAAGCCGACGGCTAGCGGACGATTTTTGAAAGCTACGCTGATGAACGGAACACTCAATTGACTTTTTGACCAGACTATCCAGATCCGCATACTGTGTTTCTAACAACGCGCTAATGTCGTAGTAGTTCACCGTTGCAGTCGTCTGTTTCTTTATATGACGATACTTTTCGCACCCTAGTTCTGTCAGTTGTTCATCCAAGCCGTTGCTGCCACGAAGATAGCAGCAATCGTTGCTAATCAAAGCGAACATCGCATCATCAGCGAATAATCCGATACCGCCAAACATAGAACGTTTTTGGAAATCACCAAACTGACTAACATAGTTAAAAAAAGTTTGCTCTGTCATATCCATTGACTCCTAATTCAAAGATTAACCCCGATTAGTTATGTCTCCAGATAGCAGCATTGTATTTTTAGCGAATAAAAATTTATAAATTGGCTTAATTAGATTGTAGTAACGAAGCGCCAATGCCCTAAATCATACTTAACGATAAAAAATAAGTCGGGATTCGTGTCACAAATAAAGTTTCACGTCTCATAACTGCGTGACTAAATTCACATCTTAGAAAAGTTCTATGCTATTTTTTTGACGTCAAGTTTTTGTAAGGTCGAAAAAACATCAAACAAACTGCAGCGTTAGGTGCATTTGATTGCGCTTTCTGCACTGGTAGGAGTACACTGTATTAAAGCTCACGTGTTCAGATTACCTATGGAACATCTATCATTTTTTTGGCTGCCCAACAATAAGGATATGCTGGTGCAGGCACTGGAGTCAGAGTTTGCTCAACTTGTAGAGCAATCACTCTCCACTGGCAAAATTGCTCTGCCGCCTATCCCTGATGTTGTCCTTAAAATTCAACAACTGTGTACACAGGAATCAACTGGTATTGTCGACGTTGCGGACTGCTTACTCGAAGATCCTGGCTTAGCGGCTATTGTCATACGCGTAGCAAACTCGGTCATTTTCAATCGACGTAACATCACCTGTACTGATTTGACCACAGCGGTATCACGTTTGGGGATATTGCGTGTCAGAGACATAGTTACCGCCCAAGCCATTGAACAGCTTAAACATTCGGTTAACCTTAACAAAGAGTGTAATGCGGTGTTAGTAAATAGCGCTGCGGTTTCACGCGAGTTGGGCGCGACCATGGTTCTGGTGGTAAATACTTTTAGGAAGCTTGGTGCAGATAAATATGCTCACCTTGAGGCGGAAAAAGCACTCTTGGTGGGTTTGCTGGCAGATATTGGTCTCTTTTGCCTAGTTAATGAATACCACCTGTATCTTGATAAAGGTAATTATCTTGATCACCAGATTGCACTACAAATCTTCCAGACACGATGCTCCGCGACCAGTAAACTGGTATTAGAAAACTGGGGATTTGACCGCGATTTTATCGAAGTGGCATCCAACCAGTCTTTTTCTCAAACTCGCCCTGAGGTCAGCTACCTCGATATTGCACGAATCGCGAACCACTTACTCATGTTCCGCAGCCAAGATGAGCGCATTGAAGAGCATGAAGTGGAGTTCAATTTAACGGGTGCTGAAGTGCTGTTTGAGCTGAGTAACCTCAACGACAATGAGTTCCAATCGAAGATTAACGACGTGCTAAACGCTAGCGGCTTATAAAATTACCGTCCCTTCGCTCAAGCCCATAAATTCCGAGCTACAAATGAATAACTGACTGTGAAAAGCCACCAGTTTCTGGTGGTTTATCACGGGTTTGTTCTGTATTCTATGCAAGCGTTCACCTAGCGATGTAGGTTGAGCGTTTGCAAACACTGATCTACTTATTAACGTTCGTCCTCAGACAAATCGTATACTGCACACTCTTTGTTAATCGCCATTGTTCAATGGTTTCGAACACAGGCACTGTTTGTCAGACAAATTACGTTGCGATGAAAACGCTAGCTTAGGCCAACGCTCTACATCGGAAAACTATCGAAGGAATCAGGAGTTCTCATGTTGTCAGGGATGCTATTTATTTTTGCTCCGCTTGTTTTCGGCTATTTCATTTCCATTTCGCGTGAAGCAACCTTAGTGACAATTAACAAGGTTACCTCTCAGCTTATTTACGTGATCCTTTCCCTCATGGGACTTAGCCTAGCCGCTTTGGATAACCTAAGCAGTAACTTACAAACGATTCTCCTCTATACAGCCACGTTTTTCTTTTGCTTGGGCATCTGCA
Source organism: Vibrio sp. S234-5 (assembly GCF_000960595.1). Taxonomy (NCBI): domain Bacteria; kingdom Pseudomonadati; phylum Pseudomonadota; class Gammaproteobacteria; order Vibrionales; family Vibrionaceae; genus Vibrio; species Vibrio sp. S234-5. Next base: position 132,889 of record NZ_JZAM01000360.1, read on the forward strand.
ATTTGGCGGGCTTACCCTTGATAGACAGACTACTGCCCGTTGTCACAGACAACACACATAAGAAGCTGCCACTTTCCGCCATGGCATTAGAATCAGCCAAATTGATCCTTGTGGTCGGCGGAGGACTCCTAGTTGGTTTGTTGCTGCCTTTTGAGTTGCATTGGGTAGACACCGCTAGCGAGTGGATATTGTTTATCTTGCTGTTTTTTATTGGCATTCAACTGCGTAACAGTGGCCTGACGCTCAAACAAATACTGCTCAATAAACATGGTATGTTGATCGCGCTGGTCATTATCGTCACATCTATGCTTGGCGGTCTACTTGCCGGGCACCTTTTAGGCTTACCCATCTATCAAGCCTTAGCGATGGCTTCTGGGTTTGGTTGGTACTCGCTAGCAGGCATACTCATGGGGGACGCTTTTGGTCCCGTCTTTGGCGGAACGTCATTTTTGATCGAACTGCTGCGAGAACTGGTGGCACTAGTGGTTATCCCGCTATTAATTAGGAGCTACCCTTGTACCTCGATCGGTTATGCTGGCGCGACAGCTATGGATTTCACCCTTCCTGTGATTCAGACGACAGGTGGAGTGCGCTGCGTACCGATTGCGATTGTCAGCGGTTTTATACTCAGCCTACTCGTTCCCGTATTAATGTTATTCTTTGTGTCACTTGCTAGCTAGATCTCAGGATGACCCGCCCGCATTCGTTACAATACGCGCTAAAAATTAAAACATGTGTCAAAAGGAAGAACTATGAAACGTTTCGTTGTCGCTCTTATGCTAGCTTCAACTTCATCTGTTGCCTTGGCTGCCGACAGCCAATGTTTAGCCCAAAAATACGACGCTTACATCGATGCTTCTCTGAATTGGTACTCAGATCTTGCCCAACTGACCACGCAACAATACCCAGAATTGCAAGATGTGAGTGGATGGTTTCTTGAAGGGCGTAAGCACCATTTCGAGCTCAATCGTGCAGCCGTGCATTACTACCTCAAACACGATGCTAGCCGAGTCGCGACCGACAAATCGATTGAAAACTGGTTGCAACTGGAGCAAAGCGACATTAAACAGCTCGCGAGTCGCAGTGATGAATTGGGTGAAATTGCTAAACGAACCTTTGAAGATCGCCAAGCGGCAAACCATGAGAAGAATTACCAGCTGCGCTCCGCGTTTGCCGATCTCCTCAGCCATCCGAAAAAGATCGAAGCTGCGCTGAATCGTTACAATGATGCCATCTCCGGTGTAAGTCAGGTTAAGTGTAACTAAATCACAAACAGAACCATTTTATTCCTAGGGCGTGTTTCTTTTCTGCCAGCCATTCAGTGGCAGATGAGAAACACGCCTCTGTGATCGTTGAATAAAAACGGGACTTTACCGCCATTTTGGTTTAGATTATCCCGCTCGAACTACTAGTATAATTAAGTCGATTTGTTTATATGGCAATGGAACAAAAAATCGCTGACGTCAGCTTCGAAAGTCTGTTAAAAATCTTTACCATACCAGAGGGTCCAGATTCCACTTTGACGCAAATCGAAGCAAAGCTCTCACAAAACCTCAATAAATTCCTCGGTGAACATATCGTGGCAGAAGAAAAGCCTTTACGTGAAATCGAGAAAGACTTTTCTTCTGCTAGAATTCCGGAACAGCCCGAATTTGTCTCTGACCATACAGAACATTTGTTGGACACTCTGGTTTCTCATTCTGTTCATACATCCTCACCCAGCTTTATCGGTCATATGACTTCGGCATTGCCCTATTTCCTGATGCCATTATCGAAGATCATGATCGCTCTGAATCAAAACTTAGTGAAGATTGAAACATCAAAAGCGTTTACTCCTTTAGAACGTCAAGTGATCGGTATGCTGCATCGTTTGATCTACGGACAAGACGACGCTTTCTATTCGCAGTGGATGCATAGCGCTGAGCACTCACTGGGGGCGTTTTGCTCTGGCGGTACCATCGCCAACATCACCGCCTTGTGGGTAGCGAGAAATAATGCCCTACGTGCCGAGGGAGCTTTTCAAGGCGTTGAAAAAGAAGGCTTATTCAAAGCGATGAAACACTACGAATATGAAGGCTTAGCCGTACTGGTTTCAGAGCGTGGACACTATTCACTGAAAAAAGCCGCCGATGTGCTTGGTATCGGCCAAAGTGGCCTTATTGCTATCAAGACCGATGAAAACAACCGCATCTGCCCACAGGCGCTAGAAGAGAAAATTCAAGAGCTCAAATCGCAGCGCATTAAACCGTTCGCAGTTATCGGCGTCGCGGGCACCACAGAAACGGGCAGCGTCGATCCACTGCGCGCAATCGCTGAAGTGTGCCAACGCCATGCTTGCCATTTTCATGTTGATGCCGCTTGGGGCGGCGCCACTTTGATGTCCAACAAGTATCGTCATCTGCTTGATGGCGCAGAGCTTGCCGATTCTGTTACCATTGATGCCCACAAACAGCTTTATGTGCCAATGGGCGCGGGCATGGTTCTCTTTAAAGATCCCAACGCGATGAGTTCGATTGAGCACCACGCGCAGTACATCCTGCGCAAAGGGTCGAAGGATCTTGGCAGCCATACGCTCGAGGGGTCGCGCTCTGGTATGGCGATGTTGGTCTACGCCAGCATGCACATTATTAGCCGTCCAGGCTATGAACTGCTCATTAACCAAAGCATTGAGAAAGCAAAATATTTTGCTACGTTGATTAAACAGCAAGAAGACTTTGAGCTGATCTCAGAGCCAGAGCTTTGCCTGCTAACCTATCGCTACATTCCTGCCAAAGTGAAACAGGCTTTGACGCTGGCTAATGATGAAGAACGTGTTGAGCTCAACGAGTTACTCAACGAACTCACCAAATTTGTACAAAAGCGCCAGCGCGAAACGGGTAAGTCCTTCGTGTCGAGAACCCGATTGAACCCAGCTCAGTGGTCACGAATGGACACGATCGTCTTTCGTGTGGTGCTCGCTAACCCTTTAACTAGCAACGATATCCTTGCTTGTGTTTTGCAACAACAGCGGCAAATTGTTCAGCAACAAGCCCCCAATTTGATGGCAGAAATTGGACGGTTAAGCGAACAGATACTGAGCAAGTCTCACTGAACGCTTCTCCTAACGAGTTACAGCAAAATGAAATTTTCTTTCTCTTTTGCTGTAATTCCAAAGTCAATATACCGTAGAATTTGCCGAAACAGCGTGCGACAACATTCAGTTTTGTAGTTTTAACAAACTTTTGTTTGAGGCCTGTCAAATTCTCACTAAATAGTACGGCTATTTGTTTTAGTCGTATCGCTTATTAGGTTTATACTCTCGCTATGGCGCTGATTGCAGGTTGCCGTCCTAAATATACGTTTTTCCCAAGAATAGTATCATCTGGACTGGTATTGTCGGCGAGTTGTTCTCTATACCCTCGTGAACACTATGAATACATTAGAAAAAATTCAAAAAAACCTTGAGAACTTTAGCAAGTCGGAACGCAAAGTCGCTGAAGTGATTATGGCGTCACCGCAAACGGCTATCCACTCAAGTATCGCAACACTGGCAAAAATGGCAGACGTCAGTGAGCCAACGGTCAACCGCTTCTGTCGCAGATTGGATACTAAAGGTTTCCCCGACTTTAAACTCCATTTAGCGCAAAGCTTGGCGAACGGAACGCCTTATGTTAACCGTAATGTCGAGGAAGATGACGGCCCAGACGCCTACACGCACAAGATTTTCGAATCCACCATGGCGTGTCTTGACGTCGCCAAAAACAGTTTGGACCCGATGCAAGTCAACCGCGCGGTGGACCTGCTCACTCAAGCCAAGCGTATCTCCTTCTTTGGCTTAGGCGCATCCTCTGCGGTGGCTAAAGACGCGCAAAACAAGTTCATTCGTTTCAATATCCCCATTACTTGTTTTGAAGATGTGGTGATGCAACGTATGAGCTGTATCAACTGCAGCGATAACGATGTGTTTGTGCTGATCTCTCACACAGGTCGCACTAAAAGTCTGGTAGAGATTGCCAATCTTGCACGTGAAAATGGCGCAACCGTCATCGCTATCACCGCAAAAGATTCCCCCTTGGAAAAAGCGGCCTCGCTGGCAATTTCTTTAGACGTTCCAGAAGATACTGACGTCTATATGCCGATGGCAAGCCGTGTGGTACAAATGACCGTGATCGATGTTTTAGCCACAGGCTTCACACTACGTCGCGGCTCAGGCTTTCGCGAAAACCTCAAGCGCGTAAAAGAAGCGCTTAAAGACAGCCGATACGACAAGCTGTCCCACTTCTAAACAGCCCTTTTCAACGGAGCCTTCAGGCTCCGTTTTATTTAGTTTTCCACGTTATCGCGACTTGGTAAGCTTCGCTGATTTCCTCCCAGCACCTCTATCACGGCGGCATTGATTGGCTGCGCATCTTGTCCTTCACCCCAGCGGCAACTGCACACCTGATTAAGAATGTAGATGAGGCGATCTTTGGTCAACGGTAACGGGTTTCCTTTTATCGCAACGGACTTCAAGGCATCTTCCGCAACCTGAGTAAAAGAAGTGGCACAGACGCCAAACTGGCTAAGCTGTGGCACCGACAGCTTATCTAAAAGTTCCGCCACCCAATCAATCCCCTCTTCTTCATCCGCCTCTGTTCTTCCCGTTACGATGCGCGCGATAGAGCGGTAGCGATACAGCAAGTCACTGCGCCCCGCGGTGCGTGCGGCCATAATATTTTCCCGCATCACATGAGGAGCCAAGCGTCCTGTAATTACACTGTGCGGCGCATCTAACTTGCCACCTAATGCCGAAGCTAAACCATGCGCTGCGCCCAGTTTAGCATTGGTGATCGCCATACCGCCGAGTAAAGCGGCAAAGGCAACGTCAGAGCGCGCTTTGTGATCATCTTGTAAACAAGCGGGTAAAATGGAATTCGCCAGTCGCCGCAACCCTTCTTCACATATCATGTCAGTTAGGGGGTTCGGTTCTCCACACACATACGCTTCCATCAAGTGAGTGAAAGCATCCATTGCACCACGCCCCGAAGTATAAGGATCGGTTCCGTAAGTCAGTGTTGGATCAATAATCGCGACGTCCGCCAACATGTCTGGGCTGCGCAAGCTCACCTTGACCCTATCTTGACCTGATTTTAATACCGCGTTGCGGGTCACCTCAGAGCCTGTACTCGCCGTTGTCGGTATCGCGATGAAGTGCAATGGATGTGTCTTGAGAGGGACGTTTCGCCCTACCACTTCAACGTAGTCATAGACATTGCCTTGATTGGGAATAATAGCCGCTAGCGCTTTGCCCATATCAATCACACTTCCACCACCAATGGCAACCACCATATCGGGTTTGAATTTTCGTCCAAGGACGGCCGTCTCTTCCACCATCGCGATGTAGGGTTCACCAGAGATGGCAACATGTTGGTAGCGCATATTCTGTGACTTCAGGTAACCAATAACTGGCTGAGCGCGAGAGAGATCTTGCCCTGTCACTAACAGTACGCTGTAACCAAACTGATTAAGCACAGACAATGAGGCTTGCAGGGCTCCCTCGCCAAAAATGATCCTCGTGGCCGTCATAAACTGAAACATAGCGTACATCCTCTTCCTGTCATCACTGATCCTCAGCGCAAGTTAATGTTGCTCACTGTGCCTTGATTTATCGACAAAATGTTTGATCAAGTGCAACCTGCCCCAATTAACCTTGTATTTTGTGAGACTTTTTGCTGTGCCTCACATCATCTGCTACGCAAATTGTCCAGCAAGTGTTCAATGTGTTTCCTCTATCAGAGCGAGAGGCATTTGCCACTTTATTTCCGCCATCGGATCGGGCATAGTTGCAGCTATCAAAATAAAGGAGAAAGTATATGTTCGTAGTTATCTTTGGTCGTCCGGCTTGTCCTTACTGTGTGCGTGCAAAAGAGCATGCGGAAACCCTGAAAGCCAAACGTGACGATTTCAACTATCGTTATGTAGACATTCAAGCTGAGGGCATTTCAAAGGCAGACCTAGAGAAAACTGTTGGTAAGCCGGTTGAAACCGTGCCACAAATTTTCATCGACCAGCAACATATCGGTGGTTGTGATGACTTCGAAGCTTATGCAAAAGAGCACTTAGGTCTATTTGACTAATCTCCGCTCATTTTTCTTTAAACCCGCTGCGCAGCGGGTTTTTTTATAGCGTTTTTTATTAAAACAGCCAATACAAGTCAACTCTTGGCAAAACTGAAAAATTTCTCTTATCTTTTAGCTATATTTGGTTACAATTCCTATTCTAACCCTGTTCCCTGACCTAACTTTTTAGAGCGACAACGTGAATATAGACGTCGTACTTCTTCTTGAGCAAAATCCAGTTCTGCTCATCTTTGTGGTGTTGGCCATCGGCCTCTCTTTTGGCAAAATCCGCTTTGGTAATATGCAGCTTGGCAACTCAATTGGTGTTCTCATTACTTCCCTTATCATGGGCCATCTCGGTTTTTCGTTTAACGCCGAGGCGCTCACCATCGGGTTTATGCTGTTTATCTATTGCGTAGGTATCGAAGCCGGACCCAACTTTTTCGGTATTTTCTTTCGAGATGGCAAACACTATTTGACACTGAGCCTAGTGGTGTTAGTCACGGCGTTAGCTATTGCCTACTTTGCCAGCCATTACATGGGGCTGGATTTTGGTTTGGCCGCCGGCATGATGGCGGGGGCGCTCACTGCGACACCGGTATTGGTTGGGGCACAGGACGCACTCAATTCGGGATTAGCGTCCATTCCGAGAAATATGGAATTTTCATTGGTGCTAGAAAACCTTTCGGTCGGTTACGCCATGGCCTATCTCGTTGGTTTGGTCAGCATGATCATGTTTGCCAAGTTACTGCCTAAGTTACAAAAGCAAAATTTATCTGACTCAGCGCAACAAATTGCGCAAGAGCGCGGTTTGGGCGGTTCGGGACGTAAAGTCTATTTGCCCATCATCCGCGCCTATCGGGTCGGCGCGGAACTTATTGACTGGACGGATGGTAAAAACTTGCGTGAACTGGGTATCTACCGCCAAACAGGCTGCTACATCGAACGTATTCGCCGCAACGGTATACTCGCCCATCCCGATGGTGATGCGATTTTGCAAGAGGGTGATGAAATTGCCTTAGTTGGTTTCCCCGATAGCCACGCGCGTCTTGACCCGAGTTTTCGCAACGGTAAAGAGGTTTTCGACCGAAACCTGCTCGATTTGCGCATCGTAGAAGAAGAGATCGTGGTAAAAAGCGATGCGATTGCGGGCAAGCGTCTTTCCGATCTTAATCTTTCAGAATATGGCTGTTTCCTTAACCGTGTAGTCCGCGCGCAGATCGAAATGCCAATGGATCTCGATATCGTGCTAGCCAAAGGCGACGTATTGCAAGTCAGTGGTGAAAAGAGCCGTGTTCATGGCCTGGCTGAGCGCATCGGTTTTATCTCGATCCACAGTCAAATGGCCGACCTGCTCGCTTTCTGCAGTTTCTTCATTCTCGGCATTATGTTCGGCTTAGTCACCATGACGTTTGGCCAAGTCTCCTTCAGTTTGGGCAATGCGGTCGGCTTGTTGCTCTCTGGGATCACGCTGGGCTTTTTACGCGCAAACCACCCTACCTTTGGCTACGTACCACAAGGAGCGCTTAACATGGTCAAAGACTTGGGGTTGATGATTTTTATGGTGGGGATCGGCCTTAGCGCAGGTGGTAAGATGTTCGACCATCTGACCCTAGTTGGACCGAAAATCATCGGCATCGCTTTCTTGGTCAGTGTCGTGCCTGTGGTTTTTGCCTACCTTGTTGGTGCTTACATCCTTAAGATGAACCGCGCGTTACTATTTGGCGCCATCATTGGTGCTCGTACCTGTGCACCCGCCATGGACATCGTGAATGACTATGCGAAGTCAACCATTCCTGCCCTTGGTTATGCCGGCACATACGCTATCGCCAATATTTTGATGACATTGGCGGGTACGATATTGATTATTCTTAGCTAGCATCAGCCATCACAAGTAAACAAAAGGCGCTCAACTGAGCGCCTTGTCTATGTGTTGTCTAGTATCAGATTAGATAGTGATAAAATCGGTTGCGACTTGTGGATTCACTTCTGCATCGTAATCGACCCCATCAATCCCAAAGCCAAACAGCTTCAAGAACTCTTCTTTGTACTGCACATAGTCTGTCAGTTCTTTCAGGTTCTCAGTGGTGATTTGAGGCCAAAGATCACGGCAGTATTGTTGAATGTCGTCACGCAGTTCCCAGTCATCCAGACGCAGACGGTTCTTCTCGTCCACTTCTGCCGCGCTGCCATCTTCTTTGTAAAGACGCTGGCTGAACATGCGATAGATCTGCTCCATACACCCTTCGTGTACACCTTCTTGGCGCATTTTCTTAAACACCATCGCAATGTACAAAGGCATCACTGGAATGGCAGAGCTCGCCTGAGTAACCACTGACTTCAACACTGCGACATTCGCGCTACCACCAGTTGCGGCTAGCTTATCGTTCAGTGCAGCGGCGGCGCGATCTAGGTCCATCTTTGCTTTACCTAGTGCGCCATCCCAGTAGATTGGCCAAGTCAGTTCGGTACCGATGTAACTGTAAGCAACCGTTTTACAACCGTCTGCCAACACGCCCGCTTCGGCCAACGCATTGATCCACAGTTCCCAATCTTCGCCACCCATAACCGTAATGGTATCTTGGATTTCTTGCTCCGTCGCCGGCTCTACGCTCGCTTCGATGATCACATCTTTGTTGGTATCAACCGCCGTAGACGTGTAAGTTTGACCGATTGGCTTGAGCGCTGAACGAATCAGTTCACCCGTGCTTGGAAGCTTACGGACTGGCGATGCCAAAGAGTAAACCACCATATCTACTTGGCCCAGATCGGCTTTGATGAGTTCGATGGCTTTCTCTTTCGCTTCATTGGAGAAAGCATCGCCATTGAGACTTTTCGCGTACAAACCTTCTTCACGCGCTAGCTTCTCAAATGCGGCCGCATTGTAAAAACCTGCTGTGCCTGGTTTCTTCTCCGTGCCTTCTTTTTCGAAGAAAACACCAATAGTTGCTGCGCCGCCACCGAATGCCGCTGCAATACGAGAAGATAAACCGTAGCCACTTGACGAACCAACAACAAGAACGCTTTTTGGTGCGTTTTTGATCGGGCCTTGCGCCTTGGTGTAAGCAATTTGTTCTTTTACGTTCGCTTCACAACCCACTGGATGCGTTGTGGTACAGATAAATCCACGAATTTTAGGTTTGATGATCATATTCAACTTCCTTTAAAAAACGCTGCTAGGATAAAAGTTTCGACCACAATTCGCATCTAATTTCTGTAAAAATGCGGCGAAAATGCAAGTGGTTGGAGCACTCTCATAGATTTTTCTCCGTTTAAAATAGAAAAAGCACCTTAAATTAGGTGCTTTTTCGGCAATGCGCTGCGAATTATGCAGCGCTAGTCAGCTTTGCTTTAACGGGGGCATCCGTCAAAGTTTCGGAAAAATCGAAGCTGAAGTGGTCAACTTGAATCGCTTTATAGCGCAGTTTGTCCGCCGCGAGGATCTTATCGATCTCTTGCTCGCTTAATACATCGGCCTCAAACGCTTGCTGTAAGCGGTCGTGCAATAAGCCTTTGCGCGCCACTTTGCCCTCTTTGACCGCTTTCATCAGTTTGCGCTCTAGCGGTTTGATGTCATACATGGCTAAGAATGCCTGCTCCATCAAACCAACACTATCATCTGCAGATTTGCCGATGTAGCAGAGGCTTGTCATGCGATCGCGCTGTACGCCCGGAGTCATCATCGCTTCAGCTAGGCTGATGCACAGATCATCACTCGGTTTTTTGAAATGATTGCCCAGTGGGAAAAGCAATGCTTTCAGTACACCGCCTACGTATTTCACTGGGAAATTGGCGTAAGCTTCGTTGAGCGATTTGGCCGCATGGTGCAAACAGTGCTGAACCGCATAGTGGACAAAGTTGAGATCGCCCTGCTGGCGTCCTTCATCTTCATACTTCTTCAACGCTGCTGAGGCCATGTACAGATAGCTAAGTCCGTCGCCAAGACGCGCTGAGATCATCTCTTTGCGCTTGAGCTCACCACCGAGCGTTAACATCGCAAAATCGGCACTCACGGCGAGCGCACGGCTCAAACGTGTCATATCTTTGTAGTAGCGCTGAGTCGGACCGCTCATGTGCGCTTTGACAAAGCGAGAACCTGTCAGTGCCGCCGCCAATGCGCCGAAGGTATTGCCAGCGGCATGTTTGATGTGTTTAAACAACAGGTCATCAAATTGCTTGGCGCCCTCTCTCTCATCCGGGTTTGCCGCCGCTTCCATCTCTTTAAGCACGTAAGGGTGACAACGCGTTGCACCTTGACCAAAGATCATCAAGTTACGTGTTAGGATATTCGCACCTTCCACCGTAATCGCCACCGGAATACCGAGATAATGCGTCGCCAGATAGTTCATTGGTCCATCTTGAATCGCACGGCCTGAATGGATATCCATGGAATCATTAAGAATGGTGCGCGCCATTTCGGTCATATGGTATTTGGCAATCGCAGTCACAATCCCTGGTTTCTCTTTCAGATCCAGCGACGTGGTGGTCAATGTCCGTGTCGCTTCGAGCAGATAAGTTAAACCGCCAATGCGGCCCATCGCCTCTGCAACACCTTCAAATTTACCAATCGACATACCAAACTGTTTACGCACGTAGGCATAAGCGCCGGTTGTACGTGTCGTCAGGTGACCAATCGCTGTGCCCAGTGCAGGCAGCGAAATACCGCGTCCGGCAGAGAGACACTCAACCAGCATGCGCCAGCCTTTGCCCGCATAATCCGCGCCGCCAATCAGCCAGTCCATCGGAATGAAAACATTCTGTCCACGAGTTGGCCCGTTCATGAAAGCTAAACCCAGCGGATCATGGCGTTCACCAATCTCAACCCCTTCGTGATCGGCTGGGATCAAAGCGCAGGTAATACCGATGTCTGTTTTATCGCTAAGCAGGTGATCAGGATCGCTCAGTTTGAACGCCAGCCCTAGTACGGTTGCGACTGGTGCTAGGGTGATATAGCGTTTATTCCAGCTCACACGGATGCCGAGGACTTCTTTGCCTTCGTGCATACCGTAGCAGACAACACCTTGGTCTGGAATGCCACCGGCATCCGAGCCAGCTTCAGGACCAGTCAAGGCAAAACAAGGGATATCGGTACCATCCGCTAAACGTGGTAGCCAGTAGTCTTTTTGCGCTTGTGTACCATAGTGCGATAAAAGCTCACCCGGGCCGAGTGAGTTTGGCACCATGACCGTCACGGCAGTACTGATGCTACGTGTCGCAATCTTCGAAACGATGGTTGAATTCGCCAGAGCCGAGAACTGGCGACCGCCGTACTCTTTAGAAATGATCAACGAAAAGAAGCGCTCTTTACGCAGATACTCCCAAACTTTCGCAGGCAGATCGCGATCTTCCTTAACCATTTTATGGTCATCAAGCATTTCAAGCAGCGTTTCCAGCTCGTTGTCCATGAAAGATTGTTCTTCAGCGGTAAGAACAGGTTTTGGATAGTGATGCAATTTTTGAAAATCAGGCTTGCCTGAAAACAGTTCTGCATCCCACCAGACGCTGCCGGCTTCCATTGCTTCCTTCTCTGTAATAGACAGAGGAGGCAAAACCTTTTTGAATACTTTAAACGCCGGGTCGCTAACCCACTTCCTTCTTAGAGAGCTCATAGTTCAGATCCTTTTGTTCACTGGTGGAACCCGATCAGGTCCTGGTTATCTGTTATTTTAGTTACTCAGCTGACATTCCTGCCGCCATATAGGGGATCAAGAGGTCAACAACTGATTTTACGTCGGTTTTTTTGTTGAAATTGCTTTCAGCAATTTCAGACAGCGCCTGACTGGATGCCATAGTAAAAACACAGGTTCCCAGTGTGAAATGCAAGCGCCAAAAAAGCGTTTCTTCGGTTAAGGTCGGATTGGCTTTCAGCACGGATTCAGTAAACAGCCTCAATACATCGTTATAACGTGTAGTGATAAACCATCTTAAATGCCCTTGTACGTCGGTATATCCGCGGCCAATCAACAACATGAACAGACTCGTGCCATTCGGACGCACTTCGTTGAGTTCTTTGAGCGGTACGCGAAGCGATTCAAACACTTCGGCCATGGTGTAAGACTCTTTGCTGTTCAGTTGTACTAACGAAATTTTCATTGCTGGCATTAACGCTTCGAGATAACGATCTAACACCGCTCGAACCAAGGTTTTTTTGTCACCAAAGTGATAATTGACCGAAGCCAAGTTCACACCGGCTTTGCCAGTAATGGTACGAAGTGAAGTGTCATTGAACCCGTACTCGGCGAACAACCCTTCGGCGATGTCGAGAATTTTTTCTTTTGTACTGCTTCTTGGTGCCATTTCAATCACTCGTATCAAACAACTGTTTGAAATATACTTTTGACACCAATAATTAACAAGCAATTAACATCACATTTTTTAATATTGGTCGGACCAGATTTCAATTTCGCCTGTCAGCCAAGGGGTTAGCGAGAGAAAATTTTTTAGATATTTTCGTTGATTTAGGGAACTGCAGCTCGAACACTTGGTCTGAATAAGGGTAACAACAAGCGCATTGCTAAGTTTCACTGGCCGTCAAACTTGTTTCAGACTTTTGTTACGTTGCTGCTTTTTCATTATTAACTCCTGTGTTTGTATCTGCCCGAATCCGCTTGGTTTGGGCTTTTTTTTGTCCCCTCTTTCTATTGTTATTGCCCGTTTTTAGAAGCAATAAAAAAACCTCCGAAATTCGGAGGTTTTTTAGCCTAACCTAAGTGAGTTTAGCGGCTGCTACTGTCACTCTTTGGTAAAGAGATGTGCAGTAAGCAATAACCTATCACAGCAGCTGTGGTAGAGCCCATCAGGATCCCCAGTCGTGCATACGTATCATACTCTGGACTTAGCCCGCCAAACGCCAGTGAAGAGATGAATATCGACATGGTAAAGCCGATACCACACAGCACTGACACTGCAAAAATATGACGAAAGGTGATGCCCTCTGGCAATCTCGCAACGCCCGTTTTCACCGCCACCCAACTGAAGGAGAAAATCCCCAGAGGTTTACCAATCAACAAGCCCAAAGCAATACCCAGCGGAAGCATAGACGTTAAGCCAGACATCGAAACGCCTTCCAGTGATATGCCCGCATTAGCGAAGGCAAATAGAGGCAAAATCGCAAACGCAACATAAGGATGAAGTGCGTGTTCCATATGCTTGAGAGGAGAATGCTCACCCTTTTTGCCATTGAGAGGGATAGCAAAACCAATGACCACACCGGCTAACGTTGCATGTACGCCTGACTTCAGTACGGCAGCCCACAAGATAATGCCCACTACGATGTACCACGTCAGTTTTGTCACTTCTTTCGCATTCAGTAAGAACAGTACACCAGTCATGATGAAGCCGATTGTCAGCGCCAGTGTCGACAAATCGCCGCTGTAGAACAAGGCAATGATAACGACCACGCCTAGGTCATCAATAATCGCGAGAGCAAGCAAGAATACTTTCAAACTCACCGGAACGCGCTTGCCAAGTAACGCCATGATTCCTAATGCAAATGCAATGTCGGTAGCCGCAGGGATAGCCCAACCTTGCACCGCTTGTGGATCACCGCTGTTAAACAGCACGTAGACCAGCGCAGGAGCTAACATACCACCGACGGCCGCAATCGCAGGAAAAATCGCCGTCTCTTTTGATTTCAACGCGCCTTCCAATAGTTCGCGTTTCACTTCTAGACCGATCAGAAGGAAGAAGATGGCCATCAAACCGTCGTTAATCCAGTGCGATACTGACATACCAAATACATAGCTATGCAGTACCGACTGATATGTATCGTTTAGCGAAGTGTTGGCAATCACCATAGCAATGGCTGCAGCAATCACCAGCAGGATGCCGCCTGCGGATTCCATTTTGAAAAAGTCACGGATAGCATCGTTCATGATTTCGCCCTTATATTTATAATCGTGATAAATGAACAACTAACAATGTGTAGCAGTGTATAGCGAAGAATAATGTAGGAATAATCGCTTGTTTAGATGTTAAACATCGGTTTTTCCTACATTGATGTCAACGTCACTCATTTGAAAATAGCCGCAGTCACCCGATAACTGACTGATAAGATTATAGTCAATGAGCGACATACAGGTGAACATAAGCATGACAACTACGCAACAAATTGTAAATACGTAGAAAAAAGTAAGGGTCCCATCGTCGGGACCCTTTTTACTTTTGAATGCGCTTTAATTGGTTTCGCCGTAGCCAGTTAACTGCATAAAACCCCAACCTTGATGGCTGCCCGCCACCTGAATAGGTCCTTCCCAGTAAGGCAGTAAAAAGGGTAACCACATTTCCTGATCCACAGCCGTGGCGGTGAGGCGGATTTGATACTGTGGCACTTCAACAGACCATCGCAGAGGTAAACGCGTACCATCGGCCAGCTCGCTTTCCTCTAAGGGGATGATCTTGATGTCTTGCTCTTTGAGGGGAAAAACCTTACCCGACGAGGTAGAGAGTGTGCCAAACACATAAGGCAACCGGCTTTTATGTCGGTACTGATTGACGCTCAACGCCATACCGTTGTCGAGATTAAACACCAGCCAGTCCCAGCCCTGTTGATCTTGTCCTACCAGATCTGAGCCCCACTCTTTTTGCAGCCATGCAGAGCCACTCACTTTGATACTTTTGCCATCAAGATGCAAAACACCATCCGTTTGCAGAAACGGTGCGCTCACACTAAACGACGCAACGGATTCCAAGTCATGCTTGAGCTGATAACCACTTTCGCCATTGAGGACAAAAGGGCCGCTGGTTCGCGTGGCCAACTCCAGTGAAAATTCGTCACTGGCCGCGATCAGATTACCCGGAAAAGGGGTCACCCCTAAGGCTCGCCAAGTCCAGTTATCAATCCACATGCGAAACGGCTTATCGCTCGAGCCCGCCTGACCTATGCCCCCACGGGCAATACGTTGGTCTTTCCACACTTTACCTTCGCCACTGACAACCACATTCGCAAGGTAAATCTGTGGGTTTTGCCAACCATTGACGTCTCTTTCATCACCTGCCAGACGAAAAAAGCTCCACTGCACAGAATAAGACGTACCCTTTGCATCTTGCAGACTGGCAAAGTAGTGCCACCACTCATGCTGGTATTGTGAGTGGAAGCGGAAATCGTTTGGCAGGCGGACTTTTTGTCCTGGCAGTACGGGTTCAAACACCATCTGCGGTGGTGCAGCAAACACACTGTTAAATTGATACTGTGTTTGCGTTGTCGAATTTTTGACATAAAAAAGCAGATACCAAGCGGCCACTAAACTTGCAACAGCAATGGTAGAAAAAAGCAGCGACATTAGGATAAATCGACCACGTACTCGCTTCATTACAAGGCGTCCCTTAATGACTTCATCGGCGTATTTCTCACCATTCTGAGCACAGGCAAAGCACCCGCCAGCATGATCGCCAGCATTGCCCACGCAAGGGTTTCACCATATTCGCCGGGGTTAATTTGTAGCTCCAGCGACCAGCCAAAAGATTGCTTAATCACGATGTCAACAATCAAGGTGGCCAGCGCCATACCAAGCGGCACAGCGATAACGGCGGAAATAAGACCAAAAACAAACAGTTGCAGTCCACCCAGCGCGATCAATTCTTTGCCCGATACGCCGAGACAGCGCAAAATCGACACGTGACGCTGACGCGAAACCTCTCCGGCTAACGTGGCGAAGAACAGGCCGAACACCGCGATAACGAGGGTGATATTGCCTAAGGTATCGGCGATGGCAAAAGTATGGTCGAACACTCGCATTGCCTGCTTATAAATATTGTTATTATCGAGCACACGCTCTGGCGTCATGCGGAAAATCTTTTCTAAACGCCCTTTCAGCCCCTCAATATTCACCCCTTCGTGCATGACCGCACCCAGCGCGACATTCCCATTTCCAGCAAAGGCATACAGCCAGTTACGATGGGACAACAGTACCTGATTATACGGATTGCCGTAGTCATAATAGACGCCGACCACCAACCACTTGTCCCCTAAAGGCGCCGTCAGATTGATAAAATCTCCGGGACGAATACCCATTTTCAACGCCATCGATTCGCTGATCATCACACTGCGGGTACTGTTGAGATAATACCAATAATTGGGCACACCGAGCTTGACCGTCAATGCATCAAGTTCCCCTTCCGAAGCACCGGTACTGACCACTTGCAACTGCCCTGCGTCAGTTTGAATCTCTTTTTCCCAGCGCCACCAAACTTGGTCCACTTCTGGCTGCGCCATCAACCAACTGCTGATCCTTGCTGCCGAGTTATTGGTTGGGTAGATATAAAGATCTGCGGCAAGACGCTGGGTTAACCATTTATCGGTCGTATCTCTAAAACTGCCCACCATGGTCTCGACACCGATATTTGCCGCTAACGCTAACATGAATGCCATCATCGCCACACCGCGATAACTCATGCTGGCCGCCGTATCGGCAAAGAACCAACGCAACCTCACCCAGCGCAACGTGTAGGAAAAGCTATTAAATACCGCCCACATCAAAAAGGGAGTAAACAAGGCAACGCTGATCAACATCAAAGCGATAATCGCAAAGCCCGATTCCTGAGTTTTAGGGGCTTGGTAAACGGCAATGGCCGCTACGCAGAATGCACACGCGGCGAGTGCCTGCCACGCAAACTCACGTCCAGCAAAACGCACCAACGAGAGTTTCGCGGACAGACGAATCGGCTGAGATTTCAACAAGCGAATCAAAGGCCAGAGACAGGAAATCAGAGCGCCGAGCGCCGCCATCAGCAAGCCGTACAAGCTCGATTGCCAACTCCAGCTAATCGAAAGCCCGACGTTGGCATCATACAGATCGCTCAAGCTGGCAGAAACGGCCGGGATCAGCTCATTGGCTAATAGCAGTCCAAGCACGTTGCCACATAACCAAGCCACGACCACCAAAATGGTCAACTCAAGAATCAATGCTTTCGCCAGTAGCATGCCGGTGACACCCGTCTGGCGCAAAATGCCTACTAAAGGTTGGCGTTGGATAAACGAGAGCGACATCGCTTGATAGAAGATAAACAGGCCGACCAAAAACGACAGCATACCCATGGCGGTAAGATTAAGATGAAAGGCTTTGGTTAACGCGTTAAGCTCATCTCGGCTATTGCGCACCAAAGACAAGCCATTGGGCAATGATTGTTTTAACGCTTCCAGCTTCTCTGGCGGCATTTCACCACAGGCAATCACCGAGAGACCCGAACTGCGCTGAAGCATACGCAATGTGGCGATGTCAGCCACGATCCGCGTACCATTAAGACGCTCTTCGCTCTCGATTTTCAACGGGCCAAGCAGGCTCCCATCATCCAGCGGAATAGAATCACCATTTTGCCAATGCATATGCTTAGCAAGCGCGTTGCTGACTAAGATCGGGTAAGGTGGGTTCATCAACGCCAGCAGAGAGAGTTCTCCCATCGCATTGGGCTGCTCCAACGAGAGCATCGCAACAGGATCGATGCCCACTAAGGTCAACCCAATTCCGTTGGCGGTGTCGATATGATGCATATCCATCGGTACACATTGCTGATAACCCGCTCGGCGCAGTTGAATGTAGAACCCTTGAGGGATCTTGTTGGCGTTATGCTTTGGCCGAATGCGATAAGGGAGCGGATTGGAAAAGAGCTTTTCACCATTTTGATAGCTCTGTTTCGCATGATGGTTGATCGCAGTAACCCCGACGAGCAGGGAAACGCCGAGCGTTAGGCCAAGCCAGACCAAAATGATTTGCAGCGGATAGCGCCGATAATGACCGAGTAGTGCTTTAACTACGGGCCATAACATGCAGCTGCCCTCCTTGAAGTCGAATTCTTCCTTCCATATGCTGGGCGACTTTTTCACTGTGCGTGACTAAAAGCAAGGTGCAATCGAGTTGGCGAGTGAGTGAAGTCAGTAAGCGCATCACCGCTTCGGCGTTACGCTCGTCTAAACTGCCGGTCGGCTCGTCTGCAAGCAGCAACTTGGGCTCCATATACAAAGCACGTGCAATTGCAGCACGTTGCTGCTGCCCACCGGAGGCCTCTTCGGGATAGCGGCCCAGTAGCGGCATGAGATCGAGTGCAGAAAGGATTTGTCGCAACAGTCCTTTGTCTTCCGGCAAGCCTTTGAGTTGACGGCAGAAACGAATGTTATCGGCGATATTGAGTGTAGGAAGTAAATTAAACTGCTGAAAAATATGCCCAATATTGTTACGGCGGTAGGTTGTGCGCTGATATTCAGGCGCATCATGCATCGCGAAGCCAGGAAAATTGATGGCGCCGGAATCGGCAATGTCTAACCCTGCGATTAAATTGAGCAGCGTACTTTTGCCTGAGCCACTCTCACCCATTAGGGCAATTTGTTCGCCACGTTGCAACGTCAGTTCAGCCCCTTGCAATACCGGATGAAATTCTCCACCATCCACATAGCCTTTACATAGGTCTGACAGTTGTAACATTAACTTTGCCGCTTCGCTTTCAGAAATTGGAACCAGAATCTACACTAAAAAGCTGATTATCGAAAGTATTTTGATTGCTGGATCACATTAAATGAATGCAAATCAGCGCATATCTAATCTTCGATGAGATTTCGCATCCATTTACGGCTGACGATGCGATATAAAACGCCGACCCACTTGACCACTTCTTCGACCAAAAATAACAGATACACCCACACGGGCGACACCTCAAGGTAGATAGCCGCAAACGCCGCCAAAGGGATACCAATGACCCACTGAGCGAGCAAATCCTGATAGAGACAGAATTTCACATCGCCGCCCGCACGCAATACGCCAACAATCGCCATCATCGGCAACGATCTCAGTACCACAGCGGCGCAGAGCACCATCATGAACTGCTCTGCAAGTTGTCGAGTTTTTGGGGTTAAGGCGCTAAAGGCATTTAGAATCGACTGGTGGAATAGATACAACAGCACTGCGACCACAACCCCAATGATGACATTCATCAGTACTGTCGCCCAAGCTTGGTAATAAACGGGCTCAAAATTTTTCGCCCCCAACTGATTCCCAACCAGCACGGCGGCAGCATTGGACAGGCCAATCATCATCGCCAGTGAAATCGACTCCACTGGCGTCATCACCGACAACGCCGCAAGTCCTTGCACACCCGCTTGTCCCATAATGGCATGATAGGCAAACAGCCCGCCAGCCCAGGCTAAGAAGTTAAAGGTCGTGGGTAGCGAGAGTTTGAGAAAACGAACAATTTTTTTCCAATCAAGGATGGCGTGTATATCCGCTCGGCCAAAAGCCAACAAATGCTGCTTCGCGTAGAGGTAACCATATAACGTTGCCACTTCAATCGCCCCGCTGAGCAAAGTCGCGATTGCGGCACCTTTGATCCCCATTGCTGGCAATCCCCAATGGCCAAAAATCAATAGCCAGTTCAAAAATACGTTGGAGAGAATACCGATGCCACTAAAGAAAGTGCTGATACCAGGCTTGTGCATCGCCCTGAGCCCAACCGCCATACTCGCCACACAAGCGACACTGAGCATGGTCAACGAGGTGAGGACCAAGTACTCTCTGCCAAGTTGATTCACGAGTGGCGAATCGGTGGTTAGCGCCATGATCTGCTGAGGAAAGAGCAGAAAAAGCAAGGCGGTTAGCAAGGCAAACGCCATCGACACCAACCAAGTCAATGCCGTACTTTGTCTAACACCGTCTTTATCCCCAGCCCCCCAATATTGCGCAGTCAGCAGAGCGCCACCAGTAGTGACGCCGACCAGCATAATAGTGGTGACAAAGGTCGCTCTGGCCGCAACACCAACCGCAGCAATCTCCGCCTCACCCAGCTGTCCTAGCATCAATACGTCCACCAAACCTCGGCTGGAAAACATCATACTTTGCAGCGCGATTGGCAATGCGATCATCAGCAGACGACGCAAAAACGCCGCGTCGGCATGCTTCGCCACCAGAGCAAGAAAGGACATAGACACCTCAGATACAACTTATTGAAGAAGCGGAGAAAATAGCCGATGATTATAACCAATTGGGTGAGTATTCCACCCACTTTTTCGACTTTTGTTTAGGGAGAGCGCAGTGCAGAAAGTACTAGTGTTGGGCGCATCAGGCTACGTTGGGTCGCAATTGGTGCCACTTCTTTTGGCGCAAGGTTATCAAGTGACGGCCGCAGCGAGACAAATCGACTACCTTAAAGCGCGAGTTAAACCTCATCCGCACCTAAACGTTGCTTACCTTGATTTGGCGGATCAAAGCGCGACTCAAGCGCTCATTCCACAATTTGACCTGATCTATTTTCTGGTTCATGGCATGGCTCAAGGGCACGATTTTATTGATTATGAACTCTCCCTCGCTGACCATTTTTATCAAGCCCTACAGGGAAGCCGCGTCAAACAGGTGATTTACTTAAGCGCACTTCAGCCGCAAAGTGGCAGTTCAGCCCATCTTCAAGCGCGGAAAATGACCGGCGATGTCCTGCGCAAAGCAGGGATTCCGATTATTGAACTTCGTGCTGGAGTGATTATCGGCCCGGGCTCAGCCGCCTTTGAGATCATGTGTGATTTTGTCTACCACTTGCCACTGTTGATCACCCCAAAATGGGTTGAATCAAAAGCCAATCCGATCGCACTGGAAAACCTTAATTACTATCTGTTGCGATTGGCCGAAGAGGCCCACGCCACTCATGCAATCTACGAAGCGGGTGGGCCAGACACACTGAGCTACCGCGAACAATTTCGCCTCATCTGCCAAGCGACAAAACGCCCTTTTCGCCTTTTTTCGACGGCGCTTCTGACACCCAAAATGGCCTCATACTGGCTCGGGTTAATTACTTCGGTCCCTTCAAGCATTGGTAGCGCCCTTTTAGCTGGGCTGGAACATGACTATGTAGCAAACAGCGCAGAATTGCGGCAAAAGTACCCACAAGCCTTGCTCTCATACCAGCAGGCGGTTGAACAAGCAATTGAGCAAGAAGGCACCTTTGTTAGAAGCAATGTCTGGGGTTTTGAACCCGAGGCATTACAGCGCTGGCAGCCGGGTTACGGCTATTACGCGAAAAAAGCAGGCGCCAGCATTCAAACTCAAGCCTCTGCCGAGGCACTTTGGCAATGGGTGGAAAAAATAGGCAGTCGGGAACAAGGCTACTATTTTGCTACGTCACTGTGGCGAACACGTGAGTGGCTTGATGTGCTATTCGGCGGCAAAAAACCGATTCGCCGCGCCCCATCTGGGCCGGAGCTTAAAGTCGGTGATTACATCGACTCTTGGAAAGTGATCCGCTGCGAGAAACCGCACTTTCTTTCTCTGTTCTTTGGTATGAAAGGCCCCGGGCTCGGACGGCTGGAGTTCACTATTGACGATCACGGACACTATCGCCAACTCACGGTCACCGCTTGGTGGCATCCGCAAGGTTTTCGCGGACTGCTCTATTGGTTTGCCATGATGCCCGCCCACTTGTTTGTTTTTAACGGTATGGTCAAAGCCATCGCCAGAAAAGCACTCTCGTTTAACCGCGACAAAAAAGGCGCTTAATCACAGCGCCTCAGAAAATGGTGGTCAGCATTGAAAATTGAGCGGAATTTCCGCCAGCTGATTGCCTAAATTGGCTGGAAAAATCAGGTACTCGCCATGGTATTTCACGTTCGACTTGTAATCCGTCACCTTGTGTACCATAAATCCTGCCTCAGTGGCCTTTGCGACAAACTCGGCGTGATTGCCCCGTACAAACCAACTCATCGGTTTCACTAAGGTGTCGCCATCGAAGCAGCTTTCACACTGCTGGGCGCAAAGCGCTAATGAGTGTTGGCCTTCGGTAAAAATCTGCACTTTACCACAACCCACTAACGGCTCAGCCGTGGAAACTTCCCAGTCGGCTTGCTCCATCTGATCTAAAAACGCTTCTATCTGCTTATCGGTAATCACCGCAGGCTCTTTATCTGCACAGAAAAAAGAGGCATAAAATGCGGCGATACGCTTAAAGGTCGGCAATAGTGCGGCATCGTTGCCTTTCGAGCGACCTGCCTTTTGCCAGCGAGTCAGATCATCGACGACGCAGCGATGAAAACGCTGTGCTTTCAGCGCCTTGGTCACCCAACGCACGAGAAAGTGGTTGTTCGCGACAGGCGCGTCAGCCAGTTTACCTGCGCGATGCTCCGCCTCTAGCTCTTGCAGCGCGGTATTAACCAGTCGTTGAATTTCCGTTGTGTAGTTCGACATTATGCTTTTCTTCCGAATATCCAGTAAAAGAGGGCTGACAGCAACGAGCAGGCTGACATCACCAAAATCATCGGCCACGCAACGGCAGATGGCAACGCAGCCACCAGCGCGCCAACCAGCGAACCAGTGCCAAAGCGCAAAGTACCCGCTAAAGAAGAAGCGGTTCCCGCCATCTGCGGATAACCAGAAAGCAGCAGTGCCATTGAGTTGCTGCCGATGGTGGAGAGTGTACCGATGTAAAGAACCACGAATGGTACCGTGCCCCACAAACCGAGGTCTAGTAGCCAGCTAACAAATAAACCGACTCCGGCGACTAATTGCACGCTAAGCCCCAATCGCAGCATAAAGTGCGACCCGACTTTCTTCACCATGCGACCATTTAAACTGGTCATGATAATCATCGCGACAATGTTAAGCCCGAACAGATAACCAAATTGGTCTGGCGATACGCCATAGATGTCAATGTAAACAAACGAACCTGCGGTCAAAAAGGCGAACATACCAGAAAAAGAGAAAGCACCAGCCAGCATCAAACCTAATGCAGTGCTGTTTCTGCACAGCTTGACATAGTTACGTAACGTGGTTTTAAAGCGCAGTGGTTGACGGTTTTCTACTTTCAGTGTTTCAGGAATTTGCCACCACACCAGCGCGATCACCAACACAGCAAAACCCGCCAGCACCCAGAAAATAGAGCGCCAGCCAAACCAAACCGCAAGGTGTCCACCGATCATCGGTGCGACCAAAGGCGCGATGGTGATAACCAAGGTGACAAACGACATCGCCCGAGCAAAGTCTTCTCTATCAAACATGTCGCGCACCACGGCCTGAATGATCACCGCCGCCGCCGCCCCGGCAAAACCTTGCGCGGCACGCACGTAGGTCAGCGAATCAATGCCGTTGGTGGTTGCACTGACAACCGCCGCTAGGCCGAAAAACAGCACGCCAAGGATCAGCACCGGACGACGACCGAAACTGTCCGAAAGTGGGCCATGAATCAGCTGCCCTAGAGCGAAGCCTGCGGTGTAGGCCGTCAGAGTCAACTGCACCGCACCGGCATCCACGCCAAGATCTTTGGCGATCGTCGGCATGGATGGCAAATACATGTCAATCGCCAACGGCGTAAGCGCACCAATCGCGCCCAGAACGACGAAAAGGAAAAAACTGATGTGTGATTGCGCAGTGGCTTGTGATTTGTCCGTCATTTATTCTCCCGAGAAATGGGTTGGGAATAAGCTTGACGCTGCAACGCCACTGATTAGGTTGACTCTTTATCGTCGTCAGAACAGGGCTGACACAGATTGGTAATCGAGGAACGCTAGGAATGTCGCATTACAGCCAGAAAAGGCTTGATTCTGAAAACTCCGCCCCATGAAAGAGCGGAAAAACTGCCCATATTGTGATACAGATCAAGCCTAAACACTAGTTCCATTTAGGAACTAAATCATTTCCAAACTGAATCTATTTCTTCCTGAGTCAGATAACGGTACTCGCCCGGTTCGAGATTTTCATCCAGTACGATCTCCCCCACTCGCTCACGGTGCAACTGCTCGACTTTGTTGCCCAGCGCAGCAAACATGCGTTTTACTTGATGATATTTGCCTTCGTGAATCGTCAGCAGCAGTTCATTCTCTGCTTCATTCACGACCGTCATCTGCGCAGGTAAGGTGAGCTCCTTTTCATTGCGCAGTTGAATACCTGCCGCCAGCTTTTCCTGATAGTCGCTGCCAATCGGGTCGGCGAGCCAAACACGATACGTTTTGTCGCACTTATGCTTTGGTGACGTGATGCGATGGGACCACTTGCCATCATCGGTGATTAACACCAACCCTGTGGTATCCACGTCCAAGCGGCCAGCAAAGTGAAGCTCGTCCATTTTAATTTCGTCCAGCAGAACAAAAGCCGTATGGTTGAAGCCATCCTCGTGGGAACACACAAACCCTTCCGGTTTATACAGCATAATGTAACGCGGCCCCTGAACGGCCAGCTCGCGACCTTGCCATTCAACCACACTTTGCTCAGAGACTTTGAACGCACCGCTTTTTTGTACCTGCTCATCCACGGTCACTTCACCGCTTTTCAGGATTTTTGTCGCCTCTTTTCGTGTCGCGCCCAGCGCATCACAAAGAAATTTATCTAAACGCATGAATACCTCAACTGGTTAAGGTCGGGTATTATAGCGACCCTGCAAAGAATAGTTGAGTGATTTCACCGTTTTCATGTACACCCTAAGACCCTATCAAGCCGACTCGGTAAAGGCCGTTATCCACTACTTTCGTCAGCACTCCACGCCAGCGGTGATCGTGCTGCCAACAGGGGCAGGCAAAAGTTTAGTGATTGCCGAACTGGCAAGATTAGCACGCGGCCGAGTTTTGGTGCTGGCACATGTCAAAGAACTGGTGGAACAAAACCACTCCAAGTACGAAGGATACGGGCTCAAGGGCTCGGTGTTCTCCGCTGGGCTAGGCCGCAAAGAGACGCAGCATCAAGTGGTTTTTGCCTCGGTGCAGTCGGTGGTGCGCAACTTGGAATCTTTTCGCAACCAATTCTCTCTGCTGGTGATCGATGAGTGCCACCGTGTTCCGGAAGACAAAGAGAGCAGTTATCAGAAAGTGATCTCGCACCTGAAAGAGCTTAATCCGGGGATGAAAATACTCGGCCTGACCGCGACACCTTATCGCCTCGGCGTCGGTTGGATTTATCAGTACCACACCCGCGGGCAAGTGCGTAGCGAAGAGCCTCGCTTTTTCCGCGATTGCATTTTTGAATTGCCGATACGTTATTTGCTCGACGAAGGCTTTCTCACTCCAGCGCGAATGATGGATGCGCCTGTGCTCTCGTATGATTTTTCCCAGCTTAAACCCGCCAATACCGGGCGCTACAAAGAAGCTGAGCTGGATATGGCCATTGATAACGCCAAACGCGCCACGCCGCAGATTGTTCAGCAAATTATCCAGCTTGCCCAGCAGCGGCAAGGGGTGATGATCTTCGCGGCCACCGTCAGACACGCACAAGAAATTCACCATTTGTTGCCAGAAAATGACACTGCGCTTGTGATTGGCGATACACCAACACCAGAGCGAGACGCGATTATTCGCCAGTTCAAAGCGCGTGAAATAAAGTTTCTCGTCAATGTTTCGGTACTCACCACTGGCTTTGACGCGCCGCACGTCGATCTCATCGCTATTTTGCGCCCAACCGAATCGATTAGTCTTTATCAACAAATTGTCGGTCGCGGTCTGCGGCTGGCACCGGGTAAAGAAGAGTGTTTGGTACTGGACTACGCAGGCAATAATTACGATCTGTATCAACCCGAAGTGGGTGATCCGAAACCCGATTCTGATAGTGAAATCATTACCATCCCCTGCCCTGCCTGCGGCTTTAACAATAATTTTTGGGGAAAGTTAGACAGCAACGGCTTTTTGCTTGAGCACTTTGGCCGGCGCTGCCAAGGCTATTTCCCCGACGAAGAGAACGGCGAGCGCGAACATTGCGGCTACCGTTTCCGTGCCAAGTATTGCAACCAATGTGGCGCCGATAACGACATCGCAGCGCGTATTTGTCACGAGTGCGATGCGACCTTGGTGGACCCTGACAAAAAGCTTAAAGAGGCCCTTAATCTGAAAGACGCTTTAGTATTTGAATGCCTTGAGATGGTGCTCAGCGTTCATAAAACGGCGCAAGGAAAATCCCAATTGAAGGTCAGCTATTTAGGAGAAAACCAAGCTCAGGTGCATGAGTTTTGGCCCCTCACCACCCCCAAGCAAAAAACCACTTTCAAGAGTCAGTTTGTTCGCCCTCATTTAGCGGACAAACACCGGCCCTTTGACGATGCCACGCCAAGCAAAGTGGTCGCTAATCAACACCGTTTTCGCCCACCACAATTTGTTATCGCCCGCAAAACCGGCCGTTTTTGGAAAATGCGCGACAAGATTTTCGAAGATGAACTACAAAACCGCCAGTAAGCCCCATGCCGTGGGCAAGTTCACTTTCTATTCATCTTGCCAGCTTTATACTCGGGCAACTTTGTAAAATAGGGTCCGGACATGCGAAACCGAACACTGACGCTTGCGCTTATACTCCCTTGTATGCTGACCATGCCAGCATTCGCCAGCGACGACACACAAAATGGGCACGAACTCATCCAAGATGCTTATAAAGAGGGCGCTCGCATCGAATTTGACGAGGATCAGGATGAAGTTTACGACGCGGTTAAAAAAGGGTTGATTAAGCCCTTCTCTGAACTCTATGCCACCGTTGATAAGCAGCTCAATGGACGTTTAATCAAAGTAGAGCTTGAAGAAGACGACAACGAGTGGGTTTATGAGCTTAAATTAGTGCATGAAAACAATGTCATTAAAGTCGAGTACAACGCGACCACTTTAGAACTGATGGAAATCAAAGGGCGCAATTTGCAAGACGTGATCAAAAAATAGAGTTTCTTACCGATGAAAATTTTAGTTGTTGAAGACGAGCCGCGTTTAGGTGAGCAAATTGTTCAATCTCTTGAGCAAACGGGATGGGTACCGGAGCTATCACAAGATGGTATTGACGCCCTGTATCGGGCTACTTCCGAAGAGTGGGATGCTATCGTACTTGATTTGGGGCTGCCCAAATTAGATGGGCTTACTGTCCTTAAAGGCATACGCGACGAAAACATCAACACGCCCGTCGTCATTTTAAGCGCACGCGACACCTTAACCCAGCGCGTAGAAGGGTTAAACGCGGGTGCAGACGATTATCTGACCAAGCCGTTTGAGATAGTCGAGCTGATCGCTCGTATTCGAGCGCAACTGCGCCGAGCCTCTGGCAACGCTTCGCCCGTACTGCAAGTTGGCGATTTGAGCCTCGACACCCGCTCTTCCAAGGTGATGTGGCAAGGCCACCCCGTGAGCTTAACCGCGCTTGAGTACAAGGTGGTCGCCTATTTCATGCACAACGCCGACAAAGTGATCTCCCGTACGGAATTGGTTGAACACATTTACAGGCAAGACTTTGACCGCGACTCCAATACGATTGAAGTGTTTATCGGTCGTATCCGCAAAAAAATCGCGCCACACATCATTAAAACCGTACGCGGTTTAGGGTACCAACTTGATGCCAGCTAAACTGGACTTACTCAAAAGCCTGAGCCTTAAGCGGCGTCTCTTTTTTGCTTCATTTCTTTGGGTTAGTTCCATGCTCCTCGCGGCGGGCGTCGGTATTCCCACGCTCGTCAAAGAGTATTTAGTGAGTGATATTAAAGGCCAATTGCAGCTTGCCATGGACGAAATCGCCGCCAACTTA
This sequence comes from Vibrio sp. S234-5, assembly GCF_000960595.1. Lineage (NCBI taxonomy): Bacteria > Pseudomonadati > Pseudomonadota > Gammaproteobacteria > Vibrionales > Vibrionaceae > Vibrio > Vibrio sp. S234-5. The sequence goes on from NZ_JZAM01000360.1 coordinate 160,400, forward strand.
GAAGCGAATGCACAAGGCAATTTGTTGCTTCCTGCGCGTCTTTCTGACCCCCGTTTCAGTCAGCCCTACAGTGGGCTCTATTGGAACGCGACATTGGGTGAGCAAACCCTGCGATCCCGTTCCCTTTGGGACAGAAACATCCAAACCAAAGCAACACCACTTGGTCAGCGTCTCATTGGTGCCAAGGAAGAGAATTTGATCGCGATAGAACAGCGCCTATATCTGCCCGAGTTTTCTACCCCGATAACCATTGTGATTGGCATGGATGAAGCGCCCGTTAAAGAGACACTACGCCAGCTCACTAAACAGTTGTGGATGATCCTCGGGCTGCTGCTCTTTGGTGTCATGAGCGTAATTGGCGTACAGATCGCTTGGTCATTTCGCCCACTCAATAAGCTGCAACAAGAACTCAAGGCATTGAAATCAGGCCAGCAAGATCAGTTGCAAGAAAGCTACCCCGCGGAAGTGGCACCGCTGATTAAAGACCTCAACGCCCTCTTGTTTCACTATCAAGAACTATTGCAGCGCGCACGTCACCACGCAGGCAATTTGTCCCACTCCCTAAAAACGCCGCTTTCGGTGCTGAAAAATGAAATATCGCAACTCAACGAACCAGAACGGCAGCAACTCTTACCGTCGTTGCAACAGATCCAAAACCACATTGATTACCACTTGAGCCGAGCCAGAATGGCGGGAGCGATGAACATTCTCTCGGTCAAATCCAACCCAAGCCAACGTGTCGACGCTATCGCCATGGCGTTTGATAAAGTCTACGCCGAGCGAGAAATCGTACTGGTCAATGAACTGGATGATGAACTTGACGTCGCCGTCGAGCAAAGTGATTTGGATGAGATGCTTGGTAACTTGCTGGAAAACAGCTACAAGTGGGGCAAAAGTTTCATTCGTATCTATGCAATCCGCCAACAAAGCACCATCGACATTGTGATTGAAGACGACGGACCTGGCATCGACGAAAAACATTTTGAACGGGTGACCCATCGCGGTGTCCGGCTCGATGAAACTACGGCAGGCACTGGGCTTGGGCTGAACATCGTCTCCGAAATGGCGCACAGTTATCGAGGTCAGCTAACGCTAGAAAAAAGTCAGCTGGGTGGCCTGAAAGCCATTTTGTCACTCAAATCGGCATAAGCCTGCCGTTTCTGACAGAAAAAGCTGAGGCATCGGGGTATTCACAGCAATTTCAGTTGCTCAAACCGCCATTGAGTGCTAGTATCCGCGCTCGCTTTGATAGGAATCTTGATTCCGATTGAAGCTTTACCATATATCTGTAAGGTCGCATTACAGAATATGAAGTTAAAAATGTTTACTAATTTGAGAGTAAAACTATGAAATTCGAAGCAGTCGTACGTACTGAACTAGGTAAAGGTGCGAGCCGCCGCCTACGTAACACTGGTAATTTTCCTGCTGTTGTATACGGCGGAGAAGCAGCACCAGTTGCAATCGCTCTGAACCACGATGACATCGTGAACCAAATGGACAAACCAGCATTCTACGAAGCAATCACTCTCGTGATCGCTGGCGAAGAAGTTCAAGTTAAGCCACAAGACGTTCAACGTCACGCGTTCAAGCCAAAAGTTGAGCACATGGACTTCATCCGTATCTAATTCCCTACCAAGGAATTAAATGGATAACTTCCAACCTTTTGCATAAATAAGATTTACGGCCTTACCAACCGGACAATCTAAAAAATTCGAGACCCCAGAGCCTTACCATCTCTGGGGTTTCACTTTTTATCAACACTGACTTTCTTTTCTGTTTTAAATTGCTCTTTTCTCCTTTATTCACCAATCTATTTTGAAAATGAACATAGATCATTGAGGACAAGACGATTAATTAGCATTTTCTAAATAATTTAGGTCAAACATACTCACGCTGCTGTGATGTTAAACAGAGATATCTTTATCATCCCATTCTGCTTTTGATATAACACATTAAATCTTAATAAAATATTTCTTACTCGGGTACTAAATTCTAAAGTGAGTCAAAAACCAACTAATATTGCTCACCAATTGCACACCTCTTATTTTTCATTTCTCTATTGATTCAAATTCAACGACCCAAATCACAAATTTATTTCAATTTAATAAAATATATCATCCAGAGCACTAAATTTGTGTATTTCTCGATAAGGCTTACAAGCTCATAAATTTCTTCTGCTAACAAAAGTACTAATAAGATTAGGATCACTAAAATTTAATATTAATTACGTATATTGCACGCCGTAACGATATGAAAATCACAAAGAAAGGATCCCTTATGAAGTTCTCCAAATCCCTGTTGGTGTTGTCCGTCGGTGTTGCTCTGGCGGGATGTGGTTCAGACAGCGATAACTCAGCCGCGACCGACAAAGACAAAGTCGTCACCTGTGCCACCGCAACTTCTTGTAGCAAATTTACTGTGCTGCACACCAATGATCATCACGGTCGTTTCTGGGAAAACAACAATGGTGAATATGGCATGGCAGCACGCAAAACGCTGATTGATTCGATCCGCGCAGAAGTATCGAGCAATGGTGGCACCTCAATTCTGCTCTCTGGTGGTGACATCAACACGGGTGTCCCAGAGTCCGACATGCAGGACGCCGAACCTGATTTTATCGGCATGAATCTGCTCGGCTACGACGCCATGGCGGTCGGTAACCACGAGTTTGACAACGAACTTAGCGTGTTGGACAAGCAAGCGAAACTCGCTGAGTTCCCAATGTTGGCGGCCAACATCTACAAAAAAGACGCCGATGGTAAAGTCACGGATGAGCGTTACTTCCAGCCGTATAAGGTATTCGATCTCAATGGCGTAAAAGTCGCCGTGGTTGGCCTAACCACGAAAGATACCGCGAAACTGGTCAACCCAGACAACGTGGCGAGCATCCACTTTGCCGATCCGCAAACGGAAATCAAGAAAGTTCTGGCAGAAATCGAAGCCAAAGAGAAAGTGGATCTTGTCTTTGCTACAACGCACATGGGCCACTATGCCAACGGAACACATGGTACTGAAGCACCTGGCGACGTAATGCTCGCTCGCTCGTTAGAATCCGGTCAGTTGGATGCGATTATTGGTGGCCACTCACAAAACCCCGTCTGTATGGAACCGGGCACCAATCAATACGCCAACTTTAAGCCAGGCGACGCATGTGCTCCAGATCAACAGAACGGCACTTACATCATGCAAGCACATGAGTGGGGTAAGTACGTTGGTCGTGCAGACTTTGAATACTACGATGGCAAGCTGCATTTAGCTAACTACGCCTTGATTCCGGTTAACCTGAAGAAGAAAGACGCGGAGGGTAAATATCAGTTCATTACCAATGAAATCGAAGCTGATGCGACGGTTAAGGCTGTTCTTTCCCAGTATCAAAAGCAGGGTCAGGCGCTATTGGGAGAGAAAGTTTCAGAGACCGATGGCAAGCTGATCGGCGATCGCGCTATCGTCCGTTCACAGCAAACCAACTTAGGTCATCTGCTTGGTGAAGCTTATCGCACGTACAACTTAGTCAACGCAGACTTTGGTGTGATGAACTCTGGCGGTGTGCGCGCGTCTATCGAGGCGGGTGATATTACTTACCGCGACGTGCTGACGGTTCAGCCTTTTGGCAACTTTGTCACCAAAGCAACCATGACAGGCCAAGAGGTCAAAGATTACTTGAATGTGGTGGCCACTCTAACGGCAGGATCTGGCGGTTACGCACAGCTCGACAACATCACCATGTCGGTGGATTGTGACGCCAAACAAGTCACCATCACAGATATCAACAACAAGGGCTTTGATCTCAACGCCACTTATAGCTTCTCTATCATTAGCTTTAGTGCCGCTGGCGGAGACAACTACCCTGTCATCGATGTGCAGTCAACTCAAATGACCGATGCTTCTGTGCTGCGTGAGTTTTTCGTCAAAAACCCATCGATCTCTGCATCTGACTATGAGAAGAACTTGAACAACATTCAGTACCTCAGCAATGGTCAAGCGGTAAAAGGCTGTCCTGCACCTGCTCAGCCGGGCGCATAATCTTTCTACCTTTCCCTCAGACCGGAGCCCTGTGCTCCGGTTTTTTTGTACGGGTAATCTTATGAATTTGTTGTGTCTTTTCGTTAGCTGATAAAAAACCGTTTAAAGTACGATTGACGGCTGTTTAAGCGACTTCTATGTTTGATATTGTCTTTCAGTCAGCTGAATTGATTGACTCTGCGCTGTTTTATTCTCGCGCCAGAGCATGATGAGTGCTGTCGAAAGACGAGTTTGGCGTTAAAAATACTGCTCTCATACAATTTGTGTCTGTTTAAAGACCCCGAACCATGGGGGACACCACGATGTGTGCCTCAGTGAGCAGTGCGGAAACGCCAGTGTGTTTGGACTGCTGCATCGAGTTCGGGAGGTCAAAAATGAAACGAATCAGCAATAGCTACAGACTACAACTTATTAAAGAAGTGGTGACTCGCAGAGAACAGCAAGCGTGTAATGACCCCATGGCCAACTACATTCATCAACTATTAACGGAAAATCCCAACAGCAAATCGGATGCCGAGACGAACCATCGTTTCTCTGGTTGCCATTTCGATGAACATGCTGGCGGTTGGATAAGCGATCGTTGGGCGATGAAATAACCGTGGATGATAGGGAGCAATCGTGACAAATTCCCGGCTTAACAGAGCGCTTTGTCAATCTAGGCCGGGAATCGAGACTTGATTTGGCCATTTGCCGCCGAGAGAAAGGTGAGCTTAAAACAGTTCCTGTTGTGGTGAAAATCCAGTGTCGTCCTGCTGCAATGGTTTGTTGGCTTTACCCGCCAAGCGTTTGCGCTGATAACGCTGACGACAGAGCTTGATGATGTGCAGTTTCTGCGCAGAGGTAAACGTCAGCCAGTGAAAGCGCTCATCGCGATTGCGCATACACCCTTTGCAATAGCCTTTGTCATCGACCGTACAGACGCCCACACAAGGATTGGGTACGTTGAAAAATTCGAGCTGTTCCATATCCCTCCTGCTTTCTGAATTTCTTGTTCTACTCTAATCTCGTCACTCAACATCGTGGAAGCCGATTTTCCACAAAGTTTGACCTTCGCATAAACCAGTCAAAAAAGCCCTCAGAATGATGACCTTAAACTGACAAATACGCCGTGCGCTTAACTATACTTGCTCTGTTTTGCTCATTAGGAATCAATATCATGAAGCTTAGATCAAAAACCTTGCTCGCAGCAATTTCTCTCCCCTTGTTGCTGAGCGCCTGTGTTAGCAACGGAAACTCTATGACCTCAATAAGCGCGCAAGATCTGCAGCACCATCACTGGCAGTTAAGCCATATTGATGGAAAAGCGCTGACAGAAAATGAAGACACTCTCATTCCACGTTTAGAAATTGGCGAAAACCTTACCACCAACGGTTTTGCGGGTTGTAACCAATTTTTTGGCCAAGCCGAACTCAAAGGGACGCAACTGCGTATCGAGAAAATGGCCATGACGATGAAAATGTGCCACGAAAAACAGATGCAGGTTGAACAGCTAGTCTCCAGCACTCTCACTAATTGGAGTGAGGTGACTTTGACAAACGAAACTTTGACCTTAAAAAATGCGCAGCACGAGTTAATATTTACTCTGCGTGATTGGGTGAATTAGCGTCACGGTTTCATCAAAAATGCTTTTTGCAAAGCAGCTTATCGCTGCTTTTTTATTCTATGTTGTCAAGGCACCAAAGAGATTGAGCCGCTCTTAAAACGCGGCCATTTTCATCCATTGACGAAGAAATTGCACAACCAATGGAAATCTCCTTCCTTTTGAAAGATTTTCAACTTTAATCTGGTCTCTCTTTTCTAACAAACAATGACTCTTGACTTTTCACCACTCAGATCAATCTCATTGAGGGCGATTTTTATTAACTTTGCGTTGATAATCAAAGGGGATAGATTAGTATCCACAAGAGGAAACAAAGCCATTGGCTGCTCGCCAGTGGCTTTACCGTTGCAACCTAACCAACGAAAAACACGGATTACGTATGAAAAAGCTTTTGAGCACCCTTGGTATTTTAGCCACCACATTGACTGCTTCTGGCTACGCAGAAACTTGGCAAGAGGTTGAACAGCAAGCCGATGGGCAAACGGTTTACTTTCACGCTTGGGGCGGCAGCCAAGAGATCAATCGCTATCTGCAGTGGGCAGGGAGTGAGTTAAAAACGCGCTACAATGTCACGCTAAACCACGTCAAAGTGAGCGACATTGCACAAACCACCGCGCGTTTGATTGCAGAAAAAGCGGCGGGCAAAAACAGTGGCGGTAGTGTTGATATGGTTTGGATCAACGGTGAAAACTTCAAATCGATGAAAGACAACCAACTGCTGTTCGGCCCTTTTGTCGAGCAGCTACCGAGCTGGCAATACGTGGATAAATCACTGCCCGTCACGGTCGACTTTTCGGTCGCCACCGATGGTTTGGAAGCGCCATGGGGTGTTGGCCAGTTGGTCTTTATTCATGATACGCAAACCCTGAACAACCCGCCTCGCTCATTTGCGGAAATGCTCAGCTACGCGAAAGCTTTTCCTAACCGCTTAACCTACCCTCGCCCACCGGAGTTTCATGGCACCAGTTTTCTTAAGGCGATGTTGATTGAGTTGACTCAAAACGACCCTGCGTTGCAAAAACCGGTCTCTGATGCCGACTTTGCAAAAATCACCCAGCCTCTTTGGGCTTACTTAGACCAGTTTCACAAAGTGGCTTGGCGTGGCGGTAAACAGTTTCCGGCTGGCACCGCAGAATCACTCCAGTTGCTGGATGATGGACAAACGGATCTCGCGATTACGTTCAATCCCAATGCGGTCTTTTCAGCTCAAGCAAGCGGTAATTTAGCCCCAACCACTAAAGCATACGCGATGGACGCGGGGGCACTCTCGAACATTCATTTTCTCGCGATTCCATGGAATGCCAACGCCAGCGCTGGCGCACGCGTTGCGATCAACTTCTTGCTCAGCCCAGAAGCTCAATCGCGCAAAGGCGATCTGAACATTTGGGGAGATCCTTCGGTGTTGAGCAGCCAATATCTCTCAGGCAGCGCGAAAAACACTCAGCAGTTTAAATCCATTGCCGAGCCTCATCCAAGCTGGCAATCGGCGTTGGAGAAAGAGTGGCTCAAGCGTTACGGCAATTAAGCTAAACCGATGCTAAGAGCGCTTTATCTCGCCATGATCGCGGTGTGCATTCTCCCGACCCTTCCGGGTCTGATTGGAGTGATGGTTTCCGCGCTCGGCTATGTACCGCCTATCGGCCTCAATCAGTTTTCACTGACTGGTTTTTCCGCCGTTTTTGCCTGGCATGGCGTTTGGCAGTCGATTGGTCTGACACTTTATTCCGCCATTCTAAGCAGCTATCTTGCTTGTTTGATAACATTTGCCATCTTACAGGCAGCCTGGAATCGCACATTTTGGCGCAAAGTGGAACTAAGCCTTTCGCCGTTACTCGCCATGCCGCACGTCGCATTTGCGATTGGCTTTGCTTTTTTGTTTGCCCCGACAGGATTAGGCATGCGCGTTTTACAGCAGTGGTTCGGTTACGATCCCAGCGATCAGACCGTTAACGATCTGGCGCTATTAGTTAAAGACCCTTACGCGCTGGGCTTAATTGTGATGCTCGCGCTAAAAGAAGTGCCCTTTTTGCTGTTAATGAGTATTCCTATTTTGCGCCAGTTGAAAGTCGAACAAGTTGAGAAGGTTTGTCACTCGTTGGGGTATGACTCGGCGCAAACTTGGTGGAAATGCATTTTCCCGCAATGGTTCAGCAAGCTGCGTTTCCCGATGCTCGCCGTCATCGCCTACAGCTTGTCGGTGGTCGATGTGGCACTCATCATCGGCCCGACCAATCCTCCCACGTTTGCCGTATTGGTATGGCAGTGGTTCAACGATCCCGATCTATTGCTGTTACCACGCGCTGCCGCGGGTGCTGTGGTGCTGTTTGCCATCGCCAGCTTGCTGATAGCCTTTGCCAGAGTGATTGAATGGCTTGTGACACAGAAATATCGACGATGGCAATACGCTGGTCGGTTTGGTTTTGCTTTGCCAGGACGAGTACTCTTTCTGTCTATCGCCCTACTTGCCGTGTTGATGGCACCACTTTTGCTGCTGTGGAGCATTGCCCAGCGTTGGCGTTTTCCTGATCTGATGCCCAGCCAGTTTAGCTTGCGTTTCTGGCAACACGAGTGGCAGGGAACATTGGGCGTATTGCAGCAAAGTATGCTTATCGCCGTGATCTGTGCATCAATTGCGTTGTTACTAGCACTGATTGCTCATGAATATCGGCTGCGCTATCGCTGGCAAGTTCCGGGCTACGTGATCGCGATTCCTATGTTGATCCCTCAACTGTCAATCCTATTTGGCATGCAAGTCGTGACACTTTACCTAAGCGGCGACGGCTACTTTTTTTGGGTCTGCTGGGCGCATATCTTTTTTGCGTTTCCGTTCGTGTATCTATCGTTGGATGGCCCATGGCGAAGCTTTGATCAAGGATTGACTCGCGTCGCGTTAAGTTTAGGTAAATCACCACTGCAAGTTTGGCTTAAAGTTAAATTACCGATTTTGCTGCCAGCTGTCGCCTTTGCCTGGGCGGTCGGTGTCAGCGTCAGCTTGGCACAGTATCTGCCAACCTTAATGCTGGGTGCAGGCCGTATCATCACCATTACGACCGAAGCGGTTGCTCTGTCGAGCGGTTTTGATCGGCGAGTGACCGCCATTTATGCTCTCTGGCAAGCATTGCTGCCATTGCTGTTTTTTTCCATAGCGATTGTCGTTAGCCGTTGGCAGGCAAAATATCGTCGTATTTCCATAAAAGGGTTACTCCTCCATGAGTCTTTGTCTCGAAAACCTCGCCATCCATAAAACCAGCGGCGAGCCACTGTTTTCCGCGTTGGATCTCACCGTGCAAAAAGGCGAGATCGTCACGCTAATGGGGCCAAGCGGTTGTGGTAAGTCGACCTTGTTGGATGCAATCGCGGGTCACCTTGCTAGCGAGTTTCGCTATAGTGGGCAAATTTGGCTCGATGGTGAGAAGCTTGATACGCTCGCCGCTCATCGCCGCCAAGTCGGTATCTTGTTCCAAGACGACCTACTGTTTCCTCACCTAACGGTTTGGGAAAATTTAGCTTTTGCCCTGCCCGATAATATCAAGGGCGCCGAGCGTAAAACGCGCGCGATGGAAGCGCTGAAGTCCATTTCGCTCACTATGCTCGCCAACTCCTTTCCCGACCAAATTTCCGGCGGACAGCGCGCGCGCATTAGCCTGACGCGTATGCTGTTGGCCCAACCCAAGGTGGCGCTGCTGGATGAACCCTATAGCAAGCTGGATAAAGATTTGCGTGCTCAATTTCGCCAGTGGGTGGTCGAACAACTGCGACAGGCGAACATCCCAACTTTGATGGTGACTCACGACGAGGATGACATCCCGGCTGGCAGCCGCTGCCTAACTTGGCCTTGGGAGAAGGAAGATGCTTGACCGTTTCACAATCAAAGCCATTCGCTGGCCGTTAACCCACAGCGCAACACTGGCTAATCAGTTGGGGATCAGCGCCAACCAAACCACAGTGGTCGGTTTTGCCATCGGTTGTTTGGCGCTCCCCGCCCTAGTTTGGCAACAGTACCACTGGGCGCTGGCTTTTATTGTGCTCAACCGCATTTGTGACGGATTAGATGGCGCACTGGCGCGCATTCAAGGTATCAGCGATGCGGGTGGATTTCTCGATATCAGTCTGGATTTTCTTTTTTACTCACTGATCCCGTTTGGTTTTGTACTGGCCAATCCGGAGCAAAATGCCATAGCGGGGGCATTTCTCATTTTCTCCTTTGTCGGGACTGGCAGTAGTTTTCTCGCTTTCGCGGTACTCGCCAGTAAACGCGGCATTGATAACCCTGTCTATCAACATAAATCGCTGTATTACATGAGCGGTCTGACCGAAGGGACAGAAACCATCGCCTGTTTTATCGCCTTTTGCCTCTTCCCGCACCATTTTGCCCTGATTGCTTACTTGTTTGGCGCGGCTTGCTGGTTCACAACCTTTACTCGGATTTATTCAGGTTTTCACACATTGAAAAGCTAATGGGATGACAAAGCCGGTTTTCGGTGCGTCTTTAGGGAGCAACCTTGCGCGTATAAAACCAAGCGAAGTAGGTAAAAAATTAGGCATTCAAACAGCGTGAAAAACAAAGTTCGATGTCTAAATGACTACAAACACGTTGTTATTTAGACATCACAACACTCAAGACAAAAAAATTAATCCAAATAAATCAATAGATTAAAAACTGGCACGCAATCTGCTCTCTGGGGAAAACTTGATCAACATAATCATGACCGGAGAAGCAAAATGTTCTGTATTCAATGTGAACAGACAATTCAACCCCCTGTAGTCAAAGGCTGTTCATTCGCCCAAGGTATGTGCGGTAAAACCGCTGAAGTCTCAGACCTGCAAGATGTATTGGTTTATTGCTTGCAAGGCGTCTCTTTTTGGGCAACCCAAGCGCGTCGTTTCAATATCATCAACGATGAAATCGATCAGTGGGCTCCAAAAGCATTTTTTGCCACTCTGACTAACGTCAACTTCGATCCCGAACGCATCCTAGCGCTGACCTCGACTGCAGAGCAGTACAAAACCCAGTTGAAAAACGCGGTACTTTCAGCGAGCGCACTCTCCTCCCAAGAATTGGATGAGTTCCCCAAGGTAGCCGATTTTGCACTCCCCAGCGCTGCCTCTGAGATCCTCGCCATAGCGCCTCAAGTCGCCGTCAACCGTGGTAAAGGAACGGTGCATGAAGACGTCATCGGCTTACGTCTACTTTGTCTTTACGGGTTAAAAGGCGCAGCAGCCTACATGGAACACGCACGAGTGCTGAGGCAAACCAGTGCAGAGATCTACGCCGAGTACCATGAGATCATGGCGTGGTTAGGCAGCGATCCCGACGATCTCAGCGCACTACTCGATTGCTCCATGCGGATCGGTTTGATGAACTATCAGGTGATGACGATGCTCGACCACGGAGAGACGGCCACTTTCGGTCATCCGCAGCCGACGGCGGTGAATGTCAAACCAGTCAAAGGCAAATGTATTCTGGTTTCTGGCCATGATTTGCATGACTTGGAGAAAATATTGCAGCAAACGCAAGGCACGGGCATCAACGTCTATACCAACGGTGAAATGCTGCCTGCCCATGGCTATCCTCAACTGCATAGGTACCCTCATCTGGTCGGTAACTACGGCAGTGCGTGGTAAAACCAGCAGAAGGAATTCGCCAATTTCCCAGGGGCAATTGTCATGACGTCCAACTGCCTGCTGAGCCCAAATGTCGGTCAGTACGCTGAGCGCCTGTTTACCCGTAGCATCGTTGGCTGGCCGGGCGTGGCTCACATTGGGCGTCGAAATTGAGGGGAAGTGGGTTTTTCGCGCTTATTCGTTAAGTTCACTTTCTGGCGAAGATTACCTGCAGCTCACCATTAAACGTATGGAGGGTGGTTTGGTCTCCAACTACATTTTTGAGTCACTGCTGCTGGGCGACACCGTACAAGCGTTTCCGCCAGCCGGCGAATTTAACTGCATCGATTCCCCGCCTAAATGGAGCCATGGGCAACAGAAAGCACTGCTGATCAGCGCGGGTTGTGGTGTGACTCCGGTTTTCGCCATGGCGAAATACTGGTTATGTAACGATGCAAAGGTCGATATTGCCTTTCTACACGTTGCGCGCTCTGCCGAAGAGACTATCTATTTTGACGATCTGCGCACCTATCAAAGTGTCTACGACGATTTCCATCTGCACTTGCTGCTGAAAAATGCCCAAGGCACTTCCCACCCTCAAGGTCGATTGGATGCACAGTGGCTGCAAAAACTGGTGCCTGATTTTCACCAGTGGACCGTCTATTTGTGTGGGCCGAACCAGTTCATGCAAGATACGCAAGCTTACTTGCAGCAACTTGGTTTTGATATGCAGCAGTTTCATCATGAGAGCTTTACCCCTGCCGAAAACACATCGCCTGTGCAAAGCGAACAAGGGGTACAGGTAAGCGTGCCAAACTTTGCACAAACCATTGATGCCAAGCGAGGCGAAGTGTTGGCCGACGTATTAGAAGGCGCAGGGCTGCCCCTGATTGTCGCCTGTCGAAGTGGTCTCTGTGGATCGTGTAAATGTCAAGTTCGCCACGGTTCGGTCATCTCCAGCAGTCAGGAAACCTTAAGTGCACAAGAGATAGAACAAGGCTTTGTGTTAGCGTGTTCGTCACAAATAGAATCGGATCTTGAAGTGACTTTAGGCTAAAGGGCAAAAAGCGCCAAGGTGGCGCTTCTTGTTTTGACGATGTGGCAGTTTTGGCGATGTGACGTTAGCTAAAGCGCAGCACTTTCAGCGCCGCTTCGCTGTCGATGTCCATGAACTCCGGCGGATTGAGCAAACGTTCGCGAAAAGTCAGTGATGGCGCTTCCTCTTGCATACTTTCAATCAAAAAGTCGCTGCTCACGGAAGGCGAGTTAACGCAGGCCAGCACCTCTCCACCCGTGGCGAGTAAGTCGGGTAAACGGCGTAAAATCTTCTTGTAATCGGATGTCAGCGCAAAGCTGCCCTTTTGGAACGAAGGTGGGTCAATAATGATCAAATCGTATTGGCCTGCCTTTTTGATTTTGCCCCAAGATTTAAAAATATCATGGCCAAGGAAGAACACCTGATTGAGGTTGTGTCCATTGAGTTTATGGTTTTCACGCCCTTTGGAAAGGGAGGCTTTCGCCATGTCGACGTTGACCACTTTGTCCGCCCCTCCGGCGATCGCCGCCAGCGAAAAGCCACAGGTATAGGCGAACAGATTGAGCACATTCTTCTGTTTAGCGTGCTCACGTACCCAATCACGACCAAAGCGCATGTCCAAAAACAGGCCAAAGTTTTGATTTCGTCCAATATCCAATTGATATTTAAGACCACTTTCAACTACCACAGGACGTGCATCCAGATCGCCCAGCAGCACTTCTGACGGCGCACCGTCTGCGTAGCGATGTTGGATCAGCATGCATCGGCCTTGCTTCTCTCGCCAGATATCCGACTGTGCAAAGCGCAGTAAACCCGCTCTTAGCTCAGTCAAAAAGTCTTCGTCAACTTGATGAAATAGATTGACGACCATCTGCCCTTGCAGCCAATCACAAGTGATTTGTTCTAAGCCAACAAAACGGCGACCACGGCCGTGAAACAGACGTCGTATTTCATCAGGTACACTCGCCAATTGCGCTTCGATATGTTGAAAAAACTGCGTCAGTTGGGAAACTTGCATTGAATTCTCTTTTTGATGGGTTGTTTGATTATTTGATGGTAGGCCACGACAACTGCCAAGGCGTCAGCCAGCTTTCAATGCCTTGTGAAACCACATCGCTATTCCATTTTTCCCCCAACGCAGGCTGGTGTCGCGGGTCGCAGACAAAGTGGAACGCTTCATCTTGGTAGGAAAAGCAGAGGCAAAATGCGTGTAAATAGCCTCTATCTGCTTCACTGCCCGCATTGTAGATAGCATCGCCGATGATCGCGGAACCAACCGATTTTAGCGCGACGCGGATCTGGTGGGTTTTCCCCGTGTGCGGCTTGCATAAAAACAGTCGTTCTCCAGGCTCTGCCGCCAAAGAGAAAAATTGGGTAATCGCAGGATTATGCTTGCTGCTGAGTAACTTCCACGCGGCGCGGCGCGAGCGTTCCATATCGCCAATCACCAGCCCTTGCTTTTTCTTCGGTTTTTTAGCTCCAAGCGCTAGATAAAATTTGGCTACCTTACGCTCGGCAAAAGCGCGTGAAAGCGCACTGGCCGCAGTTGCGCGTCGACCAAGCAATAAAATGCCCGAGGTCATTTTATCGAGACGGTGGATCAGATAGAGCTGTGTGTCACCACTTCGCTTCGCCACTTCATGCAATAACATGGTCTCACCATCATCTTTGTGTACGGAGACATTGGGATGCTTGTTGATAATGAGAAAATCAGGGTGAGTAAACAGAATGTCAAACATGGTAGTCAAGTAACTTTCGGGTGGCTGCCATCATCATGGCTGGTTTCATTATGAGGGGCGAAGTATACCTTTTCTCACTCTGAATACCAGTAACACAGCCGCAAGAAGTAAAGCCCCTTGCGGGGCTTAAAAGGTTATAAAATCGAGAAGAGGAACACAGCCATGATCGCTACCGGACATACGATGCGCACATACCAAGGCCAGATTTTCCAAAACAGGCCCTGAGCGATGTCTGGGTTGCCTTCTTTCAGTTCGTTGAGCAGGTTGTTGCGGTTCCAGATCCAACCCACCACGATAGCCCATACCACACCAAGCAGTGGCTGCATGTAAACGGTTGAAATATCAGCAACTAGACCAAACAGAGCGCCAAAATTCAGCGAAATGACAATACTGACAATGAGGATCGCGCCACCAATGAGCCAAGTCGCGGTGTTGCGCTCCATTTTCAGCTCGTCTTGCGCACAGGAGACAGGCACCTCCAGCAAAGAGATCGAAGACGTGAGCGCGGCAATCACCATCAGGACAAAGAAACCGATACCCAGAATCACGCCGATCCCGCCCATGGTATCAAACATCGCAGGCAGCACCGCGAACACCAAGTCACCAGAGCTCATCAACTGGCCTGCGTCGTTAAAAATTTGCACGCCGTTGTTTTTGGCAACAAACATCGCAGGAAGAATCAGCAAGCCCGCCGCAAACGCGACACCCGTATCAATTGCCGCAACTTGACCTGCGGTTTTGGGAATATTGACCTCTTTTTGCAGGTAAGAGCCGTACACCATCATTGAGCCCACGCCCAAAGAGAGAGAGAAGAAGGCTTGTCCCATCGCATCGACCATCAAGCTTGCCGTGATGTGGGAAATGTCTGGAATCAGATACATTTTCAGACCTTCCATCGCTCCATCTTGAGTAAAGATGTACGCGATCATCACAGCAAAAAGAACGAACAGCATAGGCATCAAGCGAGTTGACCACTTTTCGATACCATCGGCGACGCCTTTTTGCACTACAAGAATAGTCAACAGCGAGAATAGAACGGCTAAGACGACGTTACGTGCACCACCGAAGTTGACCAGCCAGTCAGCTGCGCTTTGTAAACCGACCACTTCCAATGCAGGTGCTGCGGCAAAGCCCATCAACCAACCTGCCAAAATTGAGTAAAAACTGAGGATCATGGAAGCGGCGATCATGGCGATCAAACCAAACAAGCCTGCGGCTGCGCGATTTTTCGTCCAAATATTACGCAGTGAAGCAATCGGGTTCGATTGACCATGACGGCCTATCGTCAATTCTGCCACCAGCATAGGAAATGCCAGTAGGAAAACCATCGCCAAATAGATCACCAAAAATGCCGCGCCGCCGTTGCTCGCCGCTTTGGTTGGGAATCCCCAAACATTACCAAGACCGACAGCCGAACCTGCCGCCGCCATAATAAAGCCAAGTCTCGATGAGAAGTGGCCTCGATTGTTACTTGCCATAATTGTTACCGCTGTTGTGTGTGCTTTTTATCTTGTTTCGGCGTCAAACGTGAGGTGTAATAATTTTTGTACACCCATCGAAAATATCGGCCACGTGATGAATGTGGCAAGTAAATCAGTTTGAGCATAAAATTGGAAGCCCGGCTGACATAATTTCCTACCACAACTGTAATAATCATCATTAATCGCTGATTATTTACCCACAATGCAACATTTATGACCTGTTGTTAACAATCTTTAAACATATTCATTCTGTTTGCGTGATACTGGTATCATTTGCTACCTATTCCTAATTGGTGCGTTTGCGCTTACTATCAAAAACGAGAAAAAATGTTTAGAGATCATGATGGATAAGTTCTACCACTTTCTTACTCTTGCTGGCATCGGTTTATATTGGGTACTGGTTGCCGGGGTCACCTTGCGAGTCGTGTTGAAGCGACGGGCCGTGAGCGTCTCGCTGGCATGGCTGATGATCATCTACATCTTGCCTGTATTGGGCATTGCCTGCTATTTCCTGTTTGGTGAGTTGAACTTAGGTCGTAAACGCGCCGAGCGAGCCAAAGAGATGTTTACTCCCTACGCCAAATGGTTTGCGCAGTTGAACGATTGCCAAGCACACACGCCAGAGTCGATGGGGCACCATATCTATCGGATAGATGAGCTGTGTAACAATCGCCTCGGCTTACCCGCTCTAAGCGGTAACTCGCTTTCGCTGCAACGCTCACCAGACGAGATCCTGCATTCTGTTATTCGCGATATCGAAGCGGCGCAAAGTTGCATTCGTATGGTGTTTTACATCTGGCATCCCGGAGGGCTCGCGGATTCGGTGGCCTCCGCACTGATTCAAGCAGCCAAACGAGGGGTGGATGTGAAACTGCTGCTCGATTCCGCAGGCAGCCCGCGCTTTTTCCGTAGCCCTTGGTATTCGATGATGAAAACCGCCGGCATTCACGTGGTTCAGGCATTAGAAGTGAGCCCTTGGCGGATATTCTTACGACGACTCGATTTGCGCCAACATCGCAAGATCATCGTTATAGATGATGAAATTGCTTATACAGGCTCGATGAATCTGGTTGACCCGGCTTTTTTCAAACAGAGCAGCGGCGTCGGACAGTGGATCGACATCATGGTGCGTATCACCGGGCCTACGGTGAATGTGCTCTCAGCCATCCATTGCTGGGACTGGGAAGTGGAGACTGGCTCTCGATTCTTACCAAGATTGCCCGAATGCCCTTTGGATGCCGAGCTGCATAAGCATCCCATCCAGGTGGTTCCCTCTGGCCCAGGTATGCCTGAGTATCTGATCTATCAAGCGCTGACGCTGGCGATCAACCAAGCCAACCATTCGGTGACAATCACAACCCCTTACTTTGTGCCAAGTACCGATTTGCTCGAAACACTCAAAATGACCGCGCAAAGAGGGATTCAGGTTGAGTTGATCATTCCGCACAAGAACGACTCTATGATGGTGCAGTGGGCCTCACGCGCGTTTTACACTGAGCTAATGGAAGCGGGTGTGAAAATCCATGAGTTTTACGGCGGCTTACTGCACACCAAATCGGTCGTCATCGATAAGCAATTCTGCCTAGTCGGCACGGTGAATCTTGATATGCGCAGCCTGTGGCTGAACTTCGAAGTCACTCTCGCTATTGAGGATCTGCAATTTACCTTAGAGATGCACCAGCTCCAGCAAGAATATAAAGCGCAGTCGCATAAACTGCGACTACAGCAATGGAATGAACGCAGCCTCTATTCTCGCTTCCTTGAAAGGCTCTTCTATCTGTTTAATCCTCTGCTGTGAACGTTAGGCCAAACGCTTTTAAGAAATGCTTTTTTGTTTGGCTTGTCCCCTTGCCAATCCCCTGCTGTCCATGTTTTAAATAGAGGATTCTTATTTAGGACAAGGAACTGATATGTCGCAAGGCAAACAAACAAAATTCGTGACGGCGGGACGCAACAAAAAGTGGACCAACGGAGTGGTAAACCCTCCAGTACAACGCGCTTCGACTGTCGTTTTTGAGAGTGTGGCGGAAAAGCATCATGCGATGGTGAATCGCGCCAACAAAACCTTGTTCTACGGACGTCGCGGTACGACAACGCACTTTGCCTTTCAAGAAGCGATGGTGGAAATTGAAGGTGGCGCGGGCTGTGCGCTTTACCCCTGCGGCACCGCAGCCATCAGTAACGCGATTCTTTCGTTCGTCGAGTCCGGCGACCATCTATTGATGGTGGATACCTGCTATGAACCCACCCGCGACTTCTGTGACAAAATCCTTAAAAAATTCGGCGTTGAGACCACTTATTACGATCCGATGATCGGTGAAGACATCCGTTCACTGATCAAACTGAACACCAAAGTGCTGTTTACCGAATCTCCGGGTTCTATCACCATGGAAGTACAGGACATTCCGACACTCGCACGCATCGCTCACGAGCACGGCATCATTGTGATGCTGGATAACACCTGGGCGGCAGGCGTGAATTTCTCGCCATTTGAACATGGTGTCGATATTTCCATTCAAGCAGCAACTAAGTACATCGTTGGTCATTCCGATGTGATGTTAGGCACCGCGGTTGCCAGCGAGCAATACTGGGATCAACTGCGCGAGCAAAGCTACTTGATGGGCCAGTGCGTTTCGCCAGATGACGCTTATCTTGGCCTACGCGGCATTCGTACTTTGGACGTGCGTCTGCGCCAGCATGCGGAAAACAGCCTAAAAGTTGCCGAATGGCTCGCAACGCGCCCCGAAGTCGACCATGTTCGCCACCCTGCTCTACCGAGCTGTCCGGGGCACGAATTTTTCAAGCGCGATTTCACCGGTGGCAACGGACTGTTTTCATTCGTGCTAAAAACCAGCTGTCCAAAAGCGACCACGGCACTGCTAGATGGAATGCAGCACTTTAGCATGGGCTACTCTTGGGGTGGGTTTGAAAGCTTGATCTTGGCCAATGAACCGAAGAGCTTTAACAGCCTGCGCACCATCGCCAATCCCAATTTTACAGGCACGCTCATTCGCCTACATATTGGTCTGGAAGATATCAACGACCTGATTGCCGATCTACAAGCCGGGCTTGAACGCTACAACGCCGTACTGATAGAAAAAGAGGTGTAGCTCAGTCAGTAATCAAGATGTGACTCGCCCTCCGTTGTGGAGGGCGAGTTGTGTTAAAGGATTTGTCTTACTCACGCCCGAGTTAGTGTTGCGCTTTACAAGGACAGCCGACCACGTGATCATCGACCATACCAACCGCCTGCATGAAGGCGTAACAAATTGTCTCACCAACAAACTTAAATCCACGCTTTTTCAAAAACTTGCTCATTGCTTTTGATTGCTCGGTGGATGCAGGCACTTGCTGCATCGACGTCCACGGATTCACCATTGGTTTATGTTCGACAAACTGCCACAACGCGTTACTGAGTGAGCCAAACTCTTGTTGTAGTGCAATCGCCGCTTTTGCATTACTGAACACCGAAGCAATTTTGCCTTTGTGTCTCACCACATCAAATCGTTCAATAATTTGATCGATACGCTCTTCGCCATACGTAGAGAGAAGCGATAAATCGTAGTCCTCAAATGCCTGACGATAACCTTCGCGCTTTTTCAGTACCGTAATCCAGCTTAACCCGGCTTGAGCACCTTCTAAGGTAATAAACTCAAATAATTTTTTGTCATCAAAAACAGGCTTCCCCCATTCAGCGTCATGATATTCACGCTCCAAGGGGTGGTTCATCGCCCATGCACAGGTATTCTGTTCTGTCATTCAATTATCCCTAAACAATGCGCTTTGCGGTCACGATAACCTCACCAAACAAAGCGCATCAAATCAACGCTCTCCCGTGCCTTATTTCGGCACAGCCACTTTATGGAACAGACGATACAGCACAGGTACGACAATCAATGTCAGTACTGTAGCAAATCCAAGACCAAACATAATTGTCACTGCCATCGGCTTGAAGAAAATATCAGGCAGTAACGGCACCATACCTAAAATGGTGGTAATCGCCGCCATACACACCGGACGCACACGGCTGAGTGAGGCATCAACCACCGCAATATAAGGGTCTTTACCCGATTTCATTTCTATTTCGATCTGATCCAGTAGCACAATACCATTTTTCAACAACATACCCGAGAGGCTTAAGAAACCAAGCAGCGCCATAAAGCCAAATGGGGTATTGAGTGCAAGTAAACCCGTCGTCACGCCAATCACCGCCAGGGGCACGGTTAACCATACGATGAGAGGTTCCTTAACCGAATTAAACAGGAACACGGTGATCAGGAACATGAATAGGTAACCCATCGGCATGGTCTGGAACAGCGATGCTTGCGCATCTCTTGATGACTCATATTCGCCGCCCCACTCTAGCGAATAGCCGGGAGGCATCGGAATCGCTTCAATTGCTGACATCAATCTCGTTTGTAGTGTCGCGGCGGTTTCTTCACCTAAAATGTCTGGGTCGGCCATCACCGTGAGAATGCGTTTGCGGTTTTTCCGTACTATGATGGGGTCTTCCCACTTGAGTTCATAACCCAAGGTGACCTGCTGCAATGGAATATACTCACCCAAAGCTGGGCTCCAGATCTTCATCCCCTCGATATTACGAATATCAACACGCTCAGCTTCAGGCAAACGCGCCATAATAGGCATCAAGGTTGTGCCATCACGGTATACCCCAACAGCCTTACCAGAAAACGACATCGCGAGGAAATCATCCACATCCGACTTGGTGATGCCATAGCGTCGTGCTTGGCTTTCATTAAATTGCGGCTCAAGTACTTTGGTCCGTTCTCGCCAATTGTGACGGACATTGGTCGCGCCGGGGTCTGCATACATCACGTCCATCACCTGTGATGCGATGGAGCGCAGCACTGTCGGATCCGATCCGACGATACGCGCCTCGATTTTCGCGCCACCACCAGGACCTAATTCAATCTGTTTCAGTTTGTAGTTAATTTCAGGAAAGTGATTACCGACATATTGGCGAAACTTATCCATCAGAGGTGCCAGTGTTTCGTAATTGGTCACGCGCGTCGTGATTTCGCCATAAGCGGCATAGCTTTTCTCAGGCGCGTAAGTCAGCATAAAACGCTGCAAGCCTTTACCAGCAGTTGTCGTTACATGTTCTACACCGTCTTGTTCTACCAACCAATCTTGCAATACTTTGAGTTTGGTGTTGGTCGCACGAATATCACTGCCTTCAGGCAACCAGATGTCCGCTTGGAATATCGGCGTCGTCGACGATGGGAAAAACGCCTGTTTAACCAAGGTAAAACCATACAAGCTGACGAACAAACCGACTAATAATACCCCTATCGTCAGCCACGCGCGCCGCATACAGAATTCGAGAAAGTTTTTGTATACGATAAAAATCATTCCCTTGTAGGGATCAACCTCGTCGCCATTTTGCTGCGCATTTACCTTTTGTCCTCTAAAAAAGAGATCGGCAAAAAATGGGGTTAGGGAGATAGCGGTGAACCAGCTCAACATTAAAGAAATCAATAGAACCGTAAACAACGTGCCACAATATTCACCCGATGCGTCCTGTGACAAACCAATCGGTGCGAATGCCGTTACAGCGATCACCGTGGCGCCGAGCAAAGGCCACTTGGTTTGCGTGACAATATCCGTCGCGGCTTGAAGACGTGTTCGTCCTTTTTGCGTGCCAATTAAGATACCTTCAACCACCACAATGGCATTATCGACCAGCATCCCCAGCGCGATAACCAAAGCCCCTAGGGAGATACGTTGCAAATCGATCTTAAAATACAGCATGAAGATGAAGGTACCGAGCACCGTCAGCAATAAGATCAAACCAATGAGTAACCCTGAACGTAATCCCATAAAAAACAGCAAGACAATGATCACAATCGCCACGGCTTGCCCGAGACTTACAACAAACCCACTGACCGATTTATCCACTTCTTTCGGCTGACTGTAAATTTCTGCTATGTCGATGCCAACGGGTTGTTGGTATTTTAGCTCGGCCAAACGTCGATCAAACAAATTGCCGACTTCCACCACGTTGACACCTTGAGCGAATGAAATGCCAATATTCAGCGCCAACTTACCGTTAAAGTTAATGATATTGCTAGGAACCTCAACATACCCACGTTTGATCTCTGCCACATCGCGCAGATAAATCAGCCCCTGCGCACCATTCTCTGTGATGATCAAATCGCCCAGTTGATCCACATTCTGAAACTCACCAGTAGGATGTATGCGAATGTACTCATCACCAATGCGAATCGCTCCGGCATCCGATACCGCATTCTGCGTTGAAAGTAAGTTGAACACTGTGTTGGGAGAAAGAC
Source organism: Vibrio sp. S234-5 (assembly GCF_000960595.1). NCBI lineage: Bacteria > Pseudomonadati > Pseudomonadota > Gammaproteobacteria > Vibrionales > Vibrionaceae > Vibrio > Vibrio sp. S234-5. The sequence continues at coordinate 182,194 of NZ_JZAM01000360.1, forward strand.
CAAGGCTACTCAAGCGCTTCATCGAAACTTCAATAAACACTTGTTCTTGTTGCTGCGCAGACACCGATACCTTACTGACTCCATCGACCAGTTCCAGCTCTCGGCGCAAATAATCGACGTAATCCAGCAACTCTTTGTAACTGTAACCTTCTCCGGTAATCGCCAACAAAATCCCATACACGTCACCAAAATCATCAATCACTTGCGGCTCATTGAGACCCGGCGGTAACTGGCCTTTCAAGTCATTGACTTTGCGACGCAGTTCATCCCAAATCTGCGGTAAGTCATTTGGCCCGTAGTTCCTTTTCATTGAGACGGTGATTTGTGACAAGCCTCGACTCGACAAGGAGTTCACTTCGTCTACATACGGAAGCTGTTGAATGGCTTTCTCTAGCGGGTAGGTCACTTCTTCTTCGACTTGCTGCGGTGTTGCTCCGGGATAGGAGGTCACCACCATGGCGTCTTTAATAGTAAAAGCAGGGTCTTCCAAACGCCCCAGACCAAAAAACGCCGCCGTACCACCAATCAAGAAAATCAACGAAATCATCCAGCTGATCACACGATTACGAATAAAATAGGCCGCAATTCCCGCTATTTCTTGGTCGCTTTGAGGCGAGTGTTGTTTGTTGTCAGTCATTGCTAGCCTCCTGAGCAATCACGTTTACCGCCATACCATCCCGCAGTCTGGCAATTCCCGCGACCACGACTTGATCATCCTTGTTTAAGCCTTGGTAGATCTGCACGCTCTCTTTCGAGGCTTTACCGACCACAACTTTGCGCTTACTTACCGTGCTATCGGCGTTCACAATCCAGACAAACTTGCTGTCCGTATCCAGCGGATCGCCATCAGCATTGAACACCGCTTCGATTGGTACTCGGATCCCTCGATTGAGCTCCAATCCCACCTGCTCTCCTCTCGTCGTCACTTCAACCGCCATGCCATCAAGAATGAACTCGTTTTCAGGCATTGGCATCGACAAGGTGACGGTAAACGTGCCCGTTGCGGGATCGGGTTCTGTGGTGAACTCTTGAATGCTTGCCATATATTCATTGCCACTAGGAACACGGACACTCGCTTGGACATGAGAAAGTTTTTCTTGGGATGGCTGGTTGCTATAGAGTTGATCGGGCAACTGTATGAGCACTTCCACGGCATCCAAACTGTGGATGTTGACCACTTGCTGGCCAACTTGAACATTCTCAAACTTCTCAACACTGACCCGAGAAATTATGCCATCCATCGGCGCTTTCAGTTGAGTAAATGAGAGGCGTAATTTAGCCAGCTCTAATTCGGCTAGGGCAATTTCTCTTTGTGCCGCAATTTCATCAAATTGCGATTTTGCCAACAGTCCTTTGTCAACCAGAGGTTTGGAGCGGTTGAACTGGCTGTCTACCACGGAAAAGCGCGCTTGGGCATTTTCAACGTCTAATCGATAGTCGGTTGGGTCGAGTTCGGCGATCATTGCGCCTTTAAGGATCCTATCCCCTTCACGAACATGCAGATTAGTGACCTCACCAGCAACACGAAAGCCCAACTGAGACCGTTGCGCGGCATGAGCCACCGCAGGAAAATAGAGATTGTCTGGTGTTGAGCTGTCTACCTGACTTGCCACTTTTACGTTGGGAATAACAGGGGCGGTGGCTTGTTGCCCTTCACCACATCCGCTCAACAGCGAGAGGGATGCCAACGCGCTAAAATATGTCCATTGCTTCACGTTACAGCCCTCGCTCTTTGATCCATTCACGCACTTTTATTCCTGCCTCTATACCGCTGACACCAGAAATAATGATCTTGTCGCCATCCTGAAGACCGCTCAATACTTCACGCTTAGGATTAAGTTCAATCGGCGCAGCCTGAACAATACCTTGTTCATCCACACGCCAGACATACTGCTGTTGCTCACGCATAAAAATGGCATTTTGCGGGATCTGCGTTGCGGCATTGGAAGACGCCACAAGACGCACATTGCCAGCCATGCCAGGTAATACCCCTAAATCTTGGGGGCGTTCCATAATCATGGTAACTTTGTAACTGCCTCTTGTGGAGTCTGATTCAGTATCTATTTCTTGAAAACGCAACGGAAATTCATGCTCAGGGAAAGCATCGAACTTCATACTGGCAACGGGCTCTTTTTCTGATGAAAAACGCCCGAGCAGATGGTCCGGCAATTGGAAAATCACCTTTAACAGTTGATTGCTCTGGATATTCATGACCGTCTGCTTCGCGCCAACGTATTCGTGCGTCTCCGCGATAACCAGTGATACTGTACCGTCGTAAGGAGCGACAAGCTTAGTGTAACGCAGGTTGGCTTCCGCTTGCTCTAAGGTGGCACGTGCCGATTTATGATTGGCTTGAGCCTGGTCAAAGTCTTGTTCTGAAACCACTTTGTCGGCGCGCAGTTTTTTAAAGCGTTCATATTGCACTTCAGCCAAGGTAAAATTCGCTTTGGCTTGTTTGCTAAGTAAGGCGTATTCGTCAGGATTTAGAGTGGCCAGCGTTTGGCCTTTACTCACTCGCTGCCCTGCGGTTACTTCAATGGTTTGCAACTGCCCAGGAACCCGAAAGGTCAGCACGGCTTTGTCGCCAGCTTCTGAAACGGCAGGAAAAGTACGTTCAAATTGGGAATTGCCAACGGAAACAGTAAATAACTTAGCTGGCCTGGATTCTGGTTCGGGAATTGGCGGGAGTTCTCGGCCACAACCACTGACTGTTGCCGCAACCGCCAGAAAAACAAACGCTCTTCTCATGGTAATCATCCGGTTAGATTTAAGTAACTAAACCTTAGATGACGTATGCTTTTTGTTCCAGTTCAGGTTGCTGAACTCTCGGTGGAACAGCAAAAATAAAGAGCAAGCCTGAAGCTTGCTCTCACTTTTTTGTTTGATTTGACTGGCACTTGGCTCGCTTAGAGCTTGCTAAACTCGCGGTTCACTTTGAACGTATCAGAAGTCACATACGCTTCCATATCGCGTACCCTGCCTTCAATTTTACTAAAGTCTTTTTCCAACACAGACAGCAGTTCTTCCGCGCTTTGCCCTGCCTGCCAAGGCTTTGCTTTGAGTTTGTGCTCATGTTTTGCCTTGAGATTTTCTTCATATCTTATCGGCTGCTTTTCCAGCGTCAACGTCATCGCGACATAGGCCAAGATAACGAGAAAGCTGCCGCCGAGTAGCGCCGCCGAAATCACCAAGATACGAATCAGCCACACTTCCGCACCGAAAAAGTTGGCAATGCCCGCACATACTCCAGAAAGTTTGCCATTCACCGGGTCACGGTACAGTTCTCTATCACTCATATCTGCGCCTCCAATCAGGTGTTTCTGCGTCGAGAATGCGTTCCAGAGTCTCTAGTCGGTTCTGCAACGATTCTGCCCGTTCCGATAGAGACTCTAGCCTTTGCAGATCGACATTCGATAGCCCGCTGCTGGCTTTGCGCTTACTACGGTAATGAAGGAACAGCCAAAGTGGTGCGACAAAAATCAGAAAGACAGTTAATGGTCCAGCGATCATAAATGTCGTCATAGTGGCTCCTTGGATTATTTTTCTTGTGAGTTAACTTGTTCTTTTAGCTTTGCCAGCTCTTGTTCAATTTCGTCTTGCGCCTGAAGTTCGGCAAACTCTTGTTCAAGTGACTTGGACGCGCCACTGTTGGCGTAGAGATCCGCTTCCGCTTCAAGCTCATCGACTTTACGGGCGTATTGTTCAAATTTGGCCATCGCTTCATGGGTGCGGCCAGAACTTAGATGACGTTGTACATCGCGACGATTTGACGCCGCTTGATTGCGAATGGTCAACGCTTGCTGCTTGGCACGTGTTTCGGCAATTTTGGTTTCCAGTTTGCCGATTTCACCCGTCAACTTTTCGATGGTTTCTTCGACCAATGTCTGTTCAGTATGCAAGCCTTTGATAATATCTTGCAATTTTTGTCTTTCAATCAGCGCGGCACGCGCCAGATCTTCACGCTGTTTGGTCAACGCTAAGGTCGCTTTTTGTTGCCAATCGGCGATCTGTGCTTCCATCGCTTCAACTTTACGCGCCAGCTCTTTTTTATCCGCTAACGCTTTAGCGGAGTTGGTGCGCACTTCAACGAGTGTGTCTTCCATTTCCTGGATAATGAGACGAATCATTTTTTCCGGGTCTTCAGCCTTGTCGAGCAATGCGCTGATGTTGGAATTGATAATGTCTGCAAAGCGAGAAAAAATGCCCATAATGAAACTCCTCTGTGGCTCTCTGGACTCGTGCGCTGTGTTAGGGTGCACGACATAAAATACTTGGTTGCTAAAGGTATAACAACAAGCGTGCCAACTTAAATTTTTCTTTTTTTTCATACAGATAGCAAGTCGCTTGTCTGAACACCACACTATGCTATGATGATTCTCACCAATTTTTGGCAAATTTTACCACTTCGCCTCTGCTGACCATGAGAAGGATGTTATGAAGCAAAACCTTATCGGTGAATCGCCGGCTTTTCTTGCTGTGCTAGACAAAGTATCGCAATTGGCACCTATTGAACGCCCTGTCTTGATCATTGGCGAACGTGGAACGGGAAAAGAGTTGATAGCCCAGCGGCTTCACTATCTCTCAAAGCGTTGGGATAAGCCATTGCTGTCACTCAATTGCGCAACGCTCAGCGAGGGTCTGATTGACTCCGAACTGTTTGGTCACGAATCTGGCTCGTTCACGGGTTCAAAAGGAAAGCACAAAGGCCGTTTCGAGCGGGCTGAAGGTGGCACTTTATTTCTTGATGAACTGGCAACAGCACCGCTTATGGTTCAGGAAAAGCTACTTCGGGTGATTGAATACGGCGAATACGAACGGGTTGGCGGCCACCAAGCACTGACCGCCGATGTACGTCTAGTTTGCGCGACTAACGCCGATCTACCGCAAATGGCAGAAAGCGGTGTTTTTCGCGCCGACTTGTTAGACAGGCTAGCGTTTGACGTCATTATGTTGCCGCCGCTTCGAGAGCGTAGAGAAGATATCTTATTGTTGGCCGAACATTATGCAATCAAGATGTGTCGCGAGCTAAAACTCGATTACTTCGTCGGTTTTACGCAAAACGCCCAAAACCAGTTGAACGAATACCCATGGCCGGGCAATGTGCGTGAATTAAAGAATGTGGTAGAACGTGCTATCTACCGTCACGGAGTCGACCCTGACCCCATTGACGAATTGAGTTTCAATCCATTTGCCACCAGTTGGACACAGAAACACGCTGTAGTGACTCCGGCGGCTTCGCCCGCCAACCAGAAAGAGAGCCGCCCTAGCGCAACGACGGATCAGCCCTCCACCCAGTTTAATTTCCCATTGGATTATAAGCAGTGGCAAGAGAATCAAGATATTTTGCTGCTCACACAAGTACTGGAAGAGAGCAAATACAATCAACGCCAAGCGGCTGACTTGCTCGGCTTGAGTTATCATCAGTTTCGCGGCATGGTGAGAAAATACGCATTAGTTGGGCAAAACTAGCCTAACCTAGCACGAAAAAGCAGCGTGACAATGTTACACTTAACACAATCGCGCGAGTTGGTTTATTCAGGTGGAATACTTCTTCCCATAAGAAAAATTGCCTTGATAACGCCTTGCTGAAAAACGAATTTGTGTTTGGACCCCAGTGATAAAAATGGTAGATTAGTGCGCTATTTTGACGCTGATTCTCAGCTCATCCATATGAAACGTTTCATTTTATGAAAACATTGATACAGCTTGCATTCGGATTGATTGGCATCGGCCTACTTACGGGATGTGGTAATGAAGTTGACCACACAGAAATCCGTAAGGGCGGTTTTGTTTTCTGCGGCCAGAGTAATCTGAAAACTTTTAACCCTCAGCTCATTGATAGCGGGATTACCGCAGACGCGTTGAGTCCGCAAATTTACGATACTCTCCTCACGTTAGATCCCACCACACACCAACCGATCGCGAGTATTGCCCAGGATTGGCAGGTGAATAAATCTGGCACCGAATACATTTTTAATTTGCGAGCTGATGTCGCGTTTCAAAAGACGGCATGGTTTACCCCAACTCGCAACCTCAATGCGCAAGATGTGGTGTTCAGCTTTCGTCGTATCATTGATCCAACACATCCCTACCATTTGGTTGGCGGTGGCAGTTATCCTTGGTTTACGGGTATTGATCTGGTGAACTTATTGACCGATGTGGTTGCACTTTCCGATCATCAGGTAAAATTCATTCTCAGCCGTCCTAACTTTGCTTTTTTATCGAATCTCGCCACTAGCCACGCCGTGATCCTTTCCGCTGAGTATGGCCACCAACTGGCACAAAAGGACAGCAAAGAGAAAATGGACCTCTACCCTGTTGGTAGTGGACCTTTTGCGCTCGAAGAGTACCAAATCAATGATCTGGTTCGTCTGCGCCGCCATGAGCACTACTGGCGCGGGCCAGTTAAGATGGAGCAAGTGGTGTTCGATATTTCTCAGCGCGGAACAGGCACTTTGGCTAAGTTACTGCGCAATGAATGTGATGTGCTCAGTTCCCCCATATCGAGTCAGATCCCCGTTATTGAACAGCACCCCAGCATGGTTCTAACGGCGACACCTGCCATGAACGTTGCGTTTATTGCCATCAATACCAGCCATCTAGCGTTGCAAGATGTCCGTGTTAGACAGGCACTCAACTTGGCCATCAATCGACAAAATATCCTTGATTCTGTCTACTATGGCACGGGGACCATCGCTTACACCTTGCTGCCGCCAAGCTCTTGGGCATACCAAAAAGACAGCGTCAAGATTCGTTTTGACCGCAACTACGCCTTAGCCCTGCTGCGTGAGGCGGGCTATGAAAGCGGATTAACGCTATCTATGTGGGTCCCTTCAGAGCCGAGTGCCTATAATCCGAGCCCACGTAAAACCGCAGAACTGATTCAAGCCAATCTGGCCGATGTTGGGATTCAACTTAATCTGCTTTATGAAGAGCGTTTCGAACGAGTATTGCCAGATGAAACGGCCGCTGATCTGATTCTCACAGGCTGGGTCGCTGATACAGGCGATCCGGATAACTTTCTGCGCCCGCTGCTGTCGTGTAATTCTGAGCTTGCTGGCATTAACGTGGCGATGTGGTGCAACAGCGACTTCGATTTTCTGCTCGATCTCGCGCTTGAAACCGAAAAAAATCGTTATCGTTTAAACTTATATCGCCAAGCACAGAACATCCTCAATGAGGATTTCCCTGCCATTCCATTGGCACACGGCGTGCAATTCCGCGCCCACGACAAATCTCTGGTTGGTTTTAAATCCAGCCCGTTTAACTCGCAACCTTTCGACAGTGTGGAGAGAACCTATTAATGTTTTGGTACTCGGTTCGACGACTGAATCTGTTTGTCATTACGCTGACGATGCTTACCATCGCTGGCTTTTCCATTCTGCGCCTAGAGCCTGATTCGGTCTGGGCGAGAGCGGATTTTTGGCAAGGTTGGCAGCTTTATCTCAGCGAACTAACTCAACTTAATTTTGGCGTGAGTAAGAATGGCAACCAAATCTTTGATGAGCTGGCAGTGGTGTTTCCCGCGACACTTGAGTTGTGTATTTTGGCCTTTCTATTGGCGCTATTTATCGGTATTCCGTTTGGCACGATTGCGGGAATGAAGCAAGGAAAATGGGTCGACACCACCATCTCATTCATCTCGATGTCGGGATACTCTGCGCCGCTTTTCTGGGTCGCACTGCTAATGTTGATGGTTTTTTCGTTGCACTTTGAACTCTTCCCAGTTTCTGGCCGTTACGATCTGCTTTACGAGATCCCTCATGTCACTGGGTTTGCTATTGTTGATGCGTTTTTGGCTCAAGGACCTTACAAAGCGCACGCACTGCAAAGTGTGCTTGAGCATTTAGTGCTCCCTTGCTTGGTACTGGCACTCGCGCCAACCACACAGGTGATTGGCCTGATGCGCGCTTCTGTGGCCGATGTCATGAGCCAGAACTACATTCGTGCAGCTCGCATCAAAGGTTTGACCACTCGGCAGATCGTCACCCAGCACGTAATGCGCAATGCCATTCCGCCAATTATCCCCAAAGTGGGCGTACAACTTTCCAGTATGCTGACGCTGGTTATCATTACCGAGTCGATCTTTAACTGGCCTGGCGTGGGAAGATGGCTGCTTGATGCCCTCTCCAACCGAGATTATGCCTCCATTCAAGCGGGCGTTATGGTAGTGGCGACGCTGGTTCTGACGGCGAATATTCTGTCTGATCTGATTGGCGCGATGATAAACCCTCTGGTAAGGAAGGAATGGTATGCTAACCGATAGCGTCTACCAGGAAGAGCATATTCCAACGCAATTCGAGCGTTTCTGGCGTAGTTTCCGCAGTAATAATCTCGCAATGTTTGGTTTATGGTGTTTGGCGTTGATCACGCTCGTCACGCTGTTTGCGCCTCTGCTTGCACCTTACGATCCACAAGCGCAAACCAGCCAACTTTTGCATCCGCCTTCATGGAACCCAGCAGGCACAGTGGATTATTTTCTCGGTACCGATGACCTTGGCCGCGATATTTTGTCGCGTTTGATCATGGGCACTCAACCGACCTTCGGTGCTGCCGTGATCGTCACAGCTATCGCCGCTTTGATTGGCTGCGCCATCGGCATTTTGGCTGGCATGACCAAAGGCCTGTTGTCGAGTACCTTAAACCATTTGCTCGACACCATTATGTCCATACCTTCGCTCCTTTTGGCGATCATTTTCGTCGCGTTTTTCGGCGTTGGCGAGATGACGGTGCTGCTCGCGGTGTGTTTGGCGCTTATCCCGCGTTTTATTCGCTCGGTTTACATTGCGGTGCATACTGAGGTAGAGAAAGACTACATTATGGCCGCACGGCTTGATGGAGCAAATGACTTCTACTTGCTGTGGAACTCAATATTGCCGAATGTGCTGACGGTTGTCGCCGCTGAGCTGACGTTGGCGCTCTCCGTGGCGATTCTCGATGTCACCGCACTCGGTTTTCTTGGCCTTGGCGCACAAGCGCCCAGTACCGAATGGGGCGCAATCATTGGTGATTCGGTTGAACTGATTTATTTAGCGCCTTGGACGGTCACCCTGCCGGGATTATCGATCATGTTTACTGTGGTGGTGATCAACTTAGTCGGCGAAGGCGTGCGCCGCGCGCTCAATGCGGGGATTGAATAATGCCGCTGCTAGACATTCGTCATTTGACGATAGAAATCGAAACCCCTCAAGGCTTGGTCAAAGCGGTTGACCGAATGAGTTTAACCTTGAATGAAGGGGAAATTCGTGGTTTGGTGGGCGAATCTGGGTCGGGCAAAAGCTTGGTCGCGAAAGCGATTGTCGGCGTGTGTAAGGATAACTGGAAAGTCACCGCAGACCGTATGCGACTCGGCAACATCGACTTGCTCCAGCTCACTCCGAGCGAGCGCCGTCGCGTCATCGCCCGCGATATCGCGATGATCTTTCAAGAACCTTCGACCTGTTTGGATCCTTCTGAAGAGGTTGGCCATCAGTTGATTGAATCGATTCCATCGCGCACTTTCGATGGAAAATGGTGGGAACGTTTGAAATGGCGTAAAAAACGTGCGATTGCCTTGCTACATAAAGTGGGTATCAAAGATCACGAGCGCTTGATGAAAAGCTACCCCTATGAGCTAACCGATGGGGAATGTCAGAAAGTGATGATTGCGATGGCCATCGCCACCGCACCAAAGCTGCTTATCGCTGACGAGCCGACCAATGACTTAGATCCGATCACGCAAAATCAGATCTTGCGTCTGCTCAGTCGTATGAATCAGCTCAACAACACCACTATTTTGTTGATCGGCCACGATTTAACCAACATTACCCAGTGGGCTAGCCGCATCACTGTGATGTATTGTGGCCAATCGGTCGAATCGGCAGATACCGACAAAATCTTGGAAGGGCCTAAACATCCGTACACGGATGCTCTGCTCAAAGCCATGCCTGATTTTAACCACTGGATCCCGCACAAGCAGAAATTGCAATCGTTGCCCGGCTCCATTCCGCCTCTGCAACATTTGCCAATAGGCTGTCGACTTGGTCCTCGTTGTCCATACGCACAGCGTCAATGTGTGGAAATCCCTTACGCAAGACGAATTAAAAATCACAAGTTCAGTTGTCATTTCCCTCTTAATACGGAGAAAGATTCATGAGTGCTCTGCTGGAAGTGGACAATCTGTGCAAAGATTTTGTCACTCGTTCAGGCTTGTTTAGACGCAAAGTTCAGCATGCGGTCAAACCGGTGAGTTTTACCCTAGAAGCAGGGCAGACGATCGGTTTTATCGGTCAAAATGGCTCTGGAAAATCGACTCTGGCTCGCATGCTGGCGGGGATGGTTGAACCCACCTCAGGCGAGATACGCGTCAATGGTGAAAGACTGGAGCACAAAGATTACGCCACGCGCTGCAAGCTGATCCGAATGATATTCCAAGATCCCAACACTTCGCTCAACCCGCGTATTCAGATTGGACGCATTTTGGAAGGACCGCTGAAGCGAAACACCAACATGCCACCAGAAGCGCGTCTCAAACGTGTTAAAGACACTTTACTGCGCGTTGGCTTGCTGCCTGAACATGCCTACTTTTACCCGCAGATGCTGGCCGCCGGGCAAAAGCAGCGTGTTTGTTTGGCCAGAGCGCTGATTCTGCAACCCTCGATTATTGTCGCCGACGAAGCACTCAACGGTTTGGATATGGCCATGCGTTCGCAGATCATCAACCTGTTTCTTGAGCTTCAAGAAGAGATGGGTGTGTCGTTTGTTTACGTCTCGCAGCACATCGGTATCATCAAACACATTACGGACAAAGTGATGGTGATGCATGATGGCGATGTGGTCGAGTCTGGTGAGACACAACTGGTCCTTGGCGATCCTCAACACCCGATCACACAACGCTTGGTTGAAAACCATTTCTACAAAGCACCCGTCCATTATTGATCTCGGCAGGAACGACATTGGGCGATTGAGAGGATCACGCATTGGAGTCACGAATGAATCTCAAGATGAAGTCGCTGTGGAAAGGTTTTCTTGTGCTGCTTTTCTCTCCCGCCCTGCACTCTGCACCCCGGTTCGAAACTTGGCTTGACCCCGCGTTTGTCGAAAATGCCTTTATTCAAGTGGCGTTACGTGACGAATACAGCCCGGGCGAAAAGCCCATTCGCAAGTGGCAAGAGCCCATCTCTATTTTTGTTGAACATCAGGTCGGTGACCAAGCGCTGCACAACCAGTTGCTACAGATGCATATCGCCCACTTAACAAGTGTCACTGGTCTCTCGATTAAGGCGACCGATAACCGAAAGCAAGCCAACGTGGTCTGGGTGTTCACTCAAGAAGCAAACTATCAACAAGTGGTGAGTCAATGGATAGGCAAAGCGTCTGACGAAGAGCTCGCCAGTGCCATTTGCAAAGCAGGATTCAAGCAAAAAAATGGCGCGATCTATTCTGGCGCAGTGGTGATCCCTGTCGACAAGGCGCGAGAATATGGCAAGTTGGTCGCCTGTGTGGTGGAAGAGATCACTCAAGTACTTGGCTTACCGAATGATTCTGATGAAGCCTATCCTTCGATATTTAATGACCACTCGCCGGAAGAGCTGCTGTCACCGCTGGATGTGGTCTTACTCGCCCTGCTCTATCATCCAGAGATTAAAGCGGGCATGTCGGAAAACGAAGTCAAACCCGTCATTGAGCGAGTTTTACGCCAATTCGAGCACGACGGCACGTTAAAGAACGCGGTTAAAACGGCCAAGAGTGCTGAGCTTTTTGCGCTGGTGGGTTACTGATTGGGCGAAAAAATATCGCTTGAAATAAAAACGGCGCTCACATGCGCCGTTTTTATACTGTTCACTTTTGCTGTCAGCCAGCTTATTTGCGAGCGGCCTGTTTTTTCAGCTCAAAATCGAACTCGTCAGGGAACAGAATGACCCCTTCTTCGTTGATACTAGGAAACACTGCGACCGACAGTTGGTCTTCTTCCAAACCTTGCGTCCAACGACTGTGCCATTTATTGAGCGAAATGGACTCCGCCTGACACTCTTGCCAATCGCCCGTTGCCCACTCTTCGGCAAATTCTTTGTTTGGCCAGACAGGCACGCACTCGTCTTCGTCACTGTTGAGCATCACACAGCCATGCTCGTCGGTGAGGATCCATACTTGGCGCTGGGCAACAATCTCTTTAATGCAGTAACGCAGGCGCTGCTCTTGGTCGTAGCTGTTGATGGTTCGGATTTGATCTTGGGATAAAGGGGTCGTCATGGCGAATCTCCGCTCGTGCCGTTATGGGCTAAAATTGACCAGTAAAAACGCCCACCTGCGGCCGCAAATGGGCGTTTCCATTATGGGGTACTCCCCGAGGATCTACCAGCGCGAGTAGAAATACCCGGCGCTCATCCGCAGGTTAAACCAGCTCAACTTGCAGCCAAGGCCAGCCTTGTTTTTTGCGGCTCAAGGTGTTTTCCATCATCAGCAAACCGTCTTTCTCGTGTTTTGCCAATTTCTCTGCCCATTCACCTTTGTAAATCAGACGTGTCTGCGCGGTTGTGATGTCGGTGAGCATCACGGCTGCAAACGCCAGCGCTTGCTCGTCACAACGACGTTGCAGATCCGCTTCAAGCGCATCAATCATGCCATCAACCTGCTCAAGCGTCGCCAGTTCAACCTGACCAACCACCACATCACGGCCATTAAATGGGTAAGCTTTAAGATCTTTTTCCACCAACTGAGCCGCAGACAATCCTTCAATGTCTGTTTTAGCAATCAGTAGATCTTTGATGAACTTATCAAGATCCGTCACGCCCGCCAACTCTGCCAGCTCCATCACCGCCGCTTTGTCTTTTTCCGTGCAGGTTGGAGAAGCGAAACCAACGGTATCGGAAAGAATGGCAGACATCATCAGTGTCGCCAGCTCACGTGTAATTGGCGCATTTTCCATTTTGAACAGGTTGAACAAAATGGTGCAGGTACAGCCCACAGGCCAGATCCATGCTTCGAGTGGATTGACAGTCATCACGTCACCCAAACGGTGGTGGTCAACAATACCCAAGATTTCTGCTTCGTTGATGTCATCTGGCGCTTGAGCCAAGTCCGTGTAGTCAACCAGCCACACTTTCTCTCCTGCGACACTGGTGCGCAGCTCTGGCTGATCAACGCCAGCGGTTTCAAGAATGTGTTGAGTTTCGCGGTTGATTTCGCCTTGACGAATCGCTTTCGCTTCAAGGCCACGAGCTTTCAAAAGCTCAGTTGCCACCAAAGCGCCACAAATGCTGTCACTGTCCGGGTTTTTATGACCTACAACTAGAATCATTGTCTTTCCTATCTCAATATTGTTATTCCCGCCACGCTGCCGCTCAGCGGGTATGCTCACAAAGCCGCATACTTTACCTGATTTTTCTAGAATGTCATTGGCCGAAAACAAGAAAATCGCTGTTTCAAGCAAAGGGCAGAAAATCATTTGAGAATAATTGTCATTTGCATATAATGAGAATAATTCCTATTTGTATGTAGTGAGGTACCTATGGAGATGACGAAATCTGTACAATCATGGACAAATCCATTTTATCTCTCGCAGTTTCACTTTGCGTACAAACGTCTGTTGTTACCGGTATTCCTGGTCGCTTTACTGGTGACGCCAAGTACGCAAGCCCTGACCGTTGCCGCCTTGTCTGACTCATTTTGGGCGGTCTCTTGTTATGTCGCGCTCACCTTAGTGATTTATCATTACTTGGCGCTTGTGGTGAAAAAAGATAACGCCCTAACCCGTTTGTACCGTTATTCTCGCAATTATCAGGTATTGTTTGCCGCCCTGTTAGGCGCGCTACCCGGCTGTGGCGGTGCGATTGTCGTCACCACTCAGTTTGTCAGCGGGCGAATTGGCTTTGGCGCTATTGTTGCAGTGTTGACCGCCACTATGGGCGATGCGGCGTTTCTTTTACTGGCTAGTGAGCCCATCACTGGGCTGGGTGTGGTCGCTCTCGGTGTGGTAGTGGGTACGCTTTCGGGCCTGACGGTGAACTACTTTCATGCCGATGATTTTCTGCGTCCAAACAAACCTGAAAAGGCCGTGTGTGATGTGTCGTGCAAAAGAACGTCTGCCGATCTTACCCAGGTGCAGCAACACGCGATTAATCTGCAAGGCACGTTCTGGCAATGGATGATTGTACCTGGTGCTGTCGTTGCCCTGCTTGGCTCATTTCAAGTCGATATCAATCAGTGGTTGGGCCTTGGTGAAGAGCGCATTGAATGGCTGGGTGCTCTGTTAGCCATAGTTTGTATGTTGCTTTGGGCGCTCACCAAAGAGTTACAGGATTACCAGTCGACGGTGGCAGAAGATGACAAAAAGGCGGGCTCACACCCAATGCAAAAAGCGGCGCAAGACACCAATTTCGTCAGCGCTTGGGTGATCATGGCTTTTCTCGCCTTTGAGATGTTCAACCATTTCTCCGGTATCAATCTCACCGAATCACTGGCAGGCTGGGGGTTATGGATGCCGCTAGTCGGCTTAGCGGTTGGTATGCTGCCCGGATGCGGTCCGCAGATTTTGGTCACAAGTTTGTACCTCTCTGACGCAGTTCCTCTGTCTGCACAGTTGGCAAATGCCATCTCGAATGACGGCGATGCGCTCTTCCCTGCGATTGCGATGGCACCCAAAGCCGCCTTGATTGCGACGATTTACTCGTCCATCCCCGCATTTTTGGTCGGATATGGCTATCTGTTTCTGTTTGAGTAAACCACTTTATCCGCAGCCCCGAGCGCTTTGATATCATGCTATTGATAGTGTTGATGCTACATTGCAGGAGTGCATGCCCAGCAGAAGGGCTGGGATAAACACTTTCAGGCCAACACAGTAAGAGATAGAAATGCGCTCTCAATGGCTCGTTTATGTGTGGAAGTTTTGAGGCGAACGGATGACGAGATAACAAGGCAAGAGCTATTGTCTGTCGCAAGTATTATAGCTCAGAAGACTTCCAAAAACGGCTGCGTCTTGGCTGGATTATGAGCGTTCCTTCACGCTTTGTACTGACTGAGCATATTTCAACCATGAGAAACCGCTTAAAAAATACCAGCCCGAAGGCTGGCAGATAAGACATCGATGGTTAAGCCACTTCTATTGGCCCGCCAAATGAGGTCACCGGAGGGGCTTTACCCGTGAATTTCTCGAAATCGACAATGCAGGTGTTGGCCGAGGTCGCCTGAGCTAGCTCAGACGAGCCAATGTCTTGAGTGAGCGTATTTGGGTCACCATAGGTATCCATCGCCCCCAACTTTTCACTCAGCGGACCGTACCATGCCCCTTCTTCAATACGAATCACACCACGCGGATAACTGTCGCTCAAAACGGCCCCAGCCAGCAGTTGGCCGCGATCGTTAAACACACGCACTAAATCACCCTGCTTAATGCCTTTGGCTTTGGCATCCAACGGGTTGATGTAGACAGGCTCTCGACCTTGCACAGCATACGTGGCACGAAACGCCTCGGATTCACACATCTGCGAGTGCAGACGCTTGTCTGGGTGGCACGACTGCAACCAGAACGGATGTTTGTCTGAGCCCGGGCCACCGTGTGAACGCTCCGATTTTTCAAACCACATTGGGTGCTCTTGGCAATGTTGGTAGCCGTAACGACCAATCTTACGCGATGTGATTTCGATAAAGCCTGACGGTGTGCCCAACGGGTTAATTTCCGGATCTTGACGGAAGTCGGCATGACGGACCCAAGGTTGACCTTGGCCAAAGTCCAGCACACTTTTTTCCCAGAATTCATCGAATTCTGGCATCTCAAACTTGCCTTGATTGGCTTTCTTACAGTCGTTGTAGAGGCTGCGAATCCAATCCATCTCACTCATACCGCGTGAGTATTCTTCACTGCGACCAAAACGTTCCGTCAACTCCTGCATGATTTGGAAATCGGGCTTAGATTGGAACAGAGGATCCACCAAACGGTGCATTGCAATCAAACCGCGGCTTGAGTAAGAGCCGTATACGTCGATGTCGTTACGCTCCCACTGGGTACACGCAGGCAACACGATGTCGGAGAAGCGACACGTTGCCGTCCAAGCAAAATCAATCGTCACTACGGTTTGTAGCTTCTGGAACGCTTGCTTCATACGGTTGCGATCTTGGTGGTGGTGCCATGGGTTGCAGCCGGAAATCACCATCATCTTGAAATCTGGCAACTTCACTTTACCGCCGTTGTAGTTGATCTCTTTACCTGGCTCTAGCAGACAGTCAATCCAACGCGCTACAGGAATAGTACGGCTGTAACCATTGAAGTCATTGTTGTCCCATTTTGGCTTCATGCCAGTATCGAGGTTTCGCGGGAAACCGCCGGGGCCAGCAAAACCCGTCGAGGGTACACCGATGCTTGAATAGTGGTGACCGTAAGAGATGCCCCCGCCCGGCAGACCAATTTGGCCAATCATCGCCGCCAGAACCGCCGCCGCCCAGTAAGGCTGCTCACCATGCTCCTGGCGCTGGATACACCAGCCCATCAGGATCTGCGTACGCCCGCCAACCAACGTGCGCGCGAACTCGCGGATTTTGTCGGCTTGCACGCCACAGATCGCTTCTGCCCATTCTGGCGTTTTCGCCACTTTGTCTTTGGTGTTGCCTTGAACGTAATCGATAAACTCGGCAAAACCGAGACAGTAGGTTTCGATGAATTTCTTGTCATACAGATTCTCGTTGTACAACACGTGCGCAATCGCCAACATGAATGGGACGTCGGTCATCGGGTTCACGTACAAATGTTCGTTTTGCAGATAACGATGCGTCTTGTTCTTCACCGGATCGACCGAGATCACCTTGATCTCACCTTTAGCCACTTTGTCTCTTAGCTGCTCAAGGTAGGCGAACGACTCATGAGTTTCACAGTTCCAACCCACTTGCAGGTTTTTCACCGGATCATTCGCCCACAGAATGATGTTGTCGGCATTTTCTAGAATCTCAGACCAAGAGGTGCCTTGCGCGTACACTTCGGTGGAACCGAGTACATACGGCAAAATCGTTTGACCCGCGCCAGTCGAGTAGTCGCCCACTTTAGTAATGTAGTTACCGTGCATGCCAACAGCTCGCTGCATGTGCGCCGTACAGTTGTTGAATGAGCCCGTTTGGTTCCAGCCTGTTTGCCCAGCGTGTAGCGCCCAAGGACCGTACTCTTTTTGCACCCGCTCAAGCTCGCGATAGAAAAGATCTAACGCTTCATCCCAAGTCACACGCACAAAACGGTTGTTACCGCGTGTATCCGCGCTGTACTTATGTTTTTTCAGCCAGTCTAAGCGCACCATCGGATAGCGAACGCGCGATGGACTGTAGATGATGCCTTTAATGCCATTGAGCATTTCAGTCGGATTTTTGTCCAGCTCAAGCGGTTTGATCTCTTGCACTTTACCCGCATAGATGTGGGCGCGAAATGCGCCCCAGTGAGAGCCAGACACCTTCCAAGTTCCAGTGGTTTCTACCGCGTGTGCCGAAGCCGATGCCAATAAGCTAGGACCAATAACTGAGGCTGCGCTTGTCGTTGCAACCCCTTTGAGGAAACTTCTTCGCGTAATCGCCATGTAAATTACTCCATCCAAGGCTTATTAGTGATGACCTTCAGCATAATCTGAAGAGTGCTTCTGTAGATATTTGAGGATCAACGCTTCGCTGTCGGTATCGAGGTTGACGAACGCCAACATCCCATCGAACATGCCAGGCCAAGTGTTGGCATCAAAATGCGCTTCATCCGGCTGGGTATGACAGACCGAGCAGTTAGTTTTGTACGCTTCGCTCGATTTTTCCCACACAGGGTTGATGTCATTGAGCATTGACTCTTTTTTGAGCCACACTTTCGCCGCCACTTTTTCCCATGGCAGACCCGTGAGCTCATCGACTTTTTCTTCGCCCGTGGTCACCACTTTGTCATCCAGCGCGGCTTCTTTTAATAGCGAGGCCACTGCGATGTTTTTGCCGAAATCCTCTTGGATAACACGGCCAAACCCTTTAGCTTTACGCCAGCCGTCGATCTCAACCTCAACGTATTCGCCTTTCGCTTGCAAAACTTTAACCGTAGATGCCGGGTTAAGCAGACCCGCTTCGTTGGTGCCTTGCGCGTCAAAATAGATTGGCAGATGGCGCACGCTCACCAGCGATTTTCCGACCGAGTAATCTGTATTGGAGGCCATCTGTTCTAAGTCGCCAACGATTCCGCCAATGCTATCCATACCCGCTGGCAGCTTGTGCGCGATGCCCTTGTGGCAATCCACGCAGCTCTGATCTTTCTCTGCCGCTTGCTTCATTTGAATGCGCGCAGTTGGCGACATCAGCGAGAAGTCCATGGAGTCATAATCGTGGCAGTTTTTACACTCAAGCGATTTGTTGGCAGAGAAGCGCTCCCACTCATGCTTAGCCAGTTCGATACGGCGCGCTTCAAACACACCGGGTTCATCGTAATTACCAAAAACCTGTGCAAACACCTCTTTAGACGCTTGCATTTTGCGTGCAATTTTATCAGTCCAGTTGTGCGGAACATGGCAGTCTGGGCAAGTGGCACGAACGCCTGAGTGATTTTTCCAGTGCACCGTCTCTTGCAGTTCTTGATAAACGTTGTCGCGCATTGTGTGGCAGCTGATGCAGAACTCTTCTGTGTTGGTTGCTTCCAGAGCCGTATTGAAACCGCCCCAGAAGATTACCCCAGCGATAAAGCCGCCCATGGTCAACACGCCCAAGCTGATATGCATCGCCGGGCGCGACATAGTGCGCCAAATTTTAATGATGATTGATTTCATGGTTTGTTCTCTAAAAAACGTGTCGTAGATGTGGACTGAGCTCAAGGATTAGCCGTGACCGCCAGGAGGACCGAAAAAGAACACTTGTAGCATCCAGACAATAAATCCATACCCGCCGACAAAAGCGATACTTAACGCAGGAAAGAGAACGACCGTAATGAAGAGAAAGGATTGCCACTCTAAAGAGCGCTTTTCACCACTCTCAATTTTGTTAACATCACTCATACATTTGCCTACTTTGTATTGGTTTGTTTTGCTTACCTCAATCGAATGCAACGAGGTATCTAATGTCATCTTTAGCAAAATGTTAGACCATACCATTTGTAGGGTTCAATTAAATCTCTGCTTGCAGCAGCGGTTATTTAACACTTTTTTGAGCTCATCCAGAGATGTATCTGATTGATATTTCATGTGTAAATTTGTGAATGAATATGAAAAATTGTGCAGTTTGCAAATTTGTTAAAACAAAAACATAGCAGAAACAATTAAGCACAAAGTGGGAGAGAACAAACAGGAAAAAGGAGGGGAAATTGTCGTTGAACAACGCGAAAATGTAAAAAATTTGTAGTGCAGATACTAAATTCTCATGCCGCTAAAAAAGCACTTTCGCCGCGAAATATACGTCGAAACCGACTTATTTTAAACCACACACGCTTGTTCCATTTCTGCTGGTAAGCCACTTCATTGACGATTAATTACTTTAGCCACCATATTTTCTACCAAATCACAGAAATGATGCCTTTATAGCCATTTTTCCAACATAAAATCGCAAGTAAAACGCCCAGATAACGAACGATTAACTTGTTATTTTTAGATAAGTTAGCGAATAAAAAGATACACACGCGCTTTGCGATAAGTTATCCACAGAAAATGTGGATAACCTAATTCTCTTACCCGCTATTAAGCTGACGATAGCGGCCAGTTACCGAATTTGACATCACACTTTTGCAATATCCAATCACTATAGTCTCACCAATGGTTTCAATAAGGACAGTTGACAATGGAAACTCAAGGCTTGGCAAGTTTGCACCGACACGAAAATGAGTTAGAGGAAGGGGTTTTAGACTGGCTCAAACATGAACCCGAAGAGTTGGTCGAACTCAAAGAGTGGATTGAATTTCAGGCATGACATGCATAAAAGAAGGGCAGACTCGCGTCTGCCCTATTGTTCATCAGTCTCTTAGGTAGATTAACCAATACCACATACCGACAAACACACCGCCACCGATGATGTTCCCCAACGTCACTGGCAGTAAGTTATTGATTAAGAAATTGCTCATGGTCAAATCAGCATAGTCAGCGATATTCGCGCCGGTGATTTGCCAGAATTCCGCTGGCGCAAACAGCTTGATGCCAACCGCCATCGGTACCTGGAACATGTTGGCAATGCAGTGCTCAAAACCCGCTGAGACAAACATCGCCACAGGTAAAATCATCACCGTGATTTTATCGGTTAGCGTACGACCACTAAAGGTCATCCAAACGGCGATACAAACAAGCACGTTACACATGATGCCAAGCGCGACGGCCTGAAAGAAACCGTGATGCAGTTTGTGTTGGGAAACAGCCATGGCGTTTAGCCCGACTTGTCCGTGGTCAAACATGTACTGCTTAGTGATCAACATACAGGCAACCAACAAAATGGCACCGACCAAGTTGCCGACGTACACGACCATCCAGTTTTTAAACAGCACCCGCCATGAGATTTTTCCGCTTGCACGCGCAACCAATGTGAGTACTGAGCTGGTAAAGAGCTCCCCGCCCGTCACCACAACCAAAATCAGGCCTAAACTAAAAGCCAAGCCCCCGACTAAACGCGTCATCCCCCAAGGAAGATCGCCAGCACCTGTGGTAACTGTGGTGTAGAAGACAAAAGCAATGCCGATATGAATACCCGCAGAAATAGCGAGTAAGAACGATTTTACGGGGTCTTTAGTTGCTTTGCCTTCACCGATCTCTGCCGCTCTTTCAGCAGCCTGGGGTGGCAGTAGCGAGTCAAACTGATTGAAGTTCATTGGTAGTTACAATTAGAAACAATTCCGAATGGCGCGGATAATCTCTCCTTTTCCGGACTTTTTCAAGGGGCATTTGGAATGTTTACAAAATTTGTTGCTTTCGTGACGACAAAAACTATATCCGATCACACTATGTAGATCCCTTTTGTTGTTAAAAAACAAGCTTCAGGAATTCTAAAGACAAAAACGCCCTGATAATGAAACCAATATCAGGGCGATGGATAAGGGGTTGAATACTACTCAGCGACTGTGGTTTCTACCACTTCGTCTGCTACTGCCGCTTCCGTTTCCACTACAGGCGTTTCCGCCACAGGTGCTTCTGCTACCGCTGCATCAACACCTTCTGCAACTTCGGTAGTTTCTGCTTGTACAGGCGTATCGGCGGCGTTTTTCGCTGGAATAGTTTGGCTCAGCGCCAACTGCTGTTTCAGATTCGCAATCAGCTCTTCAAGGCTCTTGATGTGCGATGCTTCACGATCAATTTGCGCTTGCAGAGAAGCTTCGCGCTTGCTGGCTTTCTCTGCCGCTTTTTGTTGCTCGCTGTTTTTCGCATTCAGTTCAGACACTTTGCGTTTTAGCGCGGTCACTTCATCCGCCAAGTCAGAGGTTTTATCTGCTGCGTGCATCTTTTCCACACTCGCTAAGATTTTCTCTGTCTGTTCGCGCAGCATAACGTTGCGGTAGTCAGAGCCATCAACAGCTTTTGAAATAGCCAGCAGTTTGTTCTCGATCTCTAAAACCGAGTTTTCAAATTTCTCATCTTCCACTGATGCCAATAACTTCACTTGGTGAGTCACTTGCTTAACGTGCTCGATTTCAAACTTCGCATTGAATACGGCTTGCTCGATCGCAGTTTTGTCACGTGGGTTGGTTTGCGCGATATTGGCGGCGATATTCACCACGTTTTCCGCTGTCGCAAAACTCACTGGCGCAACTTCGTTAAAATCCTCTTTCTTCAACGTTTTCAGTTCTTGCTGTAGCGGAAGAATGTAGATTTTCTTAACAACTTTGATTTCAAGTTGTTTAGCGTTGTTGAGGAACTCGACCTGCTTCGCTTGGGCCTCTTCAAGCTCATCGACAACCACATATGTAAACAGTTTCTTGTACTGAACGGCCAAGCGATCGTAATCCGCTTTGTAGTAGCTCACCGCGTCGATCTCATCGAGATATTCCATCTGAGCAATCGAATCGGCCAGAATAACGTCTGCTTTTTGTTTTAAGGTTTCTAGAGCGCGATAGTTCTGCTCAACCAGTTTAATTTGTTCATCGTACGCTTGCGCATAAGTGTCGCTTGAAAAGAGTGAGTAACTTTTACCCGCAAGTGACGGCTCTTTCTCTATTTCTGCATAGATTTTGCCAGCTTCTTTCCAAGCATTAAGCAGCTCACGATAGTTTTCTGGCGCATAGACGTTGAGAGAGTTCACATCTTCCAGAGTCTCAACCCAGTACTTGTGAGACTTTTGCACACCCTTGAATGGCGCACTGGTATCTTGGCTTGCTTGATTGGTTTCACTCGCCGTTGCGTTCTCTTCTGGAGTGGATTGACAGCCAACAATCGTCAACAGCATTGAGACCGCCAATGCTAACTTCATCTTTTTCATTGTTTTTTCCTTTTCTACGACTTATCGACTGCTTTTTTGCCTTCTGATGAAAAAGAGTTACCGCAAAACTGAGGTCGACAACCAGAGACAAAAATGTGCTTAATTAAATAGCCACCAACAAGCCGCTAATTTTCACAAACTTCGCTAAATATAATACAACTAATGTGTAAATAATACGTAGCATTGACTAGGCGAATAATAAAACAGCGTTTCTTGTACAAAAGCTTTTTCAGTGCACAAAATGAAGCACAACCTTTCAGACATTTAACATTTCTTGACCTTATTCATTGTCAGGAGCGCGAAGGCGTACTAAGTTGAAACGAAAATGATAATCGGAGTATGTCCATGAAATTTACCGAAGAGCACATCGCAGAACTGAACCTATTGCTTCAGTTCGATTTAAGTAGCGCAGCCACAGGTATTAAAGTTCACAAAGAAGCCTCTCAATCGACGCAAGAAGCGGTAAAACGTCTATTTGACAAAGGTTTATGCACGCAAATTGATGGCGGCTATTTAACCGACGAAGGAATTGAAGTCGCAGAGCATGCGGAGCGTACGCTCAGAGTACTCAGTTCTTAGTCGTATTGGATAAACGCTTTACGCGCTCAATAACGGCCAGCCTATCAACTTGAGCCAACCCTTGATTAAAAGTATCACGCCACTGAATTCCCAGTGGCGTGTTTTTAAAGGCAATATGAAGCTGTTTTTCGACCAACAACTTCTCATTCATTTTCACTCGCTGACGGAGAAAGTCCGCTTTAGGATCCGCTTCCACCAAGTAAGCTAAAACATTGGCATCAATCACCGCAATATCCAGCCGCCCCTTGGCAACCAGATAAATGTTCAATAAATCGCTGGCGCTTTGCTCAACGTAGAGTTGCTGCGCAGCGATCATCGCATCCAATTCCGGTGTATTGATATAGTCCTGCACGACGCCGACCCGAAAAGGTATGATGTCTCGCAAGCTCTTCCAACCTATAGGCTTATTGATATTTTCCACAAACCCGAGCGGGCCGCTACCAAGAGAAGTCGAAAACACATACTCTTGGGTGGCAAACTCATATTCAGGAAAGTAGCCGACGAATTGCTCACTTTTCGCTACTTTGGCGATTGCTCTTGGCCAAGGGTGAAACTCCACTTCCAGTGCATATCCCATCGCTAAAAATGCTTCGCGAGCAATCGCTACCGAGTAACCATTTTCGGGTAAGTTGGCTCCAGAATATGGCGGCCATTCCAATGAGGTGAGGTGTACCTTGGGCATTTCAGCTCGGCACACCACACTGTAACAAAGTACTAAAACCACCAACCACTTCATCACGGCTGCTCTCTCATTAATGATGGAGTACTTAGTAAAGATAATGCCAGATGGTTTAAGATGCGACTTTAACTCGCGACTTACACCGCTGCACTTCGTCGGATGAGAGTGAGCCAGATGTTTCTTTTCACTTTATTGCCTACAACCGCGTAACTCACTTAATTTCTAGGCAGACCCACTATTTGAGCTCGCTTGCAAGCGTTAGCGTAATTCGGCTGGTATTTTTAACAAAACACTGGTTAGATGCGTTTTATATTGCAATGAGTACTCTTTTGAATAATTGATTTCAGGTTTAGCGATGAAAAACATTCTTATCATTGGTGCGGGTTGGCTCGGTTTTCCTCTAGCACAAACACTCACAACACTTGGCCATACGGTGTTTATTACCCGTCGCTCACAAGAGGCGCTCGAAAGCCTCGATTTCGCCGCCAACAGAAAATGGCCGCTGGATCTCAATCATCCCGATGCGCGCCAACAGCTCAGCCACCATCTCAATACAAAAAAATTTGACGTAGTCATTGGCTGTTTTCCTCCCGGCTTTCGTAAAGGCCAAGGCGATGAGTATGCCCAGCACTGGCAACTGGTTGTCGATGCGCTAAGCAGCTCACCTGCAACTAAGGTGATCATGATAAGCTCAACCACGGTTTACCCAAATCGTGCAGAGAAAATGGTCGAAGATGCCGCCAGTTTGGCGATAGCGCAAAACAATAGCCAGTTTAGCGACAAAGCACGTATCATGCTGCAAGCGGAAAACGCACTCGTTCAATCTGGCCACCCTTTCACCATCTTACGCTTGAGCGGTTTGATAGGGCCACAACGTCATCCGGCTCGATTTGTCGCTCACTTAAAGCAGGTGAGTCGTCTTGCGCCTGCCAATATGCTACATCAGTACGATGCCGTAAACGCTGCGGTTTTTGCCGTCACTCATGCTGATGATCAGATCCTCAACGTGACAACGCCGCGCACCGTCGATAAGGCGACGTTTTATCAAAGCGCTTTAGAAGCGGCAGGGATGCCCGAAGCATTACCTGAGATAGTCGATGTGGCAGATAAAGAGATCCGCGCCGAAAAGCTGCTCTCACTGGGGTTTAAGTTTCACTATCAATCCACTCTGGATGCCTTGTCACTAACCAACGAGTCAACAAAGGGATAGTAAAAAGGTGAGAAAATGGGCTGCCATAAAAAACTCAAGGTAGCCCTAAAATATGTTACTTCCCAAGCGCCTCTTTGTAGTGCTGACGACAAACCGACACATAGCGGTCATTGCCACCAATAGCCACCTGATCCCCTTCTGCAATGGCATTACCATGTTCATCGGTGCGAATGACCATGTTGGCTTTACGGCCACAGTGACAGATGGTTTTCAGCTCAATTAACTTATCAGCCCAAGAGAGCAGATACTTGCTGCCTTCAAACAGTTCGCCGAGAAAATCCGTGCGCAGGCCATAACACAGTACAGGGATGTCGAGCTTGTCGACCACTTCGGTCAATTGATAGACCTGCTCTTTCGACAAAAACTGGCTCTCATCCACCAGCACACAGTGCCGTTTTTCCGCTTGGTTTAATCTGGCAATCTCATGATAAAGATCGCTTTCGCCAGTGAACAAATGCGCTTCTGCTTGCAAACCGATGCGAGAGCTCACCTTGCCGACACCATAACGATCGTCCAAGGCGGCGGTAAAAATAACCGGCGTCATGCCCCGCTCTTGGTAGTTAAATGCCGATTGAAGAAGCGTTGTTGATTTACCCGCATTCATTGCTGAGTAGTAAAAATACATCTGAGCCACAGATTGCTACCTAAAATGAAAAGTGAAAGATTCAAAGAAAAGGGCTGAATAATCAGCCCTTTTTAAAAAGATATAATTATTTGCGACGCCAGCTCGTCCCTTCTGGACCATCTTCCAGTACGATGCCCATCTCGTTGAGTCTGTCGCGAGCTAAATCAGCGTTGGCCCAATCTTTCGCCGCGCGAGAGTCATTACGCAGCTTGATCAGTGCTTCAATTTCGGCCACTTCGTCGTCGTTACCCGCATCGCCTTTGAGAAACGCTTCTGGATCTTGATGCAAAATACCAATCACATCCGCCAGTTCACGCATCAGCGCACCTAGCGCGCTCGCTTTCTCGAGGCTTTCGTTTTTTAAGCGGTTAACTTCGCGAGCCATATCAAACAGCACTGAATACGCCTCTGGGGTATTAAAATCGTCGTTCATTGCGGTAGTAAAGCGCGTTACATACTCTTCACCACCGGCTGGCGCGGCGCTGAGATCCAAACCACGAAGGGCAGTGTACAAGCGCTCAAGCGATGCACGTGCTTGGTTTAAGTTCTCTTCGCTGTAGTTAAGTTGGCTGCGGTAATGACCTGACATTAAGAAGTAGCGTACCGTTTCTGCATCGTAGTGAGACAGCACGTCACGAATAGTGAAGAAGTTACCGAGTGATTTTGACATTTTCTCTTTGTCGACCATCACCATGCCGCTGTGCATCCAAGTGTTAACGTACTTAGTCTCATGCGCGCAGCAAGATTGCGCGATTTCGTTTTCGTGGTGCGGGAACTGCAAGTCCGAGCCGCCGCCGTGAATATCAAAGTGGTTGCCAAGAATCGACGAGTTCATCGCAGAACATTCAATGTGCCAACCCGGACGACCCAGCCCCCATGGCGATTCCCACGTTGGTTCACCCGGTTTAGACATTTTCCAAAGGACGAAATCCAGTGGGCAACGTTTGGCCGTTTCCACATCAACGCGCGCACCCGCTTGCAGTTGATCCAGATCTTGCTTCGACAGCTTGCCGTATTCGTCGAACTTATTGACTTCAAACATCACGTCGCCGTTGTCGGCCACATAGGCAAAACCGCGCTCAATCAGCTTCTCGACCAGCTCAATAATCTCTTGGATGTATTGAGTGGCACGAGGCTCAACATCCGGACGCTTCATGTTCAAGGCGTCGAAATCGGCGTGCATTTCGCCAATAAGACGCTCTGTCAGCGAATCGCACGATTCACCGTTTTCGGCTGCACGTTTGATAATCTTGTCGTCGATATCAGTGATGTTACGCACAAATGTCAGGTCATAGCCTAAGTAGCGCAGGTAACGAGAAACCACATCAAACGACACAAACGTGCGTCCATGCCCGATGTGACAAAGATCATAGATGGTCACCCCACAGACATACATGCCAACTTTACCGGCCGTAATTGGTTTGAATTCCTCTTTCTGTCTGGTGAATGTGTTATATATCTTCAACATGATCTCTATCTAAGCTTGTGAATGAATTACAGGAGGGCGAGTATATCAACTCAATCTCTAATAGGTAATAGCAATTAACCGATAAAACGATAAACGGCTAAACTTCAGACACAAAACCTCGAATTGTTCGCACTGCGTTTGCATGCGACTGAACTTAGGCTAGAATTCTCATTTTGACAAAAACAGTAAAGGAACAGCGCATGATCACCCTGCACACAAATTTTGGTGACATTAAGATTCAATTGAACGAAGAAAAAGCACCGGAAACCAGTGCGAACTTCCTACAGTACTGCCGTGACGGTTTCTACGACAACACTCTGTTCCACCGTGTTATCGATGGTTTTATGATCCAAGGCGGCGGCATGGAATCGGGTCTTCGTGAAAAACAAACCCGTTCACCGATCAAAAATGAAGCGAACAACGGTTTGAGCAACAAAATCGGTACTATCGCGATGGCACGTACCATGGAACCGCATTCAGCCAGCTCACAGTTCTTCATCAACGTAAACAACAATACCTTCCTGGATTTCCGCAGTGAAAGCCTAGATGGTTGGGGCTATTGTGTATTTGGTGAAGTGGTTGAAGGCATGGATGTGGTAAACAAGATCAAAGGTGTGAGTACTGGTTCTCGTGGCATGCATCAAGATGTACCACTTGAAGAAGTGATGATCACAAGCACCACTATCCACGCGTAATCGCTCGCGGTATTTTCAACACGAAGAGTTGATGGGGAGGCAATGCCTCCCCTTATTTCTATGACGACACTATTTATTTCAGACCTGCACCTTAGCCCCGCACGCAGCGACATTACCGAGTGTTTTGTCCGTTTTATGCGTGATGAAGCGCCTCACGCGGATGCCCTTTATGTCTTGGGCGATCTGTTTGAATTTTGGATTGGCGATGATGACCAAACGCCGTTTGCCAATCAAATTCGCATGGAGTTCAAAAGGTTAACCGACAGCGGCGTTGCGGTTTATTTCGTGCAAGGGAACCGTGACTTTCTGTTGGGTAAGCGCTTTTGCAAACAAACGGGCATAACGCTGCTGGCAGACGTCACTACCATAGAGCTATATGGGCGAAAGGCGGTAATTTTACACGGCGATACTCTTTGCACCGATGATGTCAGCTATCAAAAGTTTCGCCATACCGTGCATCAGCCTTGGTTGCAATGGCTGTTTAAACGCATTCCTTGGATGATCAAAAAGCGTATTGTTGCCAACGTCCAGTCCGGTGTTCGCGACGACAAGAGCCATAAGTCACTTGAGATTATGGACGTCAATCAGGGAGAAGTCGAAAAGGTGATGGCGCAATATCAGGTGACACTGATGATTCATGGCCATACCCACAGACCTAACGTCCATCACTTCGAAAATGCGCAAGGTCAGATGACACGTATTGTGCTTGGCGACTGGTATCAACAAGGCTCGGTTTTACGTGTCACAGCAGAACAGTGTGAGCTGCAAACTCGACCATTCAACGCTTAAGAGGGAACCAAAAGTAAAGAGATGACCGGGTTAGCAAACTGTCGTATTGAGCATAGATCTTTTGTTAAAAGTCGCTATCATCAAGACAAACTCACATGCGTTGATCAGATTAAGTAAACCACTTGAAGTATTCATACGTTGCACGACAGCCCATTCTAAACCGGAATAAAAAGACGATTGGCTATGAGCTCCTATTCAGGGATGGACCGAAAAATACCTTTCCTGAAGTTGAGCCGGAGTTAGCAACCAGCCGTCTGCTGTCCGACCATTTTTTGTCTACCCATTACAGCACGTTGGGCGACAAACTAGGTTTTGTTAATTTTCCCTATCAAAGCCTGCTCAATCTCGTCCCTACCCTATTCCCCAAAGAAAGCTTAGTGGTAGAGATTTTAGAAGATTGCCCACCGACGGATGAACTGCTTGAGGCGGTTAAAACGCTGCACCGTGCAGGCTATCGCATCGCTTTGGATGACTTTGTGCCGAACCGTGCTTGGAAACGCTTTCTGCCTTTTATCCACATTATTAAATTTGATATCCGTATCGTCCCGATTGATAAAGCGGCAGTCTATATTGGCTCACTCGCCCGCCTTAATATTGAATTCTTGGCAGAGAAAGTCGAAACCTATCAAGAGTATGAACAAGCGATCGAGGCAGGCTTTCATTATTTTCAAGGCTACTTTTTTAGTAAGCCAGAAATGATTCAGAAAAAGAAGCTCAACCCTTCATTTCTCACCGTAGTGCAACTCTGTAAAGAGATCGCCGACGAGCCGATTGATTTTAATGAAGTAGAACGGCTATTTTCCATTGATGTGACGCTCTCTTACAAGCTGATGACTTATGTCAACTCAGGTTATACCTTGGCGGCGAAAATTAAGTCGTTTCGTCAAGCGCTGATTTACCTTGGGGAAGATAGATTACGACGTTTTATCTCTTTGGTTGCGGTGGCATCGGTACAAGAGGATAAGCCGGATTCGCTCTACGCGCTCGCTGTGCAACGCGCTCGAGCTTGCGAACTATTACTTGGGTACACCAAAGCGCAGTACGATCCTGGTCAGGCATTTCTGACTGGTCTATTTTCACTTTTAGACTCCCTGCTTGACCAACCGCTCAACGACATCCTTAACGACATTCCGGTCGATGAAGAAGTCAAAACTGCCCTTATCGAACGAGAAGGATTGCTTGGCTATCTACTCTCGATGATCATCGCTTACGAACAAGCGGATTGGGAGTTGGCCAGCAGATATCAACAACAGCTCGATATCAGTGAAAATCAGTTGTGCAAAGCTTACAGCCAAGCGACCAGTTGGACACAAGAACTGCTTTCGCAAACATCGTAATCGAGTATACTGCCACCAGCCCTCCTAGCGAGGGCTTTGTGTTTCTATTTTAGCTGGATACCGTTATGTCTTTATGCCCTTGTGGTTCTCAACTCACCTATCAACACTGCTGTGAAAAAGCGCACCGTAATCATAGTAATGCGACAACGCCGGAACAGTTGATGCGCTCGCGCTACACTGCTCATGTGTTGGGTTTGGTCGATTACGTTGTGAAGACCTACCACCCAAGCTGTCATGCCGAAGAACAGCGCGAAGGCATCGCTGAATCCATTGAGAATGATTGGTGCAAGCTTGAAGTGGTCAAAGCAGAAGCGGGAAGCAACAAGAACGAAGGTTTTGTCGAGTTCAAAGCTTACTTTAAGGAAGACGGCAAGCAATATTGCTTAAGCGAACGCTCACGTTTCGTTAAAGAAGAGGGGCTTTGGTACTACATTGATGGCACGTTTCCAGACGAAGAAGCCGAGCCAGATCCGCGTCTTAGTCAATCCATTAGCAGCTTGAAAGTCGGGCGCAATGATCCCTGTATTTGTGGCAGTGGCAAAAAGTTTAAGAAGTGTTGTGGGTGAGAGTAGGTTCTAGGTTCTAGGTTCTAGGTTCTAGGTTCTAGGTTCTAAAGCCCGAGTGTACCAACTCTCGCTAGGTTGTTGAAATGAGGCGTTCCCGTATTCAGCACACTAAGTATTTGATATCCGACAGCAATCACTAACTTCAATGAAGTGCGCAAGAGCCCCTGCGCACTCTATCTAGGATCCGAGGACCTATGGACTAGGACCTCGTCTCTCCCTTACTTGTGGCGCTCTTTGAGCTTGTTGATCACATCACTCAGCGACAGGCCTTGATCTTGCAAAAGCACCAACAGGTGATAAATCAAGTCGGCGGATTCACACACTAACTCCGCCTTATCGCCCGACGTCGCCGCAAGCGCGACTTCAACGCCCTCTTCGCCCACTTTCTGCGAAATACGTTTGGTACCGCGAGCGTATAAACTGGCGGTATAGGAAGAGTCAGGATCGGCACTCTTGCGGGCAGCCAGTAGCTGCTCAAGTTGATGAAGCCACACCATTTGTGACTCCGCTTGCGCATCGCCATCCCAACACGTTGTCGTGCCAGTGTGACACGTCGGCCCAATCGGGTTCACTTTGACCAGCAAGGTATCACTGTCACAATCCAACGCGATGTTCACCAACTGCAAAACGTTACCTGAGGTTTCCCCTTTGGTCCAAAGGCGCTCTTTAGTGCGAGAGAAAAACGTCACTTGCCCTGTTTCACCCGTTTTTGCCAATGCTTCTTGATTCATGTAACCCATCATCAGCACTTGGCTCGATTGAAAATCTTGTACGATGGCTGGCACCAAACCGTCGACTTTCTGCCAATCAATCCGTCCCTGCAGGGCGTTCACGTCTGCTGTACTAAAACTCATACTCGTACCTCAATACCCTGTTGTTTTAAATACTGTTTCAGCTCACCGATATTAATGATCTGTTTGTGAAATACCGATGCCGCCAGCGCGCCGTCCACATTGGCTTTTTGGTACGCTTGCGCGAAGTGCTCCATTGCACCTGCACCACCAGAGGCAATCAACGGCACCTTACATACTTCACGCACCATGTTGAGTTGCTCAATATCGTAGCCGTTACGCACGCCGTCTTGGTTCATCATATTCAACACAATTTCACCAGCGCCGCGCTTTTGCACTTCTTGTACCCAGTCTCGGGTTTGCCACTGAGTCGCTTTAGTGCGCGCTTCATCACCAGTGAACTGATAAACCTGATATTGGCCAGTTTCTTTGTCGAAATAAGAGTCGATGCCAACCACAATGCACTGAACGCCAAATTTATCGGCAAGGTCGGTAATCAATTGCGGATTGGCCAAAGCGGGCGAGTTGATCGACACTTTGTCAGCGCCAAATTCAAGAATGCGTGCTGCGTCTTCGGCTGATTTAATCCCACCAGCGACGCAGAAAGGAATGTCGATCACTTCGGCAACGCGAGCAACCCAGCTTTTGTCGACCACGCGACCATCGCTGGAGGCTGTAATATCGTAGAACACCAGCTCATCAGCGCCCTCTTCTGCGTAACGTTTTGCCAGAGGAACGATGTCACCAATGATTTCATGGTTACGGAACTGAACGCCTTTCACCACTTGCCCATCACGGACGTCTAAACACGGAATTATGCGCTTTGCCAACATGCAAATGCCTCCTCTGCGCTGAACTTGCCATCGAGTAGCGCTCGACCAACAATCACTCCCGCCACACCGCTGCCTTTCAGTGCTTCAATATCCGCCAGTGAACCGATGCCGCCAGACGATTGAAACTGCACTTGTGGGTACTGTTTGCACAAATCCACATACAGTTCAACATTGGAGCCCGCCAAGGTGCCATCGCGGGAAATATCGGTACACAGTACGTGTTGTAGACCCACCGTCAGGTAGTCATCAATCAGCGCTTCGATGGTGACGCCTGAATCTTCCTGCCAACCGGAAATCGCCACTTTGCGCGTGCCGTCTTGGTCGATATTGATGTCTAGCGCCAGCACAATTTTCTCCGCGCCGTATTTTTCCATCCAACCTTTTACTAATTCAGGCCGTTTTACTGCCGTAGAACCCACCACGACACGCTGCGCTCCTGCTTCAAGCAGATCCACCACGTCTTGTTCTGTGCGCACACCACCGCCGATTTGAATATGCGCTGGCGTGCTAGCAAGCAGTTTGGCAATCAAATCAAGTTGGCGCGCCGAGGTGTCTTTCGCGCCCGTTAAATCCACCAAATGCAGCCAGTTGGCACCCGCTTGGTGGTACAAGTTAAACTGCTCTGCAGGGTCGACTTTGTATTCTGTCACTTGGCCGTAATCACCCTGATAGAGGCGAACGACCTGTCCTTCAATTAAATCAAGAGCTGGAATAATCACACTCAATCCCTTTTATAATTCTAAGAAGTTTTGTATCAGCTTCGCGCCCGCTTTTGAAGAACGCTCTGGGTGGAACTGCACGCCGTAGTAGTTACCACTTTGCACTGCGGCGGTGAACGGGTTACCGTACTCACATTCGGCAATGGTGTAGCTACCGACTGGCATCGCAAAGCTGTGGACAAAGTAAAAATACTCCCCTTCCTCGATGCCTTTAAACAGAGGATGCCCATTTTTCGCCGACACGGTATTCCATCCCATATGTGGTAGCGGCAAATTGCCCGTTTCAAGCAGCTTCACTTCGCCATCACAAAGGCCAAGGCACTCAACCAGTTCGTCCGCTTTTTGGCCTTTTTCTTGAGAAACCTTACCCAAGAGTTGCATGCCCAAGCAGATACCGAGCAGCGGTTTTTCTACCTTCTTAACAAGATCAATCAGATCGCGCTCTGCGAGGTTTTTCATCGCTTCACTCGCGGTGCCTACGCCCGGAAGGAACAGCTTGTCGGCAGAGAGAACCACTTGCGGCTCTCTGGAAATCACCACATCGTAGCCGAGACGTTCAATGGCAAATTTTACCGAAGAGACGTTAGCACAGCCTGTATCAATAATAACCACTTTCTGTTGTGTCACGGTTTTCTCTCCTTTAAAGCACGCCTTTGCTGCTTGGCAACTCGGTTCCTTCCACTTTAATCGCTTGGCGCAAAGTGCGACCAAACGCTTTAAATAAGCTTTCTATGATGTGGTGATCGTTGTCACCCGAGGAAGAAAGATGCAGTGTGCAAGCTAAGGTATCAGTGAGCGAACGGAAGAAATGCACCACCATCTCGGTGGAGAGATCACCGACCTGCTCGCGGCCAAATTTCGCGTCAAATTTCAGGTATGGTCGACCAGAGAGATCCAAAGCGCACTGCGCCAAACATTCGTCCATTGGCAAGCTGAAACCAAAACGGCCAACACCACGCTTATCACCCAGCGCTTCTTTCAATGCCTGACCAAGCGCCAGTGCGGTATCTTCGATGGTGTGATGATCATCGATATGCAGATCGCCTTGCACTTGACACACCATTTTAAATCCGCCGTGTGTGGCGATTTGATCGAGCATATGATCGAAGAAACCAAGACCAGTAGAGATCTCATTACCGCCTTGCTCATCAAGATTAACCGCCACTTTGATGTCGGTTTCTTTTGTGGTGCGAACTACCTCAGCAACGCGCGCTTTCAAGGTGAGATCTTTCAGGATCTGTTTCCAGCCCATATTTTCTGGGTGGTATTGAATACCGCGAATAGCCATATTTTCTGCAAGTTGGAGATCCGTTTGACGATCGCCAATCACGTAAGAATTCTGGAAATCCACTTTCCCGGCCTGTAAGTACTCTTTGACTAAGCCAAGCTTAGGTTTGCGACACGAACAGTTCTCACGCTCAAAATGGGGGCAGATCAATACATCATCGAACTTTACGCCTTGAGATTCGAAAATCTCCATCATCATATTGTGTGGTGCGTCGAAATCTTCCTGCGGATAGCTGTCGGTCCCCAAACCATCTTGGTTGGTCACCATCACCAAGCGGTAGCCTGCCGTTTGCAGCGATAACAGACTTGGAATAACAAATGGCTCCAGTTTCAGCTTATCTAGACGGTCTACCTGAAAATCCACCGGTGGCTCGACAATCAAGGTGCCGTCTCGGTCGATGAAAAGAATTTTTTGTTGCTTGCTCACGCTCACTTCCTTATTTTTGACCCTAAGTCCATGCTGGCTCAGGGCGATGCATTCTGCTTTACGAGTAGTAATTGCGAATAAAACCGAGTGTTTTCTCACACTCTTCACGATTACCAACACTGATCCGCACACAATCCTCAATCGGTGAATTGCGCAGGATAATTCCAGTCTCCCACGCAGCTTTAAATAGCGCATCACCATCAGGGAATTTGACTAACAAGTAGTTACCCCAGCCTTCAAAGACTTGCAATCCTGGGATCATAGAAAGACCAACTTGTAAGTAGGCACGGTTGGCGTTCAAATCGAGGACTTGGTATTTCGCACGCGCTAAGCCAGCCTCAGATAGCGCCTGCATGGCAATTTCCGCCACTGGCACGGGCACCGGATAGGGAGCAATCACTTTGAGCAATACGTTGATTAGCTCTTCGTTGGCCAACGTAAACCCACAGCGCAATCCTGCCAAGGCAAAGGCTTTGGAAAGGGTACGCAAAATGGCTAAGTTCGAATATTCACTCATCAAATTCACTGTCGAAGCTTCAGGACAAAAATCGATGTAGGCTTCGTCCATCACCACAATCGCACGATCTTTGGTCATCTCAAGCAGGGTAATAATGTCTTCGCGTTTGACCAGATTGCCAGTCGGATTATTTGGGCTACAGACAAACACCAGTTTGACCTTATCCAAATTAGCTTCAATCTCGTTGAGATTGAGTTGCCAATCCGCCGTCAGCGGCACCGTTTTACGCTCTACACCAATCGTTTCCGCGCTGACCGAGTACATGCCGTAAGTCGGCGGACAATAGAGAATCGCATCTTGTCCCGGCTCGCAGAACGCCCGGATCAACAACTCGATGCCCTCATCAGCACCGCGAGAGGTCAAGGTTTGCTCAGGCGCTATTCCGGCATACGCCGCATAGGCGGCAATCAGACCTTTCGGCTGGCACTCACTATAACGATTCAAGCGGGTAAAATCGGTACGATATTCATTGTCAAATGGCGATTCATTGGCGTTAAGCCACACATCACCGCAGCCACCGATGCGACGCGCTGAGAGATAAGGGGTCAGTTGTTGCACACTTTTACGCGCTAATTTTTCCATTTTTTCTTCCTTATCGACGCGACTGTAATTTTTCAACACGAATGGTCACGGCACGTTTGTGCGCATCCAACCCTTCGGCTTCGGCCATAGTGACGACGGTTGGCGCTAAGTTTTTCAGCCCCTCCGCAGAGAGCTCCTGAACCGTCATGCGCTTAGAGAAATCGGCCAACCCTAAGCTTGAGTAGGTTCGAGTGTAACCATAGGTTGGCAGCACATGGTTCGTGCCAGAGGCATAATCCCCAGCCGATTCTGGCGACCAATCGCCAAGGAAGATGGAACCCGCATTATCAAGTAGCGGCAGCAGCTCACGCGGCGCTTTGGTCTGCACAATCAAGTGTTCTGGCCCGTAGTAGTTGGAGATAGAGACCGCTTGAGTGAGCGAATCGGCAATGATGATGAGGCTCGATGCCAACGCTTTTTGCGCGATCTCGGCTCGGCTGAGCTGTTTGAGCTGACGCTGAACCGCATCGGTCACTTTATCGGCGATCACCACAGAAGGGGTAACAAGAACCACTTGAGAGTCAGGGCCATGCTCTGCTTGGCTAAGCAGGTCAGCAGCAATAAACTCCGCATCCGCGGTATCGTCTGCGATCACCAACACTTCTGATGGGCCTGCTGGCATATCAATCGCTGCACCGCGAAAATCTTTGCTGACCTGACGTTTCGCTTCAGTGACATAAGCATTGCCGGGACCAAATATTTTATCGACTTTGCTAACCGTTTCCGTTCCGTAAGCCATCGCGGCTATCGCTTGTCCGCCACCTAGGTTATACACCTCGTCGATATTACACAATTTGGCAACATAGAGAATCTCGTCCGC
This sequence comes from Vibrio sp. S234-5, assembly GCF_000960595.1. Classification (NCBI taxonomy): domain Bacteria; kingdom Pseudomonadati; phylum Pseudomonadota; class Gammaproteobacteria; order Vibrionales; family Vibrionaceae; genus Vibrio; species Vibrio sp. S234-5. The sequence goes on from NZ_JZAM01000360.1 coordinate 218,474, forward strand.
AATTGGCGGCGGAGAACAGAGCACCACTTTACGACAGCCGGCTATTTGTGCCGGCACACCCAGCATCAAAACCGTGGAAGGCAGTGGTGCGCTGCCGCCAGGAATATACAAGCCCACTTTTTGGATAGGACGAGTCACTTGCTCGCACACCACGCCAGGCTGAGTTTCTACTTTAATCGGCGTGGGTTTCTGTGCTTTGTGGAACTTATAAATATTGTCATACGCTTGCTGCAGCGCTTGCTTCATCTTTTCCGAAAGGCGCTCTGCTGCCGCATTAATGTCTGCGGTGCTGACACGAAGCGATTCAGGTTTGACTCGGTCAAATTTTTCGGTCAGCTCAAACAGGGCCGCATCACCGTCTTGACGTACTTTCTCAATCACAGCGGTTACCGCAGCGGTGATGTTCGCGCCTTCCGCCATTGCTGGTCTTTCGAGCAGTGAATCTTGCTGCGCTTCACTGAGTGACTGCCATACAACCGTTCTCATGCTGCTTACTCCATCATTTTCTCAATTGGCAGTACTAGGATAGAACTCGCACCGAGTTCTTTCAGCTGTTCCATGGTTTCCCAGAAAAGGTTTTCTGAACTCACCAGATGTACCGCCACTCTTTGTTTTTCCGCGGACAGCGGCAGTACCGTTGGATCTTCCGCACCAGGAAGAAGTGCTTTTACTTGTTCTAGCTTATCCACAGGTGCGTGCAACATGATGTATTTAGACTCTTTTGCTTGCTGAACCCCCTGCATACGAGTCAGCAGTTTTTCAATCAGATTTTGTTTGTCCGCATCAAATTGCCCAGCACGTTGGATCAGCGTCGCTTTGGATTGGAAGATGACTTCAACCTCTTTCAAACCGTTCGCCTCTAAGGTGGCTCCAGTGGAGACCAAATCGGCAATCGCATCCGCCAGACCTGCGCGCGGAGCTACTTCTACCGAGCCGGTCAGCATACAGGTTGAAAATGGCACGCCTTGCTCATCCATGTAAGCTTTGAGTAGCTGCGGATAGGTGGTCGCAATACGTTTGCCTGCTAAATCTTTGGGGCCGTTGTACACCGCGTCTTTATCCAAGGCAATCGATAGACGACAACCGCCAAAATCTAAACGTCTTAGTGTTTCGAACTCACACGCGGTCCCGGTCGCTTTGCGCTCCAAACGCACCTCTTCCAAGACGTTTTCACCGATGAAACCGAGATCCACCACACCATCCATGATTAAACCTGGGATGTCGTCATCACGAACTAAGAGTAAGTCGATAGGCATATTTTCAGAGTGAACCACGAGGCGCTCACCCATGATGTTGAACTTAACACCGCATTTTTTCAGCAGCAGTTGGCACTCTTGGCTCAAACGGCCTTTTTTCTGAATGGCGATTCTTAAACGTTGTGTTGGCATGACATAATCCCTGTGCTTCAATTTGAAATAGTTAAACCGTTGAAATTAAAAAACCCTCGGAAGATGTTGGTCTCCCGAGGGTTTAAAATCTGCATTCGACGATTTTCACCTCCGGAAGATTCCTGTCTCCCGGGTATGCGCTCATCTCCCGAAAGACTAGGCTGGGTGATGATGGTGATGAATGTTCATTACAAAAATGCGCATACTTATTTGCTCTTTACGTCGTTCACTTTGTTGCTAACCACACTAACCAAGCTGTGGAAATTTTGCAATAGTTTATTTTCAAAAATGACCAATTTGTATATGACAAATAAAATGGGAGGCTAACGCCTCCCATTTTATTTTCTATAAATCATTGAGTTAAGCTTTCTGCAAGGTCACTCTTTTGGATTTAGACATCCAAGAAAACACCGCGCACACCACGATGAAAGCGGCACTCGCAGCGGCCAGAGAGAGCGTTACTGACGCCGTCATGCCAAGCGCTACAAAGCCGATACACGAGACAAGTGCAACAGCAAGTGCATAAGGTAACTGAGTCGCGACATGGTCAATGTGATTACAACGCGCACCGGTCGATGACAAAATCGTGGTATCTGAAATCGGCGAGCAGTGATCACCAAAGACCGAACCAGCCAATACTGCACTCAACATCGGCAGCATCAACGCGATGTCCGTCGCCCCCGCCATATCACCAGCGATTGGCAGCATGATGCCAAACGTGCCCCAAGAGGTGCCGGTTGAAAACGCCATCAAACCGGAAAGCAGGAAGAGAATCACAGGTAACCAATGGGAATCAATATTGCCTTGCGCCATCGTCGACAAGTACGAGCCTGTTTTCATGTCGCCAATCACCGAGCCGATAGTCCAGGCAAACACGAGAATCAAAATCGCGCCAAACATTGATTTTGCGCCAATCCACAAGGTGCGAGCAATTTCGACCAATGCAAGGCCCTGTTTTAGCACGGTGAACAGCGCTACTGCTAGGCCGACTAAGCCTCCGTAAATCAGCGAAGTGCCAACATTCGTGTTTTCAAATGCCCCCAAAAGATTAAACGCTTTACCATCTGCAGCCAGCGCTTGTGCGCCGGTATAAAGCATCGAAGCGACGGTGGCAATAATCAGAGCAACGATGGGTAAGACAAGATCGGACACTTTCCCTTTTTCGCTTTCACGTATATCCAGCTCTTCGTCAATTTCATGTGCTTCTTTAAGATCGGTTTCCGCGTCATTGTCGAATCCATGGCCTTGCGAAGCGGCAATTTCATGCTCACGCATCTTACCAATATCAAGGCCAAACCAAGCGACAGCAAACACCATCAGCAAGGCAAAGATCGCGTAGAAGTTCATTGGAACCAAACGCAGGTATGCCCCTAACGCTGAATATTCAGTGATTCCATGTGAAACCAGAATGCCACCGATGATGGTCATAATGTACGCACCCCAGCTTGACGCTGGCATCACGACACACATTGGCGCTGCGGTGGAGTCAAGAATGTAAGCCAGTTTGGCGCGAGAAACGTAGAATCGATCGGTGACTGGGCGAGAAATTGCGCCCACAGCCAAGCTGTTAAAGTAGTCATCAACGAAAATAAAAACGCCTAAAAATGCGGCAAGAAGTTTAGAACCGCGCTTACTTTTTACTCGCGATTGTGCCCATTCGGCAAACGCACGAGTACCCCCGGAAAGAGTGAGTAACGCTGTGGTCATACCGAGTAGCAAAAGGAAACCCACAATACTCATATTCCAAGTATTGAGGCCGCCATCTTCAACGAAAACGGCCGATACTTTTTCACCAACATAAGTCGCCGCGTTGATTACAGAGTAACTGTTGAGCAAAATCGCTCCGAGAATAATACCGACGCCCAGAGAAACCAGAACCTTGCGGGTTAATATCGCCAAGGTAAGAGCCACTATTGGCGGTAGTAAAGAAATAGGAGATGTAGAAAAATCTATTAAATTCATGATCTTCAAAAACCAGTTTTTGGTTAGAGATCTACTGCAGAACAAACCGTCAGAAAAATTTCCGATGTTTTTGTTGAACTAAGCGACAGGGAAGTGAACACTTCACCCAACCCTACAGTAGCGCTCCATAGTTTATACATAAAAGACTATGGCAGTGTTGTTCCTATTCGAATACAACACCAGCAAGCCGCTTTGATATGCAACTTACTTCGGCAACTTACACCTTTCACTATTATTCATTGGCATCACCCCAATAATAGTTACTCTTTGTCGTTGCGCCTCTACGGCGATAACTTATTTTTAACCATTTATTGTTTATAAAAACAACAAAGCAACTAAGTTATCGCATCAGGTAGGCGTCATTGTACTCATCCTCATAGGCTTTGCAATACATCTGTCTAAAAACATCACCTAATAAAACAAGGGAAAATGCCCACGATATGTATCCAGTTGCGTCACGATGTTTAAATTGAGGTGGAATTTTTATCACGCTCAACTATGAATCGTAGATGTGAATTACACTTAATGCATAACATTTGTCACAGAAATTCGCACGATTAGCAAGTGCCTATAGCAAAGCTGTGGGATATAAAGTTAGTAACGATTAAACAATAAAAAAAACACTATAAATATTGCTTATATCGTATTTAGCGTTAATATTAGCAACGTAAAGAATTTATTCTTATTCGTTTTATCTGAACCTCGATATTATTATTGCGATGTCGACTTACTTAACATAGGAAAGGTTATGTCGGAACTAACAAAGACTCTACTTAATATTCGTAGCCTACGTGCTTACGCAAGAGAACTCACTTTAGAGCAACTAGAAGAAGCATTAGACAAACTGTCAACGGTTGTTGCTGAGCGTCAAGAAGCGGAAGCGGAAGAGCGTGCGGCAAAAGCTGAACAAGAAGCAAGACTGGCTGCAATTGCAGAGCAGATTGCAAAAGATGGAATTGACGTTGATGCGCTTATCAGCGCGCTTTCTGGCGAAACCAAAAGCAAGAGCAAAGGCAGTAAAAGTAAACGTGCTCCACGTCCTGCCAAATACAAATATGTTGATGTGAACGGCGAAGAAAAAACTTGGACAGGCCAAGGTCGTACTCCATCAGCAATTCAAGCGCAGTTAGATGCAGGTAAATCTCTAGAAGATTTCGAAATCTAATCTTAGCATTATATAAAAAAGGCTCCTTGCGGAGCCTTTTTTATTTTCTATTTAACGTTCCCAATACGCTTCTTCTAAGCTATCTTCCCGTTCTGGTAAGCCACGTGACAAACGAGGTGAGTGCTGAGCAAGAACTTCATAACTGGCACGATTTGCATACTTACACACTTGAGAAAAAGATGAATAAGTGAGAAATTCGTGCACATGCTTGCTTGAGTTGGGCACATTCTCTTTGTGGTATTTATTCGCTGCCATATCGTGCAACACCGCAGAAAGTGCCGCATCGCCCGCACCATTGGTATTTTTAATTTTCTCAGGGCCCCCCATATATGGTGAAATATGTGAGTAAACCTTAATCGGGTTTTCACATGACGCCTTTCGCGTCGGGCGACTAAATTCATAGCGATTAAACTCAGCAATACAGCCAGGCAAAAGAGGCAGTGATGTTTCACGTTTTGCACTCTCTTCGGAATAACCCGCCATAAATAATCCAAGCGGCCCCGCCGTACACAATACCAAGTCTGCCCAGTCGAGAGTTTTATCTGAAGCAGCAAGCGGATCGCTTTCACCGGTTAATGCCTCGGCTTCATCTTCATTCATCGCTACTACCGTGACATGATCATGAATAAATGATTGCCAAAACTGCGGATCTTCCTGAATAACAAACTTAGTGCCAAGGGTTAGTACAACGGGCACATGGTATTTTTTCGCGTATTCGATCGCTTTCATTGTGGCTTCCGGCATAGGATCGCCTTCCTTACAACGAATCAAATAAGCCGTCAAAACCAAGGCAGATGCTTTTTTAAAAATCTTTTCAGGGATACTTTGCGGCTTTAGCTGATTCATTTGACCTTCGCTGATCGCGAACGTTCGTTCACCGTCTTCGGTAATTAGCGCAAAACAGCGACCTATTGCTCCATCCACACCCTGCAAGTAATTTAGATCCATACGGCTGGATGTATTACATAAATAACGATAACCGTAGCTGCCAATTTTAATATCTTGGCTCATGACACCGAGTAGCGTTGAGCGATCATCGGCCAATACAGAGTAATTATGCAATGTATTTCCTATCGTCCCGCCCGCATATTCGTTGGTAATCAAATTCTCTTGTTTTAATTGCTGATAAAGTGCTTCTGCCGTTTGGTCATCAATAACCAATGAGTGACCTTTACTCAGACCGTATTTCTCAATCACCTCTGACGTCACTTTCGCTTCAATATCCACCAAAGTTTGGTCAATACCGATAACATGTGTACGCGTCATTCGTTTGCTTTCCTGCGCTTGGCTCACCAGCGGATCGCGGGCATGTACAGGAAAATAATGCTTTGATTTGCGTTGTCCGGGAAATTTCATAGTGCTCGTCTGAGTAAGGGGTTAAAAAAGAGAGCGGATTCTAACCTGCTGCCTAACCAGCGGCAATAAAGGCAATTATAGCAAACGTTTGCTCTGCTCTTTTTCTTTTGCGTGCGATTATTCCCCTTCCATAAAGCCAAGATCGGGTAGCTGATCGAGATGCTCGGCGTAACGTTTGAGATTAAATTTTCCTTCATTTCGCATCACATCAAAAATCTCAATTGAAACGGCGCATGCCATCATCGCAATGGCTTCCTCACGCGAATGGCCAGTCATCATTAAACGCATCAAGGTTTCTTTCACTTTAACTGGGTTGCCATCTTCGAGTTGATTTTCGATCACTTCAATCAATTCTGCTTCTTCTATAAACTGGTTTTCGTTACTCATAGGCTCTGTTCCGATTTGAAATTTGGCTCACTATGCCACAGTTCGCTTTTCTCTACGCACTCTATTCTCTTTTGGAGAACTATTTTGCGGAAAAATTCGGCAAAACGATTTGTGATTGCCGTCGCGGATCTGTTGCCGCTGTGTGCTTTCTGTTAGAATCTGCGTCCAGTTAATTGAAGTGGTGTTAAGTAATGTCTGATAACAGCCAAAAGAAGGTCATCGTTGGCATGTCCGGCGGTGTAGATTCATCGGTTTCTGCCTATCTCCTCAAGCAACAAGGCTATCAAGTCGAAGGCCTGTTTATGAAGAACTGGGAAGAAGATGATAACTCTGAGTATTGTACCGCAGCCGAAGATTTAGCGGACGCTCAAGCTGTTTGCGATAAACTTGGCATTCACCTGCATACGATTAATTTTGCCGCAGAATATTGGGACAACGTGTTCGAATATTTCCTTGCCGAGTACAAAGCAGGTCGAACGCCAAACCCAGACATTCTTTGTAACAAAGAAATTAAGTTCAAAGCCTTCCTTGAGTTTGCCGATGAAGTTCTTGAGGCAGACTACATTGCGATGGGTCACTACGTGCGTCGTACTTTCCCCGCTAACGGTGAAAAGCCGCAAATGCTGCGTGGTTTGGATGGCAATAAAGACCAAAGTTACTTTCTGTATACCCTGAGCCACGACCAAGTGGCGCGCAGCCTTTTCCCGGTTGGTGAACTGGAAAAACCCGAAGTACGCCGTATCGCTGAAGAACAAGGTTTGATCACTGCGAAGAAAAAAGACTCGACCGGTATTTGCTTTATCGGCGAACGTAAATTCACCGATTTTCTTAGCCGCTATCTGCCTGCCCAACCGGGTAACATTGAAACGCCAGAGGGTGAAGTCGTTGGTCAGCACCAAGGCCTGATGTACCACACCTTGGGCCAACGTAAAGGCTTGCACATTGGTGGCCGCAAAGGCGGTGGCGGTAATGAAGAGCCTTGGTTCGTCGCCGAAAAAGATCTGAAACGCAATGTGCTCATCGCCGTACAGGGGCAAGAGCACCCGCTATTGAAATCTGAAGGCTTAGTCGCCTCTCAACTGCACTGGGTGGATCGTGAGCCAATTCGCGAAGTGATGAAATGCAGCGTAAAAACTCGTTATCGCCAGCAAGATATTGCTTGTACAATCATTCCTATTGATGATGACAACATTAAAGTGATCTTTGATGAGGGGCAAATTGCCGTGACTCCAGGGCAATCGGCGGTTTTCTATCAGGGCGACGTTTGCCTTGGTGGCGGTATCATCGAAAAACGCATTCCATACACTCAAGCTTAGGAGACGTTACGTGGCGAATACACTTTATGACCGCACTATCGCTTTTGCTGGCATGTGCCAAGCTGTAGCACTGGTTCAAGAAGTGGCGAAAAACGGACATTGTGATCAAGATGCCTTTGCAACGTCGATGAAAGCCATCGTGAATACCAATCCAGCGAACACACTGGATGTGTTCGGCCATGAGCAAAGCCTCAAATTGGGGTTGGAATGTCTGGTCAAAGGCATCGACAGTACCCCTTCTGGCAACGAAATTACTCGCTATCTGATCAGTCTGATGGCCTTGGAAAGAAAGCTGGTACGTCGTAACGATGCGATGGCTCAGCTCGGCGACAGAATCCAGATGTTACAGCGTCAAACCGAGCATTACGATCTCCTCGAAGAGCAGATGATCAGCAACTTGGCGAGCGTTTATCTTGACGTAGTGAGTCCCATTGGACCACGCATTCAGGTAAACGGCACCCCTTCTGTGCTGCGTCAAACCGCCAATCAGCATAAGGTTCGGGCACTACTGCTCTCTGGTATTCGCTGCGCCGTATTGTGGCGTCAGGTTGGCGGCAAACGTCGCCACTTGATTTTCGGTCGTAAGAAGATGATCGAACAAGCCCAAATTCTCTTGGCCAGAATGTGATTGTTTAGCTCGCGATAAAACGCGAGCTAACTTTTTCGGGCTAAAATAAACTCCGCGCAAACGTTTGCGCAATATTCGTGACAATTGCCACAGTTATTGGTATAACGCTCACAAAATTTAGAAACCCAATTCAGGAGAACATCATGGAACTGTCAGCATTGACAGCTGTTTCACCAGTAGACGGCCGTTACGGAAGTAAGACGATTGCATTGCGCGAAATCTTCAGCGAATACGGTTTACTTAAGTACCGTACTATCGTTGAAATCCGTTGGTTACAAAAGCTTGCAGCAACCGATGCAATCAAAGAAGTCCCAGCGTTCAGTGCCCAAGCTAACCAATTCCTTGATGACATCGCGGCAAACTTTTCTGAGCAAGATGCGCTTCGCATTAAAGAGATCGAGCGTACCACCAACCACGACGTTAAAGCGGTTGAATATTTCCTAAAAGAAAAAGTGGCGAGCGTGCCTGAACTGCACGCAGTGAACGAATTTATCCACTTCGCTTGCACCTCAGAAGACATCAATAACACCTCTCACGCTCTGATGCTCAAAGAAGCACGTGAGACCGTGATTCTACCGGAAATCCGTAACCTGATTGACGCCATCAAAGCGTTGGCAGTGGAATATCGCGACATCCCTTTACTTTCTCGTACTCACGGCCAGCCAGCTTCTCCATCCACCATGGGTAAAGAGATGGCAAACGTGGCGTACCGTATGGAGCGTCAATACAAGCAGATCGAGAATGTTGAAATCCTAGCGAAAATCAACGGCGCGGTTGGTAACTACAACGCTCACCTTTCTGCTTATCCAGAGCTTGATTGGCACAAATTCTCAGAAGAGTTCATCACTGAGTCGCTTGGCGTGACTTGGAACCCATACACAACCCAGATCGAGCCACACGATTACATCGCTGAGCTGTTTGATGCTGTAGCCCGTTTCAACACCATTTTGATTGACTTCGATCGTGATGTTTGGGGTTACATTGCCCTTGGTCACTTCAAACAAAAAACCATTGCTGGCGAAATCGGTTCTTCAACTATGCCGCACAAAGTGAACCCAATCGACTTTGAAAACTCGGAAGGTAACCTTGGTCTTGCCAATGCCGTATTCGGTCACCTAGCGCAAAAACTACCCATCTCTCGCTGGCAACGTGACCTAACTGACTCAACGGTTCTGCGTAACCTCGGTGTCGGTGTCGGTTACGCCATCATCGCCTACACCTCTACTCTTAAAGGCATTAGCAAGCTGGAAGTCAACCGTGAGGCACTTTTGGCTGAACTGGACAAAAACTGGGAAGTTCTGGCTGAGCCAGTACAAACGGTGATGCGCCGTTACGGCATTGAAAAACCATACGAGAAGCTGAAAGAGCTCACTCGTGGTAAGCGCGTAGACGGTGAAGCGATGCGTCAATTCATCGACGGGCTGGAGCTTCCAGAGCACGAAAAAGCGCGTTTGAAAGAGATGACGCCAGCGAACTACATAGGTCAGGCGATTGAGCTGACTGATAAACTGTAAGTCGCTCAGTGTTAAAAAAGGTTGATGTTTTTGCATCAACCTTTTTTTGTTCACCAAACTTTATTATTGCTTTTGGAAAAAGAGAGTAATCGTCCCTACCTCGATACCAAACTTCTTTATTTTGGTTAGATTGAACACGTGCTTGTCATCTTGACGATACAACCAATCGTCAAAAGCAACCGTCACCGTGCCGTCATCCATTTTCAGTTCAAAGTCGTACTGCCATTGCAGTGCATTACCCTGCTCGGCGCCGTGAGCCACACCAATAATATCGTCAGCTTCTCCTTGATACTGGCCATTCGCTAGACGGGTGATTGTCCAGATGCGCTGGTCGAGTTCGCCATCATCAAACACGAAGTCTTCCACCAGCGTAAGTTGGTTACCAGTGACTTGGCCGACAATAGTGACCTCGAATCGCCGCGTCTGCTGGCCACTGAAGTCTTGTACCATACCCCATGCGTGTGTCTTTCCTGCAAAATAGCCAAAAAGGTCAAAAGTCGGCGAGGTTGCTTTGTACTGGGTGAGATCCGTTGAACACGCACTCAACAAAAAACACAAGCAGGTGATCAGCCAGCTTTTCATCCCATTCGCTGTCAATGTCAATGTCCATTTCATCGGCTTACCTGCCCTATCAGTTGTTGACGAAGCTGCGGATAATTACTCTGCGGCGATAACCAAATGGATAAAAAAGCGTCATTGAGCTCTTCATCGGCCACATAGCCAATCACTTCGTACTCACTTTGTGCCAAGCGTTTAAACATCAATTGCCCAGTTTGCCCGTCGGTCAAATAAGTAAGGCTATCACCCGCTTGAACATCCGGAAAGAGCTCACTGAGTACTGCTATCCAACGTTGTTGCGCCGCTTTAGCAAAACCGAGTTTTTGCCACTGCTCCTGCGTTGCTTTGAGCAGATCTTTTTGGCTGATATCGCGCAGGTAATTGATCTCCAGTGCTAATGGATGAGGGCTGACATCCGCCCCCTCTTCAAAACGCCCAGTTGAGGTCAAAAGGCGGGACTGGTAGATATCAAAAAACAGCCAGCTCAGCTGCGCCTCGCCAACGGTACGCCATTGTCGCCAATTCTGGGTATCAGCACCGCTCAGTTGCGCTTTCACCGGCAACGCAGCACTCGCCAACACGCACATCATTGCAATCAGAGTTTGCTTAACACGCGCTTTCACGAACGAAATTTTCATTGTCGTATACCTTGAGTATGCAAAACGTTATCACTATCCACTGCATCAACAAAATGAGAGAGGTCATCAAAAAGCCGTAACCAAACTGCACCGCGCCCAACTGCTCACCCGCGATGTAACTCAACGCTCCTGCGACGCCGCCAATCGCGCAGACTTGCGCGCAGCGAAAGCGCTTGAGAACCAAAATGAGCTGACTGGCATACCAAGCAAACAGCCACCACAAGCAGACCATCCACAGCGGTAACGCATCGGAGACAAAGTTGAGCAGCTCAACTTGCTGATTTATGCTGTCCAACACTGTGCCACTGATGGCAACTATAGCGATGCTTTTCAGCTGCCGAGGCTGGGTTTTACAGTTCCATAGCAAGGTGGCAATCACATAACCGAGCGCCACCCACTGCCAAGTCTCTTTGCCGAGCACGCACAGAAACCAACCAAGTTGGAACCAAGTCGAGACAAGCAACAATCGCATCATGCTGGCCGCTGAAAAGTCATGTGCACTGTGCTGATGGTGCGTGCTAAAAAGCCCCCTTCACAGTAGCTCAGGTAGTAACGCCACATGCGAATGAAGCGTTCGTCATAACCCAAAGCACGCACTTCAGTTTCGGCTTGATTAAAACGACGGTGCCACTGAGCCAAGGTTTTGGCATAGTCGAGGCCGATATCGTAAAGATCCCTCAACAGCAAGTCGCTATGTTGTGTCGTTGCCTGAGCCAACGAGGTCACGGAAGGCAAAAAGCCACCGGGGAAAATGTATTTCTGGATGAAATCGACGTTATCGCTGTAGTACTCATAACGCTGATCGGCGATGGTAATGGCCTGAATCGCCATCAGACCACCAGGTTTCAGCAGTGATTGGCAGGTCTTGATGTAAGATGGCAAGTACTGCTTACCTACCGCTTCAATCATTTCAATCGAAACCAGTTTGTCGAATTGACCGCACAGATCGCGATAATCTTGCTTGAGCAGCGTGATCTGCCCAGACAAGCCAAGCCTATCGACCTGCTGCTGAGTGTATTCATATTGCTGCTCGGAGATGGTGGTAGTGGTCACCTTACATCCGTAGTGCTTAGCCATGTAGACAGCCATCGCTCCCCAGCCTGTGCCAATTTCGATCACGTGGTCACTGGGCTTGAGTTTCAACTGTTGGCACAAACGATCCATCTTATGGATTTGCGCTTGCTCTAAGCTGTCGGTCTCCTGCTGAAAAATCGCCGACGAGTAGAGCATATTTTCATCTAGAAAAGCACGATAGAGATCGTTACCAAGATCGTAGTGCGCATGAATGTTCTTTTTCGAGTTTTGCTGGGTATTGCGATTTGCCCAGTGGGCCATTTTATACACCAGCTTGCTCAGCCAGCTGCTTTGCTCTTCCAAACCGTCTAAGGCCGCTAAGTTGAGGGCCATCAGCTTCATCAGAGCCGTCAGATCCGGGCTGTCCCACCAACCGTCCATGTAGGCTTCTCCGGCAGCAATACTGCCACCGCGTAACACACGCGAGTAAAAGCCGGGATGTTTGACTTCGATCGTCGCAACGACATTTGCCCCAGAGTGATCGTTACCCGTGGTACCAAAACGCTCGCTGCGTTCGCGACTCTCAGTATGAAAGCTTTCAATAACGGTCAGAGTGCCCGTTTCCATCTTCTGCAGACATTGGAAAATGATTCTGCGCGCCGCCTTTTGCGTGGTAGAGAGTTGACGAGGCATAACCATGGATGACGTATTTAGCATGCAGAATTCTCCTTGTGCTTTTTATTTTTTGTCTCTGTTGCTGACGTTTGCTTATCTGAGTGCGAATCAGACTGGTATTTAGGATGGGAATAAAAGGGCGCCCCTTTTAGCCACAGCTTTAACGCATGCCAATAAATACCGAACACCACTTTTACTGTCTGGCTCGGCATTTTGATCAACTGCATCAACAAGTTTCTGCTGTTGAATGGCAACGCTTTCATCGCCATGGTCGCATCGAAGTGTTTTTCGCCTTTGTGGCACTCAAGATGAACACTCAAGTGATCACAAAGTGGTTTCAGCCGCCATTGATATTGTTGATCAAGCGGATTAAAAGGCGACACATGGAACGCTTTTTGTTGCGTCCAACCATATGTTTCATCGTCTTGATTGGCAGACACCACATAGTAGTGGCGCTCATTCCACGGAGTATTACTCACTTCCGCCAACATATAGCGCCAATTCCCTTCCGCGTCATGCAAGTAATAAAAATTGACCGGACTGAAATAGAGCCCGAGATAACGTAGATGACAAACTGCGATCACTTTGCCCTGGCAATCCACCCCAGTCAGTTGGCGTACTTTTTCTTGCACCGCCGTTTTCAGATCGCCGCTGCCTAGGTAGTCACTGCGTTTCCATCTTGCCCAATGCCACCAGCGCTGGCCAAACCCCCAAACGGACTGCTGCAATGTTTCCAGTTCATCGAGATCAATCGCGGGCATAAACAGTGGGTAATTCAACGCGTGTTGTACCGGCGTAAAGCGCCTATGACGCACTGTGCCGACGTACAGCTGACTTTGGGTTGGGCTTGCCATATCATGCCGCTCCTTTGCGCTGCGCTTCAGATTGCGTTGCAGCAGAGATTGCTTTCACCACGTCGATCGCGCTGCGCACGCCGTCTTCGTGAAAACCGTTGTACCAATAGGCGCCGCAAAACCAAGCTTGATGTTGTCCTTGGATCTCTTCGCGACGTGTCTGGGCGGCAATCGACTGAGTGGTAAAGACCGGATGGTGATAGACAAAACGGCGCAGAATTTTGTCTTGTTGAATCGCTTCGCTGCGATTTAGCGTGACGCAAAACGTGTGCTCTGATTGGATATGCTGCAAAATGTTCATGTTGTAAGTCAGTGCAGGCAGGCGCTGCGCTTCTTCGGCATGACCATCTAAAAAATAGTTCCATGAGGCCCAAGCGGCTTTGCGTTTAGGCAATAACGATGTGTCAGAATGCAGTACCACTTCATTGGCCTGGTAGGCCATATTAGACAAAATCTCTGTTTCCGCTGCGCTGGCATCCTGCAACATGTACAGCGCTTGATCGCTGTGACAGGCGAAAATCACTTGATCGAACCACTCCGTTTGCCCATTGACATGCAGTACCACCTTGTCCGCTTGACGTACCACTTTGCTGACTGGGCTATTTAAACGAATCTTATCGGCGAAACCTTGTGTCAGCGGAGGAATATACGCCTTGGAGCCCCCCTGAATCACATACCACTGTGGGCGGTTGGTGATGTCCAATAAGCCGTGATTGAGGAAAAAACGCAAGAAGAACGTCAGCGGAAACGCGCGCATATCAGCCAAGGTCGAAGACCAGATTGCCGCGCCCATAGGCAGAATATAGTTATCACTAAAGTAGTCACTGAAGCTATGTAACTGCAAAAACTCGCCGAGTGTCTGCACTTGCGCTGAGGAATCCTGCGCCGCCTGCTTGGCCAGACGGTTGAAGCGTAAGATTTCGCTGATAAAGCGATAAAACTGTGGCTTAAACCAATTGCGTTTTTGCGCAAACAGCGTGGTGGCGGTGTGTCCGTTGTACTCCAGCCCATTGCTGTCGTTGCGCACACTGAAACTCATCTGCGTCGGCAAGCCTTGCACACCAATTTCGTCCATCATTTTCATGAAGTTGGGATAGGTGCGGTCGTTATAAACGATAAACCCAGTATCAATCGAGTAGTTCTGTCCGTCTTTTTCTATCTCCACCGTGGCGGTGTGACCACCGATATAATCGTTGGCTTCGAACAAAGTGACATCATGTTCTTTGTGCAGGTAGTAACCGCAGGTGAGGCCTGAAATGCCAGTGCCTATGATCGCAATCTTCATGCTTGATCCTTTTTGTTAAACAGCAGTTTTGACGTTAGCCACCTTTGCCATCGATAAGGCAAGCAAGCAATTAAGCGTAGGATGGTGGTAAAGCCCGCAGGGAAATAGAGGTACTCTTTACCCGCATTCAGTTGAGCTCGAATGGATTGTGACGCTTCATCGACCGATATCATCATCGGCATAGCAAAGGTGTTTTTATCGGTCAAAGGTGTTTGTACAAACCCAGGAAAAACCACCGAGACAGCGATACCTTTGGGTTGCAAATCCAGAGCTAAGCTTCTGGCAAAGTAGCTCACTGCAGCTTTCGACGCGCCATAAGCTTCTGCTCTTGGTAGCGCAAGCTCTGAGGCAATAGAGCCAACAATCACTAATCGATGCCCTGCTTGAAAGTGATGCTGGCAAGCCTCAATGCAGTTCACCACGCCCATCACGTTCACATTCATCACTCTTGCCACCAATTTGGCATCTACTACGCCATGGTCGAGGTATTCGCAATCACCAGCGTTGAAAATCCACATACTTGGGGTAAAAGGCAGAGCCGCCAAAGTCTCCTTCGTCTGCTCGTAGTCGGTGACGTCAAATTGCAAGCAGGAAATACGGGGGCTGTATGCCGCCAGCTCATTCAATGCCGCTTGGTTACGCCCACACGCAATCACATCAACGCCACTCGCCGCGTAATCTTGGGCAAGTTTTTTGCCGATGCCTGAAGTCGCGCCAGTAATGAAAACCGCTGTATTCATTGCCCTAGCCTCTTTTTAATCGCCTTAATCACACTGCCGAGCAGCGGTAGATGTTCATAAAGCATTTCGCCAAGATCAAAGTAGTCGCGGTGATAAATCACCTTACCCTCAGAAAAATGCAGATGAGAAACGCCCTGCACTTCAATCGCACAGCCTTTTTTGAGCTTGGGGTGTTGCAGTGTCATGGTCCAGGTAATAAAACCTCTGTCTTCCGCCTGGCAGCGCTCATGAATAGAGAAATCACAGCGAATCACATTGCGATACAAAGCCTGAAAGTAATGGAAGAGATTGGAAAAACCTTCGAGACGATGCGCAGCATCTTCAAAAACCACGTCTTGGTGGTAAATCTGCTCAAGTAAAAACAGATTGTCCTTACTCAAGGTTTGATAACATTGCGCCACCCGTGATACATCCATTAACACCGCCTCCCAGATTAGTTGTACAACTTTTATCTACGTACAAGATAGAACAGCTTACCAAAGTTGTACAAGAATTATTTTGTATAAGTTTGTTGTGCAATTTGATACGCAAAAAAGACGGGTAGAGATCACTGAATACGAAAAAGGCTTGGTTTTTCAACCAAGCCTTGAGTAAGAGAAGATGCACTGGAGTTAGAACTGTCCACCACGCAGAGCAGAGATTCGTTTATCCAGTGGCGGGTGGCTCATCAGCAGTTCAGTCAGCGACTGTTTACCATTGATGCCAAACGCCATCATGGTGCCATCCAGTTTCGACTCTTGGCTGATCTTCAAACGCTCCAGCGCCGCAATCATTTTCTCTTTACCCACTAAGCGAGCCGCGCCTGCATCAGCGTGGAACTCACGGTGGCGGCTGTACCACATGGTGATAAAGCTAGCGAGGAAACCAAAGACCAACTCCAGAGCGATAGAGACACCAAAGTAGACCATCATATTGCTGCCTTCGCCCTCTTCATCGTCGTTTGAAGCCACTAGATTGGCAATAAATCGCGATAGGAAGATAACAAAGGTGTTCACTACGCCTTGCATTAACGTCATGGTCACCATATCGCCATTGGCAATATGGCTCACTTCATGGGCCAATACCGCTTCAGCTTCATCACGGGTCATGTTATGCAACAGCCCGGTTGAAACAGCCACCAGTGAATCATCACGTTTCGCCCCTGTGGCAAACGCATTGATGTCTGGTGAATCGTAGATGGCCACCGTCGGCATGCCAATGCCCGCCTGCTGCGCCTGACGGCTAACCGTTTGCAGCAACCAATGTTCGGTTTCGTTACGTGGGCTTTCAATCACCATGCCGCCAACAGAGCGCAATGCCATGCTCTTTGACATCATCAGCGAGATGAACGCACCACCAAAACCAAACACCGCCGCCATAACCAGTAACCCGGATAGGCTACCCGGTTTCATTCCGGTAACGGCGTAAACAATATTCAACACTAAGCTCAGTACCAATACGACAGCTAGGTTGGTGATTAAGAACAACATGACTCGCTTCATGACTTTTCTCCAGGGAAGCTTTTTACTTTAACGTCAGTGTGATCTGACTTCTTTGACTGATAGATATAGTCTAATTTTTTTAAAACAAGGTTAAGCGATAAATTGCAACATTTGTTTACTAATACATAGTGCGTGATGATGTGCAAAATAAGCAAAAATAATGCATAGTTATTTAAACGAAATCGTTAGACTTTGGTCTTATTGTGGTTCTCGTTGATCATGATAGATTCTCTAGCAGACAAAACAACGTCGATGAATTCTCGAAGTACAGCTAGGTAGGGAATTGAGATTGACGTCATCCATCAAACTAAGGGAATGATTATGGTAGAGTCAAACAACTATCAAATGGCGATTGATCTATTGTGCTGCCATCTGGGAATTTCTGAAGAGGAAGCGAAGCAGCAACTGGGCATTTCGACAGAACAGCAGGTTGCCAAGCAACTCTCTGATACTCAGCAAGCTCTTATGGGGCTGGTACAAGATAAATAAGTATTGAATACGCAGAAGGGCTACCAATGGGCGGCCCTTCTGCGTTGTTATCTGACAGATAAATGTAGTTCGTTATGAACTAAGCAATACTGTTACATCAATGTACTTACCCAAATCTTTTCGTTTTGCCTTGGGAATATAAGGAATTTCTCCGAGCTTAGGCACCGCTAACCGCGTTTCTAACATCTCAATGATGTCGGCATAGTGTTCGGTCCCCGGATTCACTCGATTAGCCACCCAGCCAATCAGATTCAAGCCATCGGATTTGATTACTTCTGCCGTCAACAAAGCGTGACTTAAACAACCCAACTTGATACCGACCACCAAAATAACGGCGAGTTGCTCTTGTTGCACCCAAGTAGACAAACTTTCTTCATCTGAGATGGGCACACGCCAACCGCCAGCGCCTTCGACTAACACCACATCGGCATTTTGCTTATGCTGCGCCAATTTGTTGCTTAGAAGGGCGTAGTCGATGGTGACCTGTTCATGTTTCGCCGCAATATGAGGAGAAGCGGGTAGTTCAAGCGCATACGGATTAACATCCTCATAGGCAACGTCAACCGTTGCAGCGGCTTGCAAATGCAGCGCATCGGAATTTCGCCAACCTTCTGCGGTTTTTTCACTGCCCGCAGCCACGGGCTTGTAACCGATCGTTTTTACCTCTCTCGCTGCCAACGCATGAAGAATGGCTTTTGAAGCCACGGTTTTGCCAACATCGGTATCCGTACCTGCAACAAAAAATGCCCTACTCATATCTCTATAACCCCTAAACAAACCTTATAACTGGCCGGTACATGCCCCAGATGGTTTTGAAATGTTTGATACTCGCGCTCAACCTGCATCAATACCTTGCGGCTGGTTAAACCATGTGAACGACCACTTACGTGATTCGCCCCAATACCTTTGAGATCTCGCATCACGGCAAACGCTGATGGGTACCAAACTGTGATGTCGGTCAAGTCTAGATGATGGTTATGGCAATGAGATTGCGCTAACGCAATTTTTACCTGATTGGCAGAGATGAAATGGTTGACGTGTTGATATACATCAATTTTTTTCCACGCGGTTTTCAGCTCCAGCAGTGAACCATCCAGCAATGTGGAGAAAAACGCCGTGCCTTTTGGCTTGAGCACGCGTTTGATTTCTCTTAACGGATAGGCCAAATCCTGACACCACTGCAAAGCCAGGCTGCTAAAAACGTAATCAAATTCAGCGGCGTAAAAAGGCAAAGCTTCGGCATCAGCAACCTGATAGGTGACGCGCCAATCGCCACAACGTTTGCGAGCCGTTGCTAACATCTGTGACGAGAGATCAGCGCACACCACCGAAGCTCCCCTATCACGCAGCAACTCTGAGAAATAGCCAGTACCGCAGCCTAGATCTAAAACACGCCGCCCAGTGAGGTCTTCAGGCATTTTCTCTAGTAACCGGTGGCCAACATCACGCTGAAACGCTGCGTGTTGGTCGTAAGTTTTCGCAGCTTTACCAAACGCCAATGCAATCGCCTGTTTATCGCTATTGGCAGTGTCGGATAATAATACACTTTCTGCTTGCTTCAATTGCTCTCTCCCATCGCCTGCAGCAAACTGCGAGCCAGCACTCTAAGTTGCTCGGCACTGTGGTTAGCGGTGAGGGTAATTCTCAAACGCGAAGTTCCTTGCAAAACCGTTGGCGGACGAATCGCCGTCAGCCATAAGCCTTGCTGTCGACAGTGATCAGAGATAGCCATCGTGCGTTGTGCATCGCCTATAATCCAAGGTTTTATTGGTGTCGATGTATCCACGTAACCCGTCTCATTTTTCAGCAACAGAGCATACGTTTGTTGCAACTCATCTAACTTTTCTCTTCGCCAACGTTGCGTACGTATCATCTCAATCGCGTGTGTTAAGGCAAACGCCTGAGCGGGTGGAATCGCCGTCGAATAGACATGATGACGGGCAAATTGGGCCAGATAGTCGCCAGTGGATTGGTCGCATAAGATCGCCGCACCGGACAAGCCGAACGCTTTGCCAAAAGTGACCACCAAAAGCTCTGGTTTAATCGCAGCCAGATCGCAACTGCCCCGCCCCTCCTCACCAAGCACGCCAATGCCGTGCGCATCATCGATCGCCAGCCAAGCGTTTTTTTGCTTGGCGACCTGAGCGATGTTTGCCAACGGAGCGAGATCGCCATCCATACTGAAAACGCCCTCAGTAACCACAAGGCTGCGCCCTTTGGCATCCAGAAAAGTATCGAGATGATGAGTGTCGTTATGCTTCCACCGTTTCATCGTCGCGGGCGAAAGGTGGCCAGCTTCCTGCAAAGAGGCGTGATTAAGTTTATCTTGGTAAAGAAAATCGCCTTTTTCTAACAAACTGAACAACATGGCTTGATTGGCCGCAAAGCCCGAGCCAAACAAGATGGCCCGTTCAAAGCCTAACCAATCACATAAGGCTGCTTCGAGGTTGCTGTGCGCCGGGGAAAACCCCGTCACTATCGGCGACGCACCACTGCCACAGCCGTATAAACTCAGTCCTTGCTGCCATGCGCGTACTAGCGACTGGTCGTTTGCTAAGCCGAGATAATCATTGGCAGAGAAGTTGATATAGCGTTTGCCATCACATTCGAGCTCGGTTTGGTTGCCAGAGAAAATCACCTGAGTGCGCCGGCTCAAACCTTGCTGCGCTCTTTGCGAAAGCGCGCCTTCAATTCTGGACTTAAACGCTGGCGTCATAAAACAGGTCGTCTTTCGCCGGACGAGCAGCCACTCGTTCTACCACGCGATCAAGCAAGTCGTTTTCTTCAATTTCATCCGGTTTTTGCGACACTTGCTGGCGGTTAATCCCCAGCTTGTTAAACAGCAACATGTCTTTGTCTTCGGATGGATTGGGAGTGGTCAAAAGTTTGCAACCGTAGAAAATGGAGTTGGCACCCGCCATAAAGCATAAGGTTTGCATCTGCTCATTCATATTTTCGCGGCCAGCAGAGAGACGTACCGCCGATTGCGGCATCATGATGCGGGCGATGGCAATTAAGCGAATAAAGTCAAAAGGATCGACATCTTCTGCGCTTTCCAGAGGCGTCCCTTTGACTTTGACCAGCATATTGATCGGCACACTTTCCGGATGCACTGGCAAGTTGGCTAATTCCACCAGCAATCCGGCGCGGTCATGGGCACTCTCACCCATGCCAATGATACCGCCAGAACAGATTTTCATTCCCGCGTCACGCACGTGAGAAAGTGTATCTAGGCGATCTTGATAGGTGCGAGTGGTGATGATGTTGCCGTAAAACTCTGGCGAGGTATCAAGGTTATGGTTGTAATAATCAAGGCCCGCTTCGGCAAGCTGATTCGCTTGTTCGGGCGTGAGCATGCCCAGCGTCATACAGGTTTCTAGCCCCATCCCTTTAACGCCTTGGATCATCTCTTTGAGCAGCGGCATATCACGCTCTTTCGGATTTTTCCACGCAGCACCCATACAAAAACGCGTAGAACCTGCGTTTTTCGCTTTCTGCGCGGCATCCAGCACCCGTTCGACTTCCATTAAACGCTCTTTCTCAACGTCCGTTTGATAACGGGCACTCTGCGGACAATACTTGCAATCTTCAGGGCAAGCGCCGGTTTTAATCGACAGCAAAGTGCTGACTTGCACTTGGTTGGCGGGATGGTAATGACGGTGAACTTGCTGCGCTGCAAAAAGCAAATCCATAAAAGGCTTATCCATTAGCTCACGCACTTGCGCATGAGTCCAGTTGTGACGTACTTCCACGTGTATTCCTTGCGTAACTTTTTGTTAAGTCGTTTTCGTTTTGTTGACAGTCTACTGAGTCCCGATAAACTGTCAACGAAATCAAACACAACAAAGTTTACATTGGGTTATTTTTTAAACATCAAGTTATTGGAACAACACATGGATTTAGCCTTCGACCGCCGCCACATCTGGCATCCTTACACTTCAACCTTAACACCTCTGACCTGCTATCCGGTCAGTGCCGCGCAAGGTGTGACACTGCAGTTAGAGGACGGTCGAACGCTGGTTGACGGCATGTCCTCATGGTGGTCAACCATTCATGGCTATAACCATCCACACCTGAACGCTGCGGCGCACGCTCAGATTGATCGAGTTTCCCATGTCATGTTTGGTGGCATCACGCACCAACCCGCCATTAATCTATGCAAGAAACTGCTGTCACTCGCACCGAGCAACCTTGAGCACGTCTTCTTAGCCGATTCGGGATCAGTGGCTGTGGAAGTGAGTTTGAAAATGGCGTTGCAATATTGGCACGCCAAAGGCGAGTCTCGCCCTAAGTTCCTCACGTTACGCCACGGCTATCACGGTGACACGTTCGCCGCAATGTCGGTCACCGACCCTAACAACTCCATGCACTCTTTATACAAAGGTTTTTTACCAGAGCACATTTTCGCTGATTCACCTACTGTCGGTTTTTGGGATGAGTGGAACCCAGACGATTTAGCCGATTTCACACAGCAAATCGACCAGCACCATGCTCAGGTAGCGGCGGTGATCTTAGAGCCTATCGTCCAAGGTGCGGGCGGCATGCGTATCTATCATCCTGAGTTTTTAAAAGGCGTCCGATCGGCTTGTGACCAATATGGCCTGCTGCTGATTGCCGATGAAATCGCCACGGGTTTTGGCCGCACGGGCAAACTGTTTGCTTGCGAACACGCGGATATTCAACCAGACATTTTGTGCGTAGGAAAAGCGTTGACGGGCGGCTATATGACGCTGTCCGCTACCTTGACCAGCAAACAGGTCGCCGACACCGTGTGCAGCGGGGAAGCTGGCTGCTTTATGCATGGGCCGACATTCATGGGCAATCCCCTCGCCTGCGCGGTTGCAACGGCGAGTTTAGAGCTAATCGAACAAGGAGATTGGCAGAAGCAAACGAGTGAGATTGAACAGCTGTTTTCTCAATTACTGCCATCACTGCAAGCCTACCCAATCGTCAAAGAGACGCGCTGGCTAGGCGCGATTGGCGTAGTTGAAACTCATCGTCCAGTCAATATGGAAGTGGTCCAAGCTCTGTTTGTCGAGCTCGGCGTGTGGATTCGTCCATTTGGCAAACTGATCTATATCATGCCGCCCTTTATCAGTGAGCGAGAGCATATTGAACAATTGGTCAACGCCATCGAGAGCGCGTTACAAAGGGAAGAGTGTTTTTTGATATAAAAAACCCAGCGCAGAGGCTGG
Organism: Vibrio sp. S234-5; assembly: GCF_000960595.1. Taxonomy (NCBI): domain Bacteria; kingdom Pseudomonadati; phylum Pseudomonadota; class Gammaproteobacteria; order Vibrionales; family Vibrionaceae; genus Vibrio; species Vibrio sp. S234-5. The sequence continues at coordinate 241,119 of NZ_JZAM01000360.1, forward strand.
GTTTGATATTTATTTGATCAAATTAACCGATGTGCGTTGCGCCGCCCATGTATTTCTGCAGCACTGTAGGGATAGCAATACGGCCGTCTGCTTCTTGGTTGTTTTCAAGAATCGCAACCATAGTACGACCAACGGCCAAACCAGAGCCGTTTAGAGTATGCACCAGCTCTGGTTTCTTCTCTGCTTTACGACGGAAGCGTGCTTGCATGCGACGAGCTTGGAAATCCCACATGTTTGAGCATGAAGAGATTTCACGGTAGGTATTTTGCGCAGGCACCCACACTTCTAAGTCGTAAGTCTTGTGAGAACCGAAACCCATGTCGCCAGTACAAAGTAGCACTTTACGGTAAGGTAGCTCGAGCAGCTGCAGTACTTTTTCTGCATGACCAGTCAGCTCTTCCAAGGCGCTCATTGAGTCTTCAGGTTTGGTGATTTGAACCAGTTCCACTTTGTCGAACTGATGCATACGGATCAAACCGCGCGTATCACGGCCGTAAGAGCCCGCTTCAGAGCGGAAACACGGCGTATGTGCCGTCATCTTGATTGGCAGATCCGCTTCGTCCGTGATGGTATCACGCACTAAGTTAGTCACAGGAACTTCGGCCGTTGGAATAAGAGAAAGCTTGCGCGGCTCTTCGTCACTGGCTTTTTCCGTCAACGGCTCAGTATGGAACAGATCCTTACCAAATTTAGGCAGTTGACCTGTGCCGAATAGGCTGTCTGCGTTAACTAGGTAAGGCACGTACATTTCTGTATAGCCATGCTCTTCTGTGTGCAGATCCAGCATAAACTGAGCGATTGCACGGTGCAGACGGGCAAACTGACCTTTCATTACGATAAAGCGTGCGCCCGTGATTTTTACTGCGCTTGCGAAGTCTAAACCACCGCCCATTTCGCCTAGGTCAACGTGATCTTTCACTGCGAAGTCGTAAGTTTTCGGCTCACCCCAGCGAGAGATTTCTAGGTTGTCGTTTTCATCTTTGCCATCTGGTACTTCATCGGCTGGCAGGTTTGGAACAGAAAGCGTGATCTCTTCCAGTTTTGCCATCAACGCGTCAAGTTCGACTTTCTTCGCATCCAGATCAGAACCTAGAGAACCGATTTGCTGCTTAACCGCTTCTGCGCCTTCTTTGTCGCCAGCGGCCATAAGCTGACCAATTTGCTTGGAGATGGAGTTACGCGTGGATTGTAAATTTTCAACTTCTACTTGAATGGACTTACGTTGTTCTTCAAGTTCACGAATAGTCTCTACGTCCAGCTTAAAGCCACGACGCGCCAGTTTAGCAGCTGTTTCATCCAGCTCTGTACGAAGTAATTTAGAATCCAGCATTGTTAATCCTATGCTTTTTGTTGTGAAATGACGTGCTCAATCCAGACGAACACGTTGAAAAAATTAACCAAATAAATGTATCCAAAAACGCCTACTTTTCATAGCGCTTTTGTGGGCTATTTGCGTCTAAATTAGCCAGGTAATCTAACTTTTCCGCGATTTTGCCCTCTAAACCGCGGTTTGTTGGCTGATAGTACTTACGTGATGCCATTTCTAATGGAAGGTAGCATTCTCCCGCAGCGTAAGCCCCGGGCTCATCATGTGCGTAGCGATAGCCTTCACCGTAGCCGAGATCTTTCATCAGTCCGGTTGGCGCGTTGCGCAAATGGAATGGCACCTCATATTCGGGCAAGTTGTGGGCATCGGCCAGCGCTTGTTTCCACGCGGTATACACGGCATTGCTTTTCGGCGCGCAGGCTAAGTAGACGATCGCCTGTGCAACAGCGCGTTCACCTTCTGCCGGACCTACACGGGTGAAACAATCCCACGCGGCGAGCGCCACTTGCATCGCTCTCGGATCCGCATTACCAACGTCTTCAGACGCAATCGCCAGCAGACGGCGGGCGATGTAGAGTGGATCACAACCTGCGGCAATCATTCGCGCAGCCCAATACAAGGCCGCATCGGGATTCGATCCGCGAATCGACTTATGCAGCGCGGAGATCAGGTCGTACCAAATATCGCCTTTGTTATCAAAGCGGGAGACTTTTTCTCCCGCCACTTCCGCCAACAGCGCCAAGGTGATCTGCTTTTCGCCTTGCGCGTTTTCTTCGGCCATGTCGTAGAGCAGTTCCAGATAGTTGAGTGACATTCTCGCGTCACCATTCACCAACTCAGCGAGGCGACTTAGGACGTTGTCGGCAAAATGCGCAGAAATATTACCCAACCCGCGCGACTTGTCTTCTATCGCTTGACGCAGCGCAAGCAAGATTTCATCGCGACTAAGTGACGTGAGCTTGTAAACTCGCGCTCGCGACAGTAATGCGTTGTTAAGTTCAAAAGAAGGGTTTTCTGTGGTCGCACCAATAAACGTCACCGTGCCATCTTCAATGTGGGGCAAAAAGGCATCCTGCTGAGATTTATTAAAGCGGTGCACCTCATCGACAAACAAAATGGTTCGTCGCCCAGCAAGTTTGTTTTCACGCGCTTTTTCAATCGCCGCACGGATCTCTTTGACCCCCGATGTCACCGCAGAAACGCGCTCAACTTCCGCATTGGCGTAGTTTGCGGCCACTTCAGCCAAGGTGGTTTTACCCGTGCCGGGTGGGCCCCAAAGAATCATCGAGTGCAAATGGCCGGCTTCCAAAGCTCGGCGCAGCGGCTTTCCCGGCCCAAGAATATGTTGCTGACCGATATACTGTTCTACCGTTTCTGGCCTCATACGAGCAGCAAGGGGACGAAAATCCTCGTCCCCTGAAAAATCTAACGTGTAATTGGTCACGAGCGATTAATTCCTTTGATCATCCACTTCCACTCCCTCTGGAATGGCGAAGGTAAATCTGTCTGCATTCGGTTTGCCCAGCTTCACTTGGCTGAACTTGAACAGCCCTTTTTGGCCATCTTGTTCAATCACATTAAAGCCATTGACGATGCCTTTGGCATCGATATCGATTTGAAACTGGCCTTGGGTCGAATCGACTGCTTTCGGGCTTAAGGTAAAGACATTGCCTTGTTGCTCAACGCGATAATTCTGCCAATCACTGGCTCGATTGCGTGTGAGTAGAACAAAGGGGGTTTGCTCCGTCGCTTGCTCTTGCCAGTAAATGCTGACCTGTTCAATAAAAGGGCTGTAGTACCAGAGGGTTTTGCCATCGGAAACTAACAGGTTTTCATCCGGGAAAGTGGTGTTCCAGCGAAACAGACTCGGACGAGCAATTTCAACGGTTCCTTCCCCTTCCATAATGGTTTCCCCTTCGGGGCTGAGGACCGTTTGGGAAAATTGGGCGCTAAAGCCATCGTTGATCGCCAAGCGGTTGCTGAGCTCCTCCTGTGGGGAAGCCATTACCGACGCGGTTAGAAACATCAACGTAAACCATTTCTTCATTTTTCTACCTTTCTACAACTTGTGGCGAGAAAACTCGTGTTATTGGACGGCGATTCAATCCGTAAGTTCACTAATCTCTGGGTGGCGCGGGAGCTAGGACTTCTCGATTGCCGTTATGGCCCGGCGCGCTGACAATGCCCTGCGCTTCGAGTTGCTCTACGATCCGTGCTGCTCGGTTATAACCAATTTTAAAGCGACGTTGAACGCCAGACACAGAGCCACGACGCGATTGAACCACGTGCTCTACGACTTGATCGAATAGAGGGTCCAATTCATCGTCGCTTTCCATCTGTTCACCCGGCAACAGCGCTTCGGGGCCTTGATCGCCGCTGACAATCTCTTCGATATAATTGGGTTTACCACGCGCTTTCCAATTATTTACCACGGCATGCACATCGTCATCGGAAGCAAACGCACCATGAACGCGAATAGTGTGACTTGAACCGGGAGGCAAATAGAGCATATCGCCCATTCCCAGTAGCGATTCCGCGCCGCCTTGGTCCAAAATGGTCCGTGAGTCCGTTTTGGTTGACACGGTAAACGCCACACGCGTTGGAATGTTTGCTTTGATCAAACCAGTGATCACGTCAACTGACGGGCGTTGGGTCGCGAGGATCAAGTGAATACCCGCCGCGCGAGCCTTTTGCGCCAAACGTGCGATCAACTCTTCCACTTTTTTACCCACCACCATTATCAGGTCGGCAAACTCGTCGACGACCACGACAATGTAGGGCAGTTTTTCCAGTAATGGCGGTTCCGTGTCCATGCTGTCGCCGTCTTGCCACAGCGGATCGTGAATCGGATGACCCGCTTCTGTGGCCATTTTCAGCTTTTCATTAAAGCCTTTAATGTTACGGACACCCATCACCGACATCAGTTTATAGCGACGCTCCATCTCACCCACACACCAGCGTAGCGCGTTAGAAGCATCCTTCATGTCGGTAACCACTTCGGCCAACAGATGCGGAATGCCTTCGTAGACAGACAACTCAAGCATTTTCGGGTCGATCATGATAAAGCGCACCTCTTCCGGGCTGGCTTTATACAGCATGCTCAGGATCATCACGTTGACCCCGACAGATTTACCAGAACCTGTCGTGCCCGCCACCAGCACATGCGGCATTTTCGCCAAATCCGCCACCAGAGCTTCGCCCGCAATATCTTGCCCCAGAACCACGGTCGTCGGTGAAGTTGCCTGCTCAAACTGAGGGCTCGCAATCACATCAGAGAGATAGACGGTCTGGCGGCTCATGTTGGGCAGTTCGAGACCGACATACGGCTTGCCGGGGATCACCTCGACAACACGCACCGCCATAGCAGACAGCGAGCGCGCCAAGTCCATCGACAGGCTGGAAATGCGGCTAACCTTCACCCCTGGTGCCAAATCCAACTCAAAGCGCGTAATCACAGGGCCAGGGAAAATCCCCACAACGCGCGCTTTAATCTTGTAATCGGCCAGTTTTGACTCCACCAAACGTGCAATGTGCTCCAGCGCTTCTTTATCGATGAAATTTTCTCGCTTTTCTGGATGATAAAGCAGCTCTAACGTCGGCAACGGCTCTTGTGGTACAGGCAGGTTCTGCTCTTTTTTCATTAAGAACGGATTGTTTGCCCCTGCCATGTTTTGCTGAGCTTGGCTGACCATATTCTGAAAAGCGGTGACATCTTCATCGACTTGAGGCTCTTCTTCACTCTCCTCATTTTCATAAGGTGCGGATGTCTCTGTTTCTGACAAAGACCACGACTGCTGCCCAAATGGAGTTTGCGCTTGATACTCTTCTGGCTCTTGCATCCAAGGCGGTGAATCGAGTTCGTCTTCCAAGCTCGACATTACTGGCTCACGTCGATGTGGCTCAACCACTTCATCCCCAATCTTATCCAGCTCGGAGGCCGAAATGACAGGCTCAAACGATGGCTCATCTTGAGACCATGGCAGCTCTGCGCTCTCTGGCGCTGATTCTGCTGGCGACCTTGCCGTGTAAGATGTCACCGTCACAGGCTCTGAATACGAGGGCAATTCGGCTGGCATGTCATCGGCAAACATCGCCTCTTGCTCCAACTCCTCAATCGTCGCTGTCAGCTTTTGACTGCGCGTTTCTTGCGGAATTTCTGCGGCGATGTCTGCATGATAATTTGCCTGAGAAGGCATATGGATGGGATAGTCAGTTTGCGGCGAAGCGGCCATCGCTGGCTCTTCAAGGTATTCTTCGTCATGGTGCTGCGGCAAGTCTTGCGTTTTCTCGCTCACATTGGGCGTGTCTAACGACTCACGTTCTAAGCTGATGTTTTGTAGCTGAGGCTCTAATGTCTCCCCCGCGTCACCACGCACTTTGTTGACTAGCCAAACAAACAACCCAATGGCCAGATTACCGAGCGATTCAACAATGGCCAACCAAGAAATCCCGGTCAGCAAGGTAAAGCCCGCCCCCCATAAAAAGAGCAGCACTAACGTGGTGCCTAATAAATTGAGTACAGGTAAGGCCAAGTTAGTCAAGACATCGCCAATCACGCCACCAGAGGAGAAATACCAAATATCATCGAAATTGATGTCTGCCAAACCACAGCTGGTCAGAATTAGGATCACGAGGCCAAGTAGACGCGTCCCCCACAGCATCAAGTCGATGTGTTCGTCTTCATCTCGTTTGCGGAAAAACACCCACGCGGCGATGGTAAGTAACAAAGGAAGTGGGTAGGCTAACAAGCCAAAAGCGAAAAAGAGGGTATCGGCGATCCAAGCGCCTAAAATGCCACCGGCATTGCTAATTCCCCCACCCCATGCCGTTTGCGACCAAGAAGGATCGGCTGGGCTGAAAGTGATGAGTGCTGTCGCCAGCAAAACAGAGCTGAGCACACCGAGGATCAGACCGCACTCTTTCAGACGTTGAAAACCGTTCAGACGGGAAGACTGAGGCTCTTCGCTTGTTTTTATAATCGTTTCGACTTTCTTCGCGTTCTCTTTGAACATAAATCAACTTGAATCATTATTAATCTGAAACACTCCGAGCGGCCAAAGCCGCTCGGATTAATAAGTTGATTTAACCACATCGAAAGGAAAAACCCAACGTCTCGTCTGCGAAAGCAGGCATATAACCTGCTTTCCTTACAAGAATTTAACGGGTTTTAATCACCAGTTGATTGCTTTGCTTCACTTCTTCCATAACCACGTAGGTTCGCGTGTCGTTCACACCCGGTAGACGCAAAAGCGTGTCACCCAACAATTTACGGTATGCCCCCATGTCAGATACACGGGTTTTCAGCAAATAGTCGAAGTCACCAGAAACCAGATGACACTCTTGGATATCATCGAGCTTTTGCACTGCGGTGTTGAATTGCTCAAACACATCCGGTGCACCACGGTTTAACGTAATCTCAACAAATACCAATAGAGAAGCGTCAAGATACTGAGGGTTCAACAACGCGGTATAACCCGTGATGTAACCTTGACGTTCGAGACGGCGCACACGCTCCAAACACGGCGTTGGCGAGAGGCCTACGCGTTTTGAGAGTTCTACGTTTGAAATTCGACCATCTTTTTGCAACTCATTCAGAATGTTGCGGTCGATACGGTCTAGATCCTTGGACGGCTTTTTGTAGTTGTCTGCCATTTTTTATTCCACCTTATTACTTCCTTGCAAAAAAATATACTACAACTTTTTAATATTCAGTATCAAATTTTATTTAAACCCATCTATACTAGGCGTTAATTCGACAATACTACCCTACACATAGTCAATACAACCATAATAACTTAAGGAGTCAGGATGATTATTGGCGTTCCAAAGGAAATCAAGAACCATGAATACCGTGTTGGCATGATCCCAGCCAGCGTGAGAGAAGTGATCTCTCATGGTCACCAAGTGTTTGTTGAAACTAATGCCGGCGCAGGCATCGGTTTTTCAGACGATGACTATATTGCTGCAGGCGCATCCATTCTTCCTACTGCTGCTGACGTGTTTGCGAAAGCAGAAATGATTGTAAAGGTTAAAGAACCTCAAGCTGTCGAACGAGCAATGCTTCGTGAAGGGCAAATTTTATTTACCTATTTACACTTAGCCCCAGATTTTCCACAAACTGAAGAGCTAATCAAGAGCAAAGCTGTCTGCATAGCCTATGAGACTGTAACAGATCATATGGGTCGCTTGCCACTACTCGCACCGATGTCTGAAGTTGCTGGTCGCATGTCTATCCAAGCTGGCGCACAGACTCTTGAGAAGTCTCACGGCGGTCGTGGTCTTCTTCTGGGCGGTGTACCTGGCGTTGAACCAGCAAAAGTCGTTGTTATCGGCGGCGGCGTTGTGGGCGCGAACGCAGCGCGCATGGCGGTTGGTCTACGTGCGGATGTCACTATCCTTGACCGTAGCGTAGACACGCTTCGTAAACTGGACGAAGAATTCCAAGGTCGCGCTAAAGTGGTTTATTCTACAGAAGATGCGATCGAGAAGCACGTTCTAGAAGCGGATCTTGTTATCGGTGCCGTATTAATTCCGGGTGCAGCAGCGCCAAAACTGGTAACTAAAGAGCACATTGCGAAAATGAAACCAGGCTCGGCGGTGGTTGACGTGGCGATTGACCAAGGCGGCTGCTTTGAAACGTCTCACGCGACCACTCACGCAGAACCTACCTACATCGTTGATGACGTGGTTCACTACTGCGTGGCCAACATGCCAGGTGCAGTTGCACGTACGTCCACCTTCGCATTGAACAATGCCACCCTCCCTTACATCGTGAAACTGGCTAATCTGGGTTACCAGCGTGCGCTGACCGACGACAAAGGCTTCTTAAAAGGCTTGAACGTCATTCACGGCAAAGTCACTTGTAAAGAAGTTGCAGACAACTTCAACCTTGAGTACATCGCACCAGCTGACGCTATTGCTATGTTCAACTAAGGTTGTCCTGCTAGTCGAGCACTCGGCTAGAAACGCAAAAAGCTCGCTACTGATGCGAGCTTTTTTATTCCTTTATTAATATAAATTATGAATAAAAGATCTATCTAAAAATCAATTTCATAGCAATGTTGCTTGGTAGGTGCCATTTTTCGCGCTTGGATCAGCAGATTCCTTGGTGTAACCCTGCGTTCGCAAAAGGTGAACAGATCGACATGGTAACCGTGCTGCTGCAAAAACAACGCTCGGTCATAGACTAGCCACATTTCCAACGGACGCTGAAAAATTTGCTGCACTAGGCTCAATCGCTCCATACGCCAGAAGCGCTCTTCACCCAATGTCTCAAAACGGCCATAATCGACCTTAGGCAAACACAACGACTTTTGCTTCGCGGCCCAGTGGCAAAATGCTTCAAAACCTGCATTTAATTGCGATTTTTTAACACTGGGCACAGGCACGTACTCTTCCAACTGCAACTGCTCTCGGCATATCAGATCAAAAGCAAGTCGATAAATCATTTCCTGCTCACGTTGGCGTTTGACACGCTCACCACCGGTAACGGTTTGTTGCAGAGGAATGCGTAGCTCTTTTTTACTCAGCTTCAGTTTGGATTGCTGCGCGGGTATCGATAACGCTTGATAAGCTTCATCCTGAATTAAATGATAACAGCAGGGCGCAATGCTCATTGCAGCAACGTTAGCGCTCGCGCCGTGCTGTATCAGGCGAACGTGCAGATCACCGCACGCGTGAAGCGCAACTGCGTGTTGATTGGGGTGAAAAAACCGCTTAGATCGCCCATCAAACGCATCGCCTTGGACAAACGACATCTCTAGATTGAGCTCGTTTGCCGCTTTCTGGCCCTCTTCACACAAAGCATGCTGATATTCAAAACTGGTAACAGGCTGCTGACTTTCACCTGCCAAGACCCGCCCGAGGTACCCTTTCCCCGCACACCATTCTAACCACGAATCACCGACGTGGTGATTCAGGCAAACCGCTCCCATCGAGTTAATTTGCTGCAGTTTTCGACCTGGAATGCCGTTACTGATCATGGGTGATAGGCTGATTTCTGTTTCAGTGAGCGAAGCAACATCTAGCATACCTTTCACAATAGATAAGCTAGGGAAGAAAGGCTTTAGCTGCTCCTCCAGTATATCTGGCTGTGTTTTAAGTTGTGCGATTTGCTGATGGCTCAACAAAGACAGCCAATTGCAAAGTTCAGGATGGGAAGCTTGCCAAGGCAGAGTGCTGGCTAAGCTGCGGTGAAATGGTTCGAAGCGCCAGAAATCTTGGTTTTCTAGCAACCAGTCGTTTATGAAATGAAATTGAGCCTGCATACTTCCCCCAAAACAAGCGAGTATTTTGGAGGAAGTCGATACGATTGGAAAGCGCTTAGCGTACTGGGAGGACGATATCTTTAAACATCTCTTCAATTTCCGCGTTCGATTTGAGCGAGATCGCCTGCTCAACCACAGGGCGAGTCAGATGCGGTGCAAAACGTTCCATAAAATCGTACATATAAGAGCGCAAGAAAGTCCCTCGACGAAAACCGATACTGGTGGTGCTGGCACCAAACAGGTGGCTGGCATCAATCGAGACCAAATCTTTATCCTGCTCTTTATCGACTGCCATACTGGCAATGACACCAACGCCAATGCCCATACGCACGTAAGTTTTGATCACATCGGCATCCGTCGCGGTAAAGACGACTTTCGGAGTGAGGCCGACACGATTAAACGCCGTATCTAACTCAGAGCGCCCTGTGAAACCAAATACGTACGTCACCAATGGGTAAGTCGCTAAGTCTTGAATAGTCACCTTCTCTTTGCGCGCCAGCGGATGATCTTTCGGCACAACAATTGAGCGATTCCAATGGTAGCAAGGCAACATGACGGCATCTTGGTACAGATGCAGAGCTTCAGTCGCAATGGCGAAGTTAGCCGTGCCTTTAGCTATCGCCTCTGACATTTGGCTCGGTGTACCTTGATGCATGTGCAGAGAAACTTTCGGATAGCGAGCGGTAAAGCCTTTAATCACATCCGGTAACGCATAGCGGGCCTGAGTGTGGGTCGTTGAGATGTTCAGTGTGCCCATTTCCGGGTGAGTGTGCTCACCAGCCACGGCTTTGATACTTTCTACTCGCGCGAGAATTTCTTGGGAAATCCGCACGATGTCCTCACCCGCTCGAGTCACTTGAGTAAGATGTTTCCCACTTCGCTCAAAGATTTGGATACCCAGCTCATCTTCCAGCAATCGCACTTGCTTACTGATACCCGGCTGCGAGGTATACAGACTCTCTGCTGTCGCAGACACATTGAGATTGTGGTTCACAACCTCAACAATGTATTTCAGTTGTTGCAGTTTCATAGTCGCCTTGTAGTCCGTTACTCATAACTAAACTTCATCCACATGAGTAAAAACCATGCATTTTAGGTTCTCAAATATAATAATAAGTTATAACGTGGATAACGTATAAAGAACAGCGAAATTACAAACTTTCTATCCCCTCACAGCTCAGGATGCGACCAGACGACTATTTTGCAATCCACGCCTCATTCTTTACTTCGATTCGTAAGTTTTGATTACTAATCTTTTTCAGAACAGCAATAATCACTAAGAATATGATTAATAGGTGCATGAATGCCTTGTGTTCGTGTATCCTTACTTGTTAGCCGTCAATAATAAAAGCAGACACACACAGATATGAATATTGGTTTAATTATCGCTTTGGTCGCCGTATTACTGGTTCTGGTTCTTGGTTACAACATCATGCTTCAGTACAAGGTCAAAGTGGAAACCGCGAAACGACAGGAATCCGCCCGCTATGTCGCTGTCATAGATGCCACTGAAGAGCTGATTGGCCATGCGCACCATATTCCTTTTAGTAAGGAATTGCTTGTCTGCCTAAACAATCGCATCCTAGATGCGCTGGAAAATATGTCGGCGTTAGATCCTAAGAGCAAACAGCTCGCACAGCGAGTTGAAGGCATGAAGCAGCAGATTGAACATCTGAAGAACAACTATCAAGGCGGTGAAAGCACCGCGTTTAAAGTGCCCACCAGCGACAAGCAAGCCATTGTGATGCTCAAATTGGTTAAGCGCTTACGTGACACCATACGAAATGAACACAACAAAGGCCGTTTTGAAACCCAAGCCTATGTAGAAGAAAACGCTCGTTTGGAAACCATGCAGATCCGCATTAACATCGAAAACGTGATTAAACGTGCCAATGACTCGATTGCTCGTGGGCAAGCTGGTACCGCGGTGCAACTTCTGCGTAAAGGCATTGACGTCCTTAGCACCAAAAACGACGCCTACTCCATCCAAGCCAAAGAGAAGCTTGATATGATGCTCAGTGAGCTCGATAAACGTCGTTCCGACAAGCACGCTGAAGAGTTGCAGCAGATGGAAGATAAAGAGCGCAATAACGATATGGATGCACTCTTCGGTGACAAGAAAAAGTGGTAGAATCCGCTTCCAGGTTTCCAATCAACAAGGTCGCCATTGGCGGCCTTTTTACTTTGTTAGAACAGAACTATGATCAGTCTCAATGCCTATCAGGAGCTACTCGCGCCTATCCACGCTTTTTTGCACTGTGAAACACCGGATGAATGGGTTGAGCAAGCCAAAAAGCCAGAAAATCTAGCCACTATTTTGCTCGATCACTTACTGTGTGAGTTGAAAGCAGGCCAATCTGCCATGTATCTTATCCGCAAATACGCGGTTGATAAAGAAAGCGCGCACACACTGCTGGATTGGTTTAAACCCTATGAAGATTTTGCTTATCGGGGGATTGGCTCGATTGAAACACTCAAGGGAAAGAGCAATATTTCTAAAGCGATTATAGCCAAATCGAACTCACCATACAGCCAAGATCTGATAGATAAGATGGTGTTGCTTATCAAAGAAGAACTGCATCACTTTTATCAGGTACTGGAAATCATGCAAAGCCGTGGGATTGAATATCAAAGCATTCCGGCCAGCCGCTATGCAAAAGGTTTGCTCTCACACATGAAGACTCACGAACCTGAGACACTGATTGATAAGTTGATCATCGGTGGCTATATCGAGGCCCGCTCTTGTGAACGCTTCGCCAAACTGGCTCCGCACATGGATGATGAAATCGCGAAATTTTACATCTCTTTGCTGCGCTCAGAAGCCAGGCATTACCAAGATTATCTCTCGTTAGCCGAGCAAATCGCAGGAAAAGATATCAGCGCAAGAATCACCTATTTTGGCAAAATCGAAGCGCAACTTATCTCTTCGCCAGACGATGACTTTAAGTTTCATAGTGGTGTGCCAGCTTAGAGCATCAGGCATCAAAAAAAAGCCCGCGTCTCAGCGGGCTTAATATTCTCGAACTTTACGCTTAAGGTGCAATCACTTCCTCTACAATTGGTGTGGCACGTAAAGCCAAGCTCTGGACATAATTCATAACGTTCGTTCTATATACGGTGTTAGAAGAGCCTTCAGCATTAGCTTTAGACCAGTAAAAGTAGTTTGATTTAGGCTGCTTGCTAAATACTACATCAAAATAGCTACTCTCTGTTAAGAATGCAGGCGAGAGATCGCTGAGATCATACTTGAATGTACAAGTCGGTTCATTTTCACCATTAATAATCGTATATGCTGTCACTTCTGCCCCTGTGTTTGAATAAGCACCGATTGACATAACTGGTGATTGTGAATAAGTACTATAACTATCTAAGCGCAGACTTGGGCAGCTTTCAGAAAAACGAAGGGTCAACTGAGGGTTTTCACCAAGCGAATAAGCTACCGTCGCTTTAATATCACGGTGATCCCAAATGTCTTCACCATCGATATTATAGAAATTTCCGTTTGGTGCTTGCACTCTGGCAATACCTGGGAACACCGTAGAGTTGGCAAAAAAGCTATCAACCAGTGGAGAACTTACATCCACTAGAACCATACGTTGTTTACTAAATGGGTTGTCAGCTGCAGTTCGAATCAGAGCTATTTCACCCGTCGGCTGCTCATCTTCTATAATTTCACCTTCTTTACTCTCTACTTCAACTTTAGTTGTGAGAGCAACAGCGCTGAAATGGTATTTCTGGTCACCTATCGTCGCAATCAGACCATCGTAATCTTGAGTATAAGAGCCAGCTTCTTGTAGGGGTACGCTTAAATCACACTTTTCAAAGTCAGTAACCTTAAACTCAGAGAGCGATATTGTACCGTTTTGGAAAGAAACTAAAGAACACGACTTATAATGATCCATTGTTTTTTCGGAGAATAAGTGACCTTCAAGAACAAAGGTTTTTCCTGAAAGAGCTTTCGCTGTCGTATCTGTGACACTACCAAACACACTAACTTGAGCAACTTCTTCTACAATGGCTGAGACAACCTGTTCCACTTCACCTTGAGCGGATTTGGCTGAGTATTGAGCTTGAACGGTAATGTGGATTTGAGCACCATTTTTACCCGCTTTAATATAAGCTACCCACTTATCTAACTCTGCCAGCTTCTCATCCTTAGTTAGCTTTTCATTAGCTACAATGGGATCTGCCAGCTCTGCGATATTCTTTTTTTGCTCCCATAGGAACGGGACGTCACCTGCCAATATCACTTCTAACTCAGAACCTTCAGGCGCCTTAAACAGTGCTTCAAGCTCTTCTTTTGCGACTTCAACTATATGAATTTCATCCGCTTTCATTTGCAACGGAAATTTAGCGGAGAGCGCGAGAATACCTTGGTCAAAGGAAGAAGACTTTTCTATTTGAGCATACTGATGTTGAATGTCGATATAGTATGGTAGCAGCACATAGTCACCACTTTCATTACTAGAGATCTTAACAATTATCTGATGTGTGCCCACCACTGTTGGTATGCCGCCTAGCACCAATTCAAATACATTCGATGGCGTATTTTCTGAATCTCCAGCCCCATCCTTATTTACAGCAATAGAAATACCAGCAACGCTTTGAATTTTGTTACCTTTCATGTCTAATACTTCAATGTTTGCATCATCAATATTAGAGAAAAATTCGTTGAGTGATCGACTAGTTGTTGCTGTTTCAGTATTTTTCGTAAAACTGAGTGATGAGAAGTAAGTATCTAGGGCTTCCTTAAGAGCAGGGTTTAAACTAAACTCAACTTCAATATCAACCGATTGAATATAACCAAGCCCATCACCCAAATTAACTACTCGAGCTTTTATGTAGTTATTTTTATCGTTCAACTGCTGGTCAGACATTTTGTTTGCCGCATCAATAAACTCATTGAGCAGGTCGATGCCCCACGAACGATGTCCGTCAGCGAAAGCGTAGCCTAGCGATTTTGCGACCACTGCGAGACGTTGTTCTGCTGGAGTCTGAGCGTTTAAATAATTAAATGCAAGCACATCATCAGTATCTAAATCAACGATATGAGACAAGGCATTAGACACACTTTTTGCTGAGACCGCCAAACTCTCTTCTAGCGTAAGCCCATCACGAGCAGCAAGTTTTTTTGCTTCATCAACAACAATGGTCGTCAATGGCGATACAAAGGTATTCCCTTTTGGTGCTTCAAAAAGCGCACTTTTCGTAATGAGTTGAGCCGGTTTTGAAACTAGCTTTGATTGATACGCCACCGCCTGAAGAAGAATAGCATGTTCTTTAACAATACTTTCTGAGATAAAAAAACCACCATTGACTCCGGTTTTTCCCAACAACTCTTTCTCTGAAGGGAATCCGTCTCCGTTGGTGTCAGCATAAATGTTTGCATTTATAAAGCGGGTGATAATTTCGTATCCATTTGAATCTGGCGTAGCTACTAACGTTTTTTCTGACTCATTCGAAACTGTATTCGCTATATTTTCTTCTGTACTACAACCTGCAAGCAAAATTGCAGGAATTAGTGTAGATAAAATTTTCTTTTTCATTGTTTGCTCCATGCAAATCTTGTATGGGGATTGCTCCCCATACATATCATTAGTCACTTAAAATATTGAAAATGAGCTATCTTCATCTACGATAACAAGATTGCGTAGACCTTGGTCATCAACCGCTTCCAAACGCAACTTTTCATTACCAAAGTTTCTATCTAAATAGCTTTTGATTGAAGCCTCTGCGACTCGGTAAATAGCATCTAAAGAAGCCACCTGAGCTTCGTAATTCGCCAAGTATGTTGGCGTAACTAGCGCTAAAGTATTATTAGCACTCCACAGGCCATCATAAGCCAGTGCAGATTGAATAGCTGACGAATAAAGATTGCTTTGATCACTCTTGTCATTGCTAAACATACAACCCATGTCGTCTAAAGCAAAACAGCTGCCTGTCCAAACCATGTCTCCGGAAGTAATAAGTTTATCTCTAGCCCCCCATAAATGACCATAAGTAATAAAGCCAGGATAAGAAGACTCAAACTCATTTTTCAAAGCTGCTATCCATTTAGCCGTACCCGATTTGCCGTTGCGAAGTGTAGAGACAGCAGCATCGCTGGCTAAAGCAGCCTGCAAAACGTCATCATCTGTGGACTGTAGTGCCGCAGCGCTAATCAAGCCTTTGAGATGTGCAGCACGCCCGACTAAATGTTCGTTTAGCTCAGAACGGCTATACTGAGAAATAATAAAGATATCCGATTTTTTTATCTCTTTAATCATTTGCTCTGCTAAAACGTTAGACTCATCGGCATAGTAAGTTTTGCCCAAGATATCAATTTTCTGTGTATATCCTGGAAGGTAATCCTCACTAATAGATATATAGCGCCCCATCTCATACGCTTCAGGTTTGTAATCATCCGTGCGGAAACTGTCGTACTTGTAAATTGAATACAAGAAGCTTTTCGCTGCCGATGTACCACCACTACGATTGGTGCCGTACCAACGGTTCAAAATCCACGAAAGTCGACTTGGTGTCGCTCGTATCTCTGAACTATTCCACTGTGGATCGTAGCTGATGCCTGGTACTGCGTTACCATTTGCATCTACAAAAACATACGGATCGGCTATGTGACCAAATTCCTTAGCTAGTTCTGATGCTTTAGGAAGAGGCTTACCCGTAGCCCAATGATCTACCAGAGCTTTTATCTCATCTCGAACTCCAGGCAAATCAATCAGAGCAAAGTCTACACCTCGCAAACCAGATGGTTGGAACAAGCTTTCAATCGCTAAAAGTTTATCCATCCAAATACCAAGGTGCTCGACTTCATAGCCAATATACGAAGCGTCTTCCTCACTCGGACGATTACTAAATGTCACTTTATTCAAGAAATCGCCATGTTTAGACTCTGCTACAACGCTGTAAGCAAATCGGTATGAATTTCCGTTTGTAGGGCTGGTATAGTAGCGGTACCCACTTTCTACTGCTGCTTTCAGATCAGTATCAAAACACGACTCTGGCAGCTTGAACTTCGAGGTATAGACCTCACCAGCTACTTGCCCTGCGAGCCAGTTGGTAGAACTCAAAGACCAATCTGAATTGCCAGACCAGTTTTCTAAATAAGAACCATCAGCTTGTTTCAATTCTTGCTTAGTATGCAAGATACACTGCTTCTCAGGAGTCTTCAGAATGTCCAAGTAGAAATAGGCTTGTTTGTATGCTGCTTTAGCAACGTCACACGTCGCCTGTTTTGTTGCCGTACTGACATCAGAGCAAGCCTGAGCTGGAGTCTGGTAGTCCCCAGTAAAATAAGCTTGGTAATAATCATCAACCACCATATTCATTCTACCGAATGAATTCCACGTGCTGAAAAGTTTGCTCAAATAGCGGTTGTTTTCGTTAAACTCTAGGCGGTTTCGGCGAGAGTTGACCAGATCAGAGCGAGTTTCATAGCGTTCGATATAGGCATCCGTAATCGCTTCTATTGACGTCCCTTCATCAAAGACTAGACAGCCCGTTTCTGTCGTCGCACGCCCTCTACCATCCGTACAATAGCCAAATTCTTTCAGCTGTAAACCTTGAGACTGCAATTCATAACCCTGTTCTAAACTGGCAAGTGCAGAAGGTTGTGACAAATTTGAACGTTTCACTTTGTCAAACGGAGCGAGATCAACAAACTTGATCTGAGACTCATCACGTTTAACCGCCAAGATTTCTTCTTTTGTCTGGCTGTCTTCATCGATTTCTGGGTGTACTTCGACTTTACGTTGGTAGGCGAAACGAAGTGCAGCGCGGTCATACAAACCATAAGCAGGATGCACGTTGATCTCTGATGGCGTGTAGTCCATGATTGATGACGTAGCTGACACTCCTTTTAAACCAAGTGATCTAGCTTGAGCTTCAGTAAAGAAGTTGTCACCATCAAACGAGCCTTTGAAGTTATGGCGTAAACCAAGGTTGTGGCCCACCTCATGCACGAGGGTGGTTAGATATTGGTGAGTAGAAATTGCTCGGCTGATTTTCGCACGTTGTGCTAAGTCCAACTCATCCCACATCTTAAGCTTGCGAGCATCTACTGGCACTGAACTGTCGACAAACATGCCTTCTTCAAAAAAATCCAGCTCTGTAATATCGGTTTTATGAGCGACCATGCTTGCGGAAATACCAGCATATTCCGCTGGGAACATGTTGTTCGCCATCATTTGCTCAAGTGCGGTTTTTCTTGAAAGAATATCCGTTTCTTGAAGTGATTCATCTTCAGCAATTGTCTCGCTATATTGTTCCTGAGCTTTAAAAATACTTTTTTGTAATTCTTCAATACTCGCAGGTTGACCAACTATTGAGTTCTCTGCCAAGTTAACCAGTTGAAGTCCTTCCGTTAAAGGTGCGGATGATTGCGAGCCATATGACTTAACATCTTCAGGCTTTGCTAACTCTTTTTTGTTATACAGGTCAGCAAGCTCATCCCATGCTGTGCCAACACCCATTTGTGCTACACCCGGATACATAATGGTATAAGCACTGAGAATTTCGCCCGTTAACGGATTCGAGGTACTTGGACCAAAACCCAGCAAACCAGATTCACTTGCTTCAGGAACGATATGGATCACGTTTGTACGCACATTGCCAACCCGAACGTTGCTCGGTTCTGTGGCATCTTTGTTTACTAAGACTAGTTCTGGTACGAGTCTTCCATTTGGAGAAAACTTATCAACTAAACTTTTATTGATGTACTCAAAGCCCTTCACTGTGGCATCTAGCCAAACTTTGTTGACCAAATTGCCATTGGCATCCTTGCGAAAGAATTCGTCACTTAAATAGTATTCGATTTTTTCTTTACGGGGGTCAAAGCGGTTAACGAGATAGCCTTCATAGCCTTTTTGATTCTCAATGTAGTTTGGATCCAGCTTTTCGTATGCAGTTTTAAAAAAGCCAAACCGATGATGTTCTGAAAGATCGTAGTGGATAGGTTGATAGCCTTTCGAAGCAACAACATCTAAACGCACAAGAGAAAAGAACTCTGTCGCCGTTTCTGGCTGTCCATTACGCCCGACCAAATTGTGCTCGTATTCAATATTGATGACTCCATTCTTGGGGTTAAACTCCACATGAGTCACTGTCGTCTCTTTTTTATCTTCCAAATAATATTTGAATAGATACTGAGCATCATCAATAGTCACTGTTTCAAAATCCGGCGTAAAATGTGTTTTTTGCCACCAACGCACATTAGGATCAGAAACTTCAGTTTCTTTGTTAGTACAATCGCCATATGAGTCTTCATCACACTCATAGGATTCATATTCCCCACTGAGGCTGAAAAGTCTACGGTTTACGTTTTGACGTTGTTCAAAACGTGTCACTTCTCCTTCGAAGCTAATATCGCCCTCTAGGAGATCACCCACCAAACCATCTTTGGTCAATTTAAGCTGAACCAAACGCTCACCATTAATATAATCATACATATATGGTGTCGTTCCAGACGTACGAGAAACATCGCCAAGTGATTGTTGGAATATCCAAATACCATCTAGTGGGATTTCATATGCGTCTCTTTCGTTCGCTGCTTGAATTTTAATAGGCGAATTAGATGTAATATTAGCAATCGTTGTTTGATTACTGTCTTTATCCAAATATTCATATGCTTTATCATCTGCACCGCACCCTGCTAATGCGAGAGCGATAGCCGATGCTAACACCACTTTCCTAAATGTCATGTTTGTGTCCTATTTTTTAATTGTTACTTCCTAGAAGGAAAATGTTAACGTTGCTATATATGATGCTTTGTCTTGGTCGAAAAGATCGATATTACCTAACGTACCCCGTTCAGCATCTTGATACACTCCTGAGGTGGCTGCTTCCAAAGATGCAGACCAGTTATCACTAAAGCTATACGCCCCCCAAACAGAGGCTCCATAACTCCAACTTGAGCGTCTTGTTCCTTGATAACTTATTGTATTTCCACCAAGAATGGAGACTCCCGCAGAAAAGGATTCCCATGATTTGCTCACACTAGTAGACAGCGAATATGTCCACTCGGTAAGTGACTTACCGCCAGCTGTTTTATATTTATGAAAATTCTTTCTCAAACGAGGAGAAATACTAAAGTCAATGTCCCACGCTGTTAGCGCGACAGGAACCGAAAGACGAAACGCTGTTTGCAATTCGTCTTTTTCAGAGGATTCGGAGGTCGGAATAGTGAATTGTCCACTTGCACCAATTTTTCCAGTCTCACCAAAATTGTAGAGATTCGAATAGCTCAGACCTAGAACAGAATCCGTCGCGTAAGTGCCGGTTTCGTCCTCAAAGGCTCGATATCCACCAGTCGAAAAGTAAACTTTGGTGTTACTAGATAGCTTGTAGCTTAGATCACCACTCCAAGAGAGATTGCGAACAGAACGATGGTCATCTTTGTTGTAAATGTTGGTATCGTAAGATAGAGAGACGGCTCCACTCACATTACAAACAAAACAAGATGCGCTCTCTTCAGTTTTGGTCGATTCTGCCCCGCTGTTGTCAACCGTATTATCCTCATCGGCCAAGGCTGAGGTTGAGAATAATGCGGCTAATATCACAGCAAGTGGCGTCACCTTCCACTTTGTTGTGTGCTGCATACTTTTTAACTTCCATGAAAATTAAGTTTATTAGAATAAACTTAAAGTTAAACAGTTTATCAATTTTAAAATGCACGTGTCCTTCGTGGCATAATAACCTCGATAAACCTCTTAACCGCAAAGCGTATCTTTGCGATTAAATCCTTATTAATCTTTTGCTAATGTAATTAATACTAAATCAATTGAATTAATCTGTATTTTAAAAAAGCGCTTCGGCTTATATAGCTTCGCTAGGAAATTTTCCGAGGGAGTTCTCGCTTTTTCTTTCTATACTTTGGATGAGTAATTGGTATAGCAGAAAGCAATTTCTTTGTATATTCATTTTGTGGGTTATTATACAGTTCAATCGATTTTCCATATTCCACTATTTTTCCAAAGTACATGACGGCAACATTATCGGATACTTGTCTCACTACAGATAAATCATGAGAGATAAATATCATGGCCAGATTCATTTCTTGCTGCAGTCTTAAGAGTAAATTAATAATTTGTGCCTGTACGGAAACATCCAACGCCGAAACAGATTCATCACAAATAAGTAATTTAGGTTTAAGCGCAATAGCTCGGGCAATACCAATACGTTGACGCTGCCCACCAGAAAACTCATGCGGATAACGGCTGACCGCATTCGCTGGTAGACCGACTTTTTCAAGTAGTTCAACTACCCACTGTTTGCGCTCTGCCGCCGTGCCCACTTTATGGATAATAAACGGCTCTTCCAAAATCATGCCAACGGTATGGCGTTGATTGAGCGACTCGAGCGGGTCTTGAAAAACAATCTGCATCTCTTTACGTAAAGGACGCATCTCTTTCGGGCTGAGTTGGGTAATATCCCGCCCTTCAAAATAGATTTTGCCTTCAGTGGGCTCGAACAATTTTAAAATGGTTCGGCCCAAGGTGCTTTTACCACACCCCGATTCGCCCACGAGACCAAGCGTTTCACCACGTTTAACCGAGAGAGATACCCCATCAACGGCTTTGACTGTGTACCCTTTAGCAAACAATTTTTTACCCGAAATAAAGTGTTGCTTGAGATTGTCGATTCTCAATATCTCTTCCATGCTCATCCTCTGAATTCCGGAAATTTGCTGATATCGATGGGTTTAATCTCAATCAACTGTTTAGGGGCATGATCTAGGCTCGGCATGAGCCCCATTAAGCGCTCTGTGTACGGGTGCTTGGGGGCATCAAACAGTTCAAAGACGTCCGCATACTCGACGATTTTCCCTGCATACATGACTGCAACATCGTCACAAATCTCCGCTACCACCCCGAGATCGTGAGTGATAAAAACGACGGCCATACCCGTTTCCTGTTGCAACTCATTGATCAGATCGAGAATTGATGCCTGTACAGTCACATCCAGCGCTGTAGTCGGCTCATCACAGATCAATATTTCAGGCTTGCAAGCCAACGCCATAGCGATCATGACACGTTGTCTCATGCCGCCAGAAAGGTTATGGGGATACTCATCCAAACGCTTTTCCGGCATCGGGATATGCACTTTTTTCAGCATCTCCAATGCATGACTGCGGCGCTCACTGCGGCTTAATTCTGGGCGGTGCAGTTTAAGCACTTCCATCAATTGTTTGCCGACCGTGTGCACTGGGTTCAGTGCCGTCATAGGGTCTTGGAAGATGATAGAAATGCGATCACCACGCATGGCGTACATTTCTTGTGCCGGTAACACAGCCAAGTTTGTCCCACGGTAAAGGATCTCGCCACCGATGATTCGCCCGTAAGGTTTTGGCAATAACCCCATGATGGACATCGAGGTGACACTTTTGCCGCATCCTGACTCACCCACAAGGCCCAATGTGCGGCCTTTTTTGACATCAAAACTGACGCCATGCAGTACTTGCACAGGCCCGCTATCCGTTAGAAATTCAGTCTCTAAGTTTCTGACACTTAGTACAACTTCACTGTCCATCTTCCTGACCCTATATCCTTTGGTTACAGCTTAAATCTGTCGTCAACAACCGTGACTTCAGGGAACGTCTTGCTTGCTTTCATCGCTTTTTCTGTCTCTTTCTTCACATCCTGATCGATCCAGAAATTGCCGATGTCCATAGGATGGAAGAAATCTTCGGTTTTCTTCGTCATTGGGTTTGCTGGCATTTTCAGCCAACGCCAGTGAATTGCACGGGTGTAGGGCACCATATATCCAGGAACAATAATGGCAGCGTCACTAACGTAATCCTGTATTTGATGAGAGAGCTGGTAACGTTTTTGCTCATCAAACTCCGCATCATAGGCTTCGATCAACTTATCCAATTCAAGACTGCTGAAGTTCGTGTGGGCGTTGGTTTGCGGTTTATTCGCGTTGTCCGAATGGAGGTATTCCCAATAAGCCGGAATTTCACCCGACCCCATATTGAGGAAAGCCAGTTGATGCTTTTTCTCCAAAATGTACTTAAATGCCGATGAGCCATCGACCAGATTTAAGGTAAACTCCAAGCCTGCGAGTTTGGCTTGCTCTTTCAGATAAGCAATACGCGGCGTCCAACTTTGGTAACCGTAGGTGATGGCAAAAGACAAGCGCTGACCTTTGTCATTTATACGAATACCGTCAGGGCCAATCACGCTAAAGCCCGCTTTTTCAAAATGCGCTATCGCTTTCTCGGCGCTAAATTCTGGCGCTTTATTGTCTGCTTTGTCGTATTCACCATGGCCAAATCCGAGGCCGTGGGGTTTGCGTGAATAATCACCACGCATGATGTTTTCGATCATGCCATCGTAGTCAGTGGCAAACATTAACCCTTTGCGCACTTCTAAGTTATCAAGCAGCGGCATGGCGGTGTTGATCCACAAACCACCCGCGCCTTGCGAAGCTTGATTGAATCCCCAGAATTTATGAATGTAACCGTTTTTGAAGCCTTCAGAATCTGCTTTGCTGTGCCAATATTCGGGCAACACCATATCGAAAAAGTCCAAATTGCCTTTCTCGAAATGTTTCAACGCGATGTCTTGGTCACGAATGATGCTGATGCGTACTTTGTCAACATTGTAGCGATTTTGGTAGTAACGATTGTGGTAACCCCACCAGTTCTTCACATGCTTAAAGGTAACACGCTTACCTTTGTCCACTTCATCCATGTAGTAT
Source organism: Vibrio sp. S234-5 (assembly GCF_000960595.1). Taxonomy (NCBI): domain Bacteria; kingdom Pseudomonadati; phylum Pseudomonadota; class Gammaproteobacteria; order Vibrionales; family Vibrionaceae; genus Vibrio; species Vibrio sp. S234-5. Next base: position 264,411 of record NZ_JZAM01000360.1, read on the forward strand.
GGCGCCGTGGTTGGCTCAGCTTTGAAGTTGTAAGCACGTACGAAATCGTCCGGCATACCGTCGTTGTTCTCGTCTTTAGCACCTTTGAAAAAGTGCTGTGGACGCGGCTGTAAGCCGTTGCTTGGCATGTTGATCAACACCATCAAGGCATCGGCGCTTTGTGCCGTCGACGTTTTGATCGCGATAGTGTAGTCGTCAAACTTCACCACTTCTTTGATGCTGTTAGTGAAGAAATCGTTATACCAGGGATCAATAATGTCTTTCGATTGGTAGTATTTCATCATAAAGACATAGTCGTCGGCGGTTACTTTCTCACCGTCTGACCACTTAGCGTTTTTGTCCAGTTTGAAGTAAACCGTTTTATTGTCAGCATCAAACGCCCACGCCTCCGCTAATTGCGGGATCCACTTACCTGTGTTTGGATGACGCTGAGCCAATTTAGGCGCTCCATCCATAAAGTAGTGACGCAGACCGGAGTTGGCATCAGGGCCAACGCTACGCAATGTTTGTGGGAAACTGGTCAAGTATGTGCGCAGTGTTCCGCCCTGTTTTGCTTCCGGTGAAGCGAATAGCGGTTCCTCGGTATTGCTGACCCAAGTGATCTCAGCAGGCAAGCTCTGTGCGTGAAGATTAAAACTGACTGCCGCTAACGCAGCAAAAACGGACAGCGCCACTCTATTATTTTTCATTTCTGTTTCTTCCTTGTTTTGGCGTTTCTATACGTATCTGGTGAATTTCTTAGGATCAAATGCCGCGCGGATCGCTTCGCCAATGAACGTCACCATAACGAGAATGGCGACGATGGAAGTGACCACGGACGAGACTATCCAAGGTGAATCCAGATTCGACTTTCCTTGTTGTAACAACTCACCCCAACTTGGCGTTGGTGGCATCAGACCTAGCCCCAAATAATCCAGTGCGGTCAGCGCAGTAATATTCCCGGCAATGGTAAACGGTGCGAGCGTGACAATCATCACCATGGTATTTGGCAAGATGTGGTGCATTAAAATACGCCATGTAGACGCGCCCAATGCTTTCGCTGCCAGAACATATTCTCGAGCCGACTCTTTATAGGTCATGGTACGCATGTACCACGTCATCCCCATCCAGCCAAATAATACGTTTATGGCCACAAAGAGGGCAAAAGTCGGTTGCGTGATGGAGACCAAAATCATGATGACATAGAGAAAAGGCACCATAGACCAAATTTCGATAAGCCGCTGAACAAAAAGGTCGAACTTACCCCCAAAGAAGCCCATCGCACAGCCGACAACAGTGCCTATGGCATAGGAGACCGCCATCGTCACCAGAGCGAACCCCATCGCAGTTCGAAAGCCATACACCAATCTGGCAAGAATATCGCGGCCAATCACATCGGTACCGAGGTAGTGTTTGGCTTGGGCATCTGGTGCAACGGGCGGGAAATCACCGCTAAAATCCTGCTCGTAAGGGTTCCATGGCACCAGTGGCATCAGCACGAAATTGGAGCCACCTTCTTGTTCAAATTGTTTTTTCAAGCTGCGGTAATCCGTCTCGCTTGAATAGTCCAAGCCAAAATCACTGCCTGGGCGAACATCACTCACCACAGGGAAAAACCAATCGCCGTTATATTTCACTACCAGCGCTTTGCTGTTGACGAGAAATTCAGCAAACAGCGAAAGCACCAGCAAAGTGACCAAGACGATAAATGACCAGTAACCACGCTTAATCTCTTTAAATGCACGAATTTTCTTCTGTGTTAAAGGGCTTACATTGATCATCATGCGCCGAACCTCACTCGTGGATCCGTTAGCGCTACGCAGAGATCCGATAAAATATTTCCAACCATCAACATGACTGCATTAATTGCCACAATTCCCATCACAACGGGATAATCCCGTTCAATGATCGATTCATAACCGAGTAAACCGATACCATCGATATTAAAAATAACTTCAATTAAGAAGGAGCCCGTCATAAAGAACAACAATGAATTACCAAAGTGGCTAGCAATGGGAATTAAACTATTCTGCAGAGCATGTTTACGTACCGCTTTTTGAAATGGTAGACCTTTGGCAATCGCGGTACGAATATAATCGGAAGACAGATTCTCCATTAGGCTGTTTTTCATCGTCATGGTTAAGGTGGCAAAATCACCAATTAAATAGCAGATGAGAGGTAATATTGCGTGCCACATGATGTCTTTAACTTGCTCTAAGAGTGTTTCATAATCGGAGAAATCATCCCCGACAAATCCCCCCATTGGAAACCATTCAAGGTTATAGGCGAAAACAGTAATAAGAAAAACACCAACCACATAACCTGGTAAAGCATAACCAACGAAGATCAGAATGGAAGAGGTTGAATCAAATACAGAGCCGTGTTTGATCGCTTTAAAATAACCAAGAGGGATGGAGATGAAATAACTGATAAAAAAGGTCATACCACCGTAAAACAGCGAAACAGGCAGACGCTCAGCGATCATCGTACCAACGGGTTCGTAATAACGTGTCGATTCGCCGAAATCTAAAACCAATAATCGACTAAGCCACTCTGCGTACGCTTCAAAGACGGGTTTATCTAAGCCGTAAAATGCATTAAGTTCGGCCATTTGCTCTTCAGAAAGGGCGGAGTTATTTCCTGCAACATTGACGGTCGCGGTGTCATTGCCAGAATGCATGCTTGCTAACATACGCTCTACTGGACCGCCAGGGACAAATCGCGTAATCGCAAAAATGAGGATAGTGATGCCGAGAAACGTAGGGACAATTAAGGCCATACGTCGAAGGATATACGATAACACCTACAATGAGCTCCATGCTGTGACAAATCAGTTCCAAAAGTTGCAACAATCCCGTTGCAACAAAATCATGACCAAGCAGAAGGTACTCGATCACCTCAGCCGCCATGATTTGACAGCTAAGCACGCATTTAAAACAAAATACTGAACTGATATCAAATTCGAAACTGCTAATATGCCTGTCACATTAGCTTCACATCTTGAATAGATAATCACGGATTTTTTCTATCTTTCTCTCCTGTACTATTGAACTAGTCAATAGTTTCCCTTTTCATCAAGGTTTACCGAACTATCTCCTCCAGCAAAAGCAGAAAATGCACAAATAACATTCATTATTTGTGCATTTTTATGCATTTAAAACTTTTTATAAATATCCGCAAATAATGCGATCTATTTCACACTATACCTTCATAAGTATCACATGGCGAACCTATGAAACTAGAGAAGACTTGTATTTATAGACTCTAGTACATCTGCTGGATTTGCCGCTTGAGTGATTGGTCTGCCAATCACTAAGTAATCGGATCCCGCTGCGATTGCCTCAACCGGAGTCATAATACGTCGTTGATCCCCTTGCTCTGAGCCCTGAGGACGAATACCTGGAGTAACTAATTTAAACTCTTGCCCTAAATTTTGTTTCAATAGCGTTGCTTCTTGTGCCGAGCAGACTACACCGTCCAAACCTGCATTTTTTGTCAAAGAAGCCAAACGCATCACTTGCTGCTGAGGTTCCATATCTAAGCCAACACCTGCCAGATCGCTCTGTTCCATGCTGGTCAGCACAGTAACCCCAATTAAAAGCGGCCTTTCTTTTCCATACGGCAGTAGAATCTCTCGAGCAGCGCTCATCATACGTTCACCGCCACTGGCATGCACGTTTACCATCCATACCCCTAACTCCGCGGCCGCCCTCACTGCTTTGGCACAGGTATTTGGGATATCGTGAAATTTCAAATCCAAAAAGACGGAAAAACCACGCTTATGTAATTCACGAACGAAATCCGGACCAAATAGTGTAAACATCTCCTTGCCGACTTTCAGGCGACATGACATGGGATCAATTCTATCCACAAAGGCAAACGCGTCTGCTTGATTGTCATAGTCTAAAGCCACGATAACTTTTTGGTCGATCATTTCATCTCCTAATATGCTCATTGCTAAAAAAATGCAGCTGGTATTGTGATACCAACTGCATTAAAACTATTCACCGTCCAATCCTCGGATTGGCTTAATCGTCCCCCACCCCTTACAAGAAGGGCAATGCCAATACAGTGAGTGTGTGGAAAAGCCACATTTTCGACATCGATAGTGAGGTTTAACTTTCAGTTGTTCACCGACCATGGCTTGCAAGGTGGTTAAACTCTCTTTTGCTCGTCCTTCTTCCGCTTCCGTGAGGTGGTAATCCATCAAACGGTAGAAGCCTTTCATGGTTGGGTTTTTAATCAGTTGTCTGGTGAGCAAATCTTGAGCAGCGGCAACGCTATCGTGATGCGCGATAAGCTGAGCTAGCATCAATTCTGCCGATACGCCCGCTTTCTTATTGATACATTCGCGAAGAAATTCAACCAGCTCATCTTCTTGCCCTAAGTGATGGTAGCACTCCGCCAAAATGGGTAATGCTTCGCTGACAAAGTCGGGATCTTGCTCCAACACCGCTGTCAGGTACTGGATGGTTTTGCGATACTCTTCATTATCGAGATATATTCGCCCAAGCGAGATCGAAGCACGAACACATTGAGGATCTTCTGCTAAGGCTTTCTTGAAATAGCCAATGGCTTTGGTGCGATTGCCATCTTCCTGTTCCAACATCGCCAGTTCACACCAGTAATGCGCGATACTTTTACGAATCGAAGTTTTGCCTGTTTTGAGTAACAGATGGGCATAGTGAATGGCTTTTTCCCACTCACGAGTCTGTTGATAGATGCTCACCAACTGCTGTAAAGCCGCATCACGATGATCCGGTTCTTCGACAAGTTGCTCAAAAATCTTTTCTGCCCGATCCAAAAAGCCGGAAGCCATGTAATCTTTCGCTAACTGCTGCAGCGCTAAGTTTTTTTGATCCAATGTCAGGCCGGAGCGAGAGATAAGATTTTGGTGAATACGAATCGCACGATCAACCTCGCCCCGAGAGCGAAACAGATTGCCCAGAGCTAGATGCGTATCAATCGTTTCATTATCGACCTGTAGTAGCTCGATGAAGTGATCTACCGCTTTATCTGATTGATCAGATAAGAGTAGATTAAGACCCGTCATGTACTGCTGGGAGATCTGATGGGAGTGTTTCCGCTTGTCATCCTGTGCGCTACGATGGCCCATATACCAACCGTAAGCAGCCGCAATCGGGAGTAACAAGAAGAGTAATTCAAGCATTCAGCTAACTTGTCCTTAGGCTTGCTTTTCCACTTGGGTATTCTGCTTTTTCAACTGCTTGTTCAATTTGCGCAGTTTCAGTTGCATCTTAAATTGGATGCTAGCAAAGATGGCCCAAGAGAGAGCAAATCCCGCAACAAAAACCACGCCAAGCAAAGTTGATAAATGGAAGTCACCTTTTGCTAAAAGATAGTTAAATGTAACAACTTGCTGATTTTGTGAGCCTAAAGCCAGAGCTATAAGAAAGAGAGCTATAACAGCAATGATTTTTATAATTTTCATGTTTCATCACCCTTTGAGAGTTAGCCGATAGATTATGCAGGAAAACGTTTCTCCAGACCACGGATAATAACAATTATCTAATCATAAAAAAGCGGCATACACTAAGTATGCCGCTTTTAGTCAATATTCTGTTCATTTAGCCGAGATTTACGCGCTCACGTAACTCTTTACCCGGTTTAAAGTGTGGAACGTGCTTACCTTCCAATTCCACTTTGTCGCCCGTTTTAGGATTTCGGCCAACTCGTGGCTCACGGTAATGAAGTGAGAAACTACCAAAACCACGAATCTCAATACGATCGCCACTTTCTAAAGTCGAAGCCATGTGCTCCAGAATATCTTTGACAGCATCTTCAATCTCTTTCGCTGACAGATGCGTCTGTTCAGCACAGAGTCTTTCAATCAACTCAGACTTAGTCATAGTTTCCCCTTCGAGTCATTTTATCACTCATTATAGTAAGTAATATCAATTCCAACAAACACTTGCTACAAAATGTAGTGAAAAATCCACCACCAAACTACCTCTTTTAAGGGTAAGTGTAGATTTATCAGCAAAACTATCAAGACCTTGTGTAAATATCTTCTGAAATCAATACTATGATTTTTAACTTATGTGACGCGCAGACAAAAAAAGGAGCCTTTCGGCTCCTTTTTTAAGACGTAGATTATTCGCCTTTAGCTGCTTTGAAAGCGTCAGCCATTGCATTACCAAACGCAGCGTCGTCCGCTTTGTTGATAGTTGCCATTGCTTCTTGCTCTTCAGCTTCGTCTTTCGCTTTGATAGACAGGTTGATTACACGGTTCTTACGGTCAACGCCAGTAAATTTCGCTTCAACTTTGTCACCAACGCTCAGGATCAATGATGCATCTTCGATACGGTCACGTGATACTTCAGAAGCGCGGATGTAACCTTCAACACCATCTTCTAGCTCGATGGTTGCGCCTTTCGCGTCAACTGCAGTTACAGTACCGTTTACTAGAACGCCTTTCTTGTTGTCAGCTACATAAGCATTGAATGGGTCATTTTCCATTTGCTTAACGCCTAGAGAAATACGCTCACGCTCAGCGTCTACAGCTAGAACTACTGCAGAGATTTCATCGCCTTTCTTGAATTCACGAACTGCTTCTTCTCCTGGTACGTTCCAAGAGATATCAGACAGGTGAACTAGACCGTCGATGCCGCCATCTAGACCGATGAAGATACCGAAGTCAGTGATAGACTTGATCTTACCAGTAACTTTGTCGCCTTTAGCTTGAGCTTCAGCGAATGACTGCCATGGGTTAGCTTTACACTGTTTCAGACCTAGAGAGATACGACGACGTTCTTCGTCGATTTCCAGAACCATAACCTCAACTTCGTCGCCAACATTAACAACTTTAGATGGGTGGATGTTCTTGTTAGTCCAATCCATTTCAGAAACGTGTACTAAACCTTCAACGCCTTCTTCGATTTCAACGAAACAGCCGTAGTCAGTTAGGTTAGTAACGCGACCAGACAGTTTGTGACCTTCTGGGTAACGTTTAGCGATTGCTACCCATGGATCTTCGCCTAGTTGCTTCAGACCTAGTGATACGCGAGTGCGATCACGATCGAACTTAAGAACTTTAACTAAGATCTCGTCACCAACGTTAACGATTTCAGATGGGTGCTTAACGCGCTTCCACGCCATGTCAGTGATGTGTAGCAAGCCGTCAACGCCACCTAGATCTACGAACGCACCGTAGTCAGTTAGGTTCTTAACGATACCTTTAACTTCGCTGCCTTCTTGTAGAGTTTCTAGAAGTTCATCACGTTCTACGCTGCTTTCAGATTCGATAACAGCACGACGAGAAACAACGACGTTGTTACGCTTCTGATCAAGTTTGATAACTTTGAACTCTAGCTCTTTGTTTTCTAGGTGAGCAGTGTCACGGATAGGACGTACGTCTACTAGAGAACCAGGAAGGAAAGCACGGATACCGTTTAGTTCAACAGTGAAACCGCCTTTAACTTTACCGTTGATGATACCAACAACAGTTTCAGCTTCTTCGTAAGCTTTCTCAAGAACGATCCAAGCTTCGTGACGCTTCGCTTTCTCACGAGAAAGTTGAGTTTCACCGAAACCGTCTTCTACAGCGTCCAGAGCAACGTCTACTTCAGAACCAACTTCAACTTCAAGTTCGCCAGCAGCGTTCTTGAACTGTTCAGCAGGGATTGCAGACTCAGACTTAAGACCAGCGTCAACAAGAACGTAGCCGTTTTCGATAGCAACTACAGTACCTTTAACGATAGTACCTTGTTGGAATTGGGTCTCGCTTAGAAACTCTTCAAAGAGTTGAGCAAAAGATTCAGTCATTTATTTAATCTTCAAAAAATTAAACTTCCATGGGTATCCTACCGCATGGGGTTATTAAATTCGCCAATCATCATCCTTGCGATCAACGTTCTTCACTGACTCAGCAGAATTACTCAGCCAGCTTCGATTCGATATATTGTAGTGCTTTTTCGACCACTTCGTCGATACTCATCGACGTAGAATCGAGCACAAGCGCATCCTCTGCAGGGCGTAATGGCGCCACTGGGCGGTTACGATCTCGGTCGTCACGCTCTTGGATCTCGCTCAAAAGGTCGTCAAATCTAACATCTAACCCTTTATCTTGCAACTGTTTAAGGCGTCGATGCGCACGCTCTTGTGCGCTGGCATCAAGGAAAATTTTGGCCTGCGCTTGCGGGAAAACAACGGTACCCATATCGCGACCATCCGCCACCAAACCTGGAGCCGTCTCAAAGGCGCGTTGACGACGTAATAGCGCTTCACGCACTCGTGGCAATGCTGCAACTTTTGACGCCGCCATGCCGGTTTCTTCTTTACGCAGCTCTTTAGAAACGTCTTCACCCTCAAGAATGACCTTGACCAAGTCGCCTTCAGCAATAAATTGTACGTCAAGATGAGTGGCTAGCGGGACAAGTGCATCTTCCGACTCGGTATCCACACCATGATGAATCGCGGCCAATGCTAAAACACGGTAAATTGCGCCAGAATCTAACAGTTGAAAGCCGAGCTTTTTCGACAGCAACATACAAAGAGTGCCTTTACCCGCACCACTTGGTCCATCTACGGTGATCACCGGAGTCTGAGAGGACATGTTCTTCTCCACTTTGTTTTCTTTCTTTGGGCGTATGCCCCATATCAGCGGCGCATATTATAGAGCGAAACCGCTTCTCGGGCGAGGACAAAAGCTGTGTAAAGCATTGCACATGGAAATGCTTTCTCAACGCGATGGCAAAAAAGAAAAGCGGCGAAAGCTTTTACTCTCACCGCTAGAGGTTTTACAGGCTGATTTGCTCAGAGCTGTCGCTTTAACATGGCTCTTTTACAAGATGGGCTTTTGCCCTCTTTCGACCAATTTCAGCAGTACGCCATCGGCCACCTTGCCAGCGACGCCCGCTAATTTATCGGCTAACTTTTTCTTTTGCGTATAGTGAATTGAAAGCACCGTTTTCTCTTTACAAGCGGCCACAATCAGATCATCGGAAGTGGCAATCTCATCGACTAAGCCAAGCGTTTGTGCCTGAGTACCAAACCAATGTTCGCCAGTGGCTACTTTATCTAGATCTAATTCCGGACGATGCTGACGAATGAAATCTTTAAAGAGTCCATGTGTTTCTTCCAGCTCTTGCTTGAATTTGTCTCTGGCTTTGTCGGTGTTCTCACCAAACATAGTGAGGGTGCGCTTGTACTCACCGGCCGTTAACTGCTCGAACTCGATATCATTTTTTTTCAATAACTTATTGAAATTAGGCAACTGTGCAATCACCCCGATCGAGCCGACGATCGCAAATGGCGCAGAGACAATCTTATCGGCGATACAGGCCATCATATAGCCGCCACTGGCTGCCACTTTGTCGACCGCGATGGTCAAAGGCAACCCGGCCGCTTTAATGCGATCCAACTGCGAAGAGGCCAGCCCATAGCCATGAACCATACCGCCACCGCTTTCCAAGCGGAGTAACACTTCATCTCCGGGTTTTGCGACTGCTAAAATCGCGGTCACTTCCTCTCTAAGCGAAGCCACTTCTTTTGCATCAATACTGCCATGAAAATCAATCACAAACAGATGCGACTCGCGTTTACTCTCTAAACGTCCCTCTTTGGCCGCTTTTTTGATCTCTTTACCGCGCGCTTTGTCTTTCTCTTTTTCTTCTTTCTTACTCGCTTTATCGCGAGCCTTGAGAAAAGCGTTATCGTGCAGGTAATGTTCTAAGTGCTCAACGGTATGCTTGTACTGCTCAGATAGATCCGTCACTTCCAGTTGGCCTTTTCTCGAAGATGATTTGCTACTGACTGATTTGACCAGCACCAGCAGCACTACCACCGCAACAATAAAGGTGACAACTTTGGCCAAAAACAGGCCATAGTCCAATAAAAATTCCAATGTGATACCCCCTAAAGTGTGAATTAGTGTATTGTAACCATCTTGTCACGATTACCAAGACTTTCCGTTGCATATCTGTTTGATTTTGCAACATAGGAACCATACAAAAATCAAGAAGGATTGAGCACGGTGGACTATTCAACCTCTGCAGATGCCCTGAACAATAAAGTGATTCTGGTAACAGGTGCTGGTGCTGGCATTGGTCGCCAAGCAGCCCTAACCTACGCAAAACATGGCGCGACCGTTATCTTATTAGGCCGCAACGTCAAAAACCTCGAAAGTATTTACGATGAAATCGAAGCGGCGGGTTACCCTCAAGCGGCAATTATTCCGCTCGATCTCAAGGGCGCGAGCAAGCAAAACTACATCGATATGGCGGAGACCATTGAAGGCCAGTTTGGTCGCTTAGACGGCCTACTACATAATGCTGGCGTGCTCGCTACATTGAGCCCGTTTGATCAGATCAGCGAAGAAGACTTTGACGATACGATGCAAATCAACGTCAAGGCGGAGTTTCTGATGACACAAGCGCTGCTGCCCTTATTGCGTAACGCTGAAGCAGGGCGAATTATTTTTACTTCATCAACGGTGGGTCATGTAGGGCGCTCTTTCTGGGGCTCGTACTCTATTTCTAAGTTTGCCGTTGAAGGTATGATGCAGATTCTGGCTGACGAAATGAGCAATACGCCGATACGTGTGAACGCAATTAATCCGGGCGCTACCCGTACCCGCATGCGCGAAAAAGCTTACCCTGGCGAAGACGCAAATAGCTTGAAAACACCGGCAGACTTGATGCCGCTTTATCTGCACTTGATGGATCCAGCCACACAAGTCAATGGTCAGTGCATTGATGCTCAACCAAAGCGTTCATAATCGCCTCTCACTGTTTGAGTAACTCTCTACCTTTGGGCCGCAGTACTTTCGTATTGTGGCCCTTTTCATTTTTACCGCTAAATTTTCTTGCCAGTTTCTCTTGCATCAATATACTGTATTTATATACAGGTGTAATTCTATGCAAGATATCATTCAAACTTTAAAAAATCAGCACTTAATCTGGCAAGCCGATCAAACCTCGACTGAGCAGAGTGACATTGTCATAAGCTCAGGCTATACCGAGCTAGATCATCTACTTGGTGGCGGCTTTCCTTCTCACGGCGTGGTGGAGATAGAGTCTAAGTTGGCGATTGGCGAGCTGCGTTTGCTGACATCCTTGTTGCAACAACGCTTCCAAGAAGGCATGGTCGTTTTGCTGCAACCACCAGCTCAGGTTAATGCCGCCTTTTTAGCTTACTTAGGCTATCCGTTAGCAGAAACGCTGGTTCTCCTGCCTGACTCGGAAAAAAAAGCATTGTGGGCGGCAGAACAATGTTTAAAAAGTGGCGCTTGTCGCTGCGTTCTGCTGTGGCAAAACGAGCTTGAAATTCATCAGGTAAAACGGCTCCAAGTCGCCAGTGAACAAGGCGCCAGTCTGCTTTTCGTTTTTCGTTTACCGAAACCCATGCGCCTTTCATTACCTCTGTCACTCAGCCTCACTCTACAGCCAAGACCATTTGGCCTCAGTGTTCAGGTGAAAAAGCGCAAAGGCGGTTGGTCGCGAGGTACCACTGAGATCGACTTTCGGCCACTCTTTACATCGTTAACCTTACCGAGCGCGACGTTACCCGATAGCGTGCTTTCTTTTCCTGTGGTTCGAGAGGGCTAGTAGGATGAATCTATGGCTCTATCTCCATTTTCCAGCTTTGCAATTAGACAGTCTTGCTGAGGCAGAGAAGGACGTTGCAATTGCCATCGTCAATAAGCACTCTCACCAAATCATGCAAAGCAATGCGGCCGCCAAAGCAGCCGGAGTTCAGCCTAATATGGGCCTTGCAAGCGCTGCTGCGCTTTGTGCCCATTTGCAGGTCGTGCCTTATGATGCAGAAATTGAGAACAATAGGCTCAAAGAGATCGCCCAATGGCTCTATCTGGTGACCGCCGATCTGGTGCTGATACCTCCGCAAGGACTGTTGATCCGCGCTAGCCATATGTTGCAGTTGTACTCTGGCCTCGCAGGTTACTGGCAAGTTTTATCGGCTCATTTAAAACCGCTTTCACTGCGCTTCCATTATGCTTGTGCTTACTCTCCCCTTGCCGCCATGCTGTTAGCCAAAGCAGGCAATGATTTGCTAAGTGATGATCGTGATGCCATTGCCCTGCGCTTAGGGCAGCACGATTTGCAATGCACTGAACTGTCCGTTGCAACGGTCGAGAAACTGCGCCGCGTCGGGATTAACACCTTAGCGGATTTATTGGCTTTGCCTCTTGCAGAGGTTGCACGGCGTTTTGATATCGATCTGGTCAACTATATCGGTAAGCTGACCGGGCAATTTAAACATCCCGTCGATTTTTATCACCCGCCCGCCCATTTTCGCCAAGAACTTGAGCTACTGTATGAGATTGAAAATGTGCAGTGGTTAGAAAAGCCGTTGAGCAAGTTATTAAAGCAGCTTGAAAACCACCTCCGATTACAAGATCAGGTTGCCTATGAATTAGCACTGACATTGCAACAACGCGAAGGACAGCGCAAGCGCGTTATTTTTACTTCAGCACAAGGAGATTACCTCTGGCACAAGTGGCAAACGCTTGCTTGCCTAACACTGGAATCTTTAACCTTAGACGCCCCCGTAACGCGTTTAACGCTTGAAGTGCAAAGGCAAGGTGAGCATGGGCTCAATAAAGCGGAGCTGTTTTCAAAATCGACTGGCGTTCTATCCGCTGCTGAGCTTTGCTCGCTGTTGCAGGCTAAACTGGGTAACGAGGCCGTTGTACAACCTTCCCTTAAGCAAGATCCACGGCCAGAAAAAGCCACCGACTATCGGCCCGTTTTGCAGTCGTCCCCGCATCTCCTTCCTGATTGCCATGCATTGCGACCTAGCTTTCTTCTAACCACTCCTGAGGTTTTGCGCCAACAAGTCGATTTAATTCACGGGCCAGAAAGAGTGGTCAGCGGTTGGTGGGATGGCGATGATGTCATGCGCGACTACTTCATCGCCCGAACTCACGATGGTCAGTGGCTGTGGATCTTTCGCGATCAGCAGCAGCGCTGGTTTGTTCATGGACTTTTCTGTTGATTGACGATGCTTTACGCCGAACTTTTTTGCCAAAGTAACTTCTCTTTCCTCACTGGCGCTTCGCATCCAGAAGAACTGGTTTTACAAGCGGATTTTCTCCGTTATCACGCCATTGCCATCACCGATGAATGCTCACTAGCCGGTGTCGTGCGAGCTCATACCGCGATCAAAGAGCATCAACTCAACATCCGTCAGATAGTTGGCAGCATGTTTTGGTTAAGCGGTGAGTGCCAATGCCTGTTGTTGTGCCCGGACCGCCTTGCGTACGCTGAGTTATGCCGGATTATTACTAACGCCAGAAGGCGCTGCACTAAAGGAGAATATCAGTTATCGGAGTGGGACTTGATGGCTGCCAAGCACTGTTTGATCCTTTGGTTGCCTTGTGGGAAAAGCCGCGATCTGCATTGGGGAAGATGGTTGCAACGCCACCATACTTCCCGGCTCTGGATCGGGTTGCAAAGACATCTGCATCATGACGACCAAACGTACCGCGAGCATTGTCTATCTCTAGCCAAAGAGCTCAATCTACCTATCACGGCTTGTGGCGGCGTACTCATGCATCACAGCGAACGTTTGCCCTTGCAACACACCTTAACGGCCATTCGCCAAGGCTGTGCTGTCGAAGAGCTGGGGGCGGATAGATTAACCAATGCCGAGCGCAGTTTGCGCGACGCAGGGAAACTGCAAAAACTTTTCAAAGCCGAATGGCTAGCCGAAAGTGTACAGATTGCTAAACGCTGTACCTTCAGCCTTGACGAGCTGAGATATCAATACCCAAGTGAACTGATCCCTGATGGCTTTACCCCCGACGGCTATTTACAGCACCTCGTCCATGCGGGCAAATACCGCCGTTTTCCCAACGGCGTACCTGCTCATATCGAGGAGACCATTAGCAAAGAATTGGCATTAATCAAAGAGCTCCAATACGCCTTTTTCTTCCTCACTATTCACGACATCGTGATGTTTGCCAAACGGCAGAACATTCTTTATCAAGGCCGGGGCTCAGCCGCGAATTCTGTCGTTTGTTATTGCTTGGAAATTACCTCGGTCGATCCTCGTCAAATCTCAGTCTTGTTCGAACGTTTTATCAGCAAAGAACGCAATGAACCGCCTGATATTGACGTCGATTTTGAACATGAACGCCGCGAAGAAGTTATCCAATACGTTTACCGCAAATACGGTCGAGAGCGAGCAGCGATAGCTGCAACCGTGATCACCTACCGCTTCAAAAGCGCGCTACGAGAAGTGGGCAAAGCACTTGGGCTTGAAGAGACTCAGCTAGAGTTTTTTATTAAAAACATTAATCGCCGCGATCGCTCGCTCGGCTGGCAAGCACAAATTGTTGAGCTTGGTCTCAAGCCTGATTCACTCAAAGGGCAGCATTTTATTCACTTGGTTAACGAGATTATTGGCTTTCCCAGACACCTCTCTCAGCATGTGGGCGGCTTTGTCATCTCCGCAAGCCCACTGTATGAGCTGGTACCGGTGGAAAACGCGGCTATGCCGGCAAGAGCGATCATTCAATGGGATAAAGACGATCTTGAAAGCCTGCGGCTACTGAAGGTCGACATACTGGCGCTAGGCATGCTGACGGCGATCCGACGCTGCTTTCAATCGATTCAACATCACTACCACCGTACGCTTTCCCTCGCCGAGATCACCCGCCTGCAAGACGATCCTCAGGTGTACAAGATGATCCAACGTGCTGATACGATTGGTGTCTTCCAGATTGAATCACGCGCTCAAATGAGCATGCTGCCACGCTTAAAACCAGCCAATTATTATGACTTGGTGATCCAAATTGCGATAGTTCGCCCAGGGCCAATCCAAGGGGATATGGTCCACCCATTTTTAAAACGGCGGCGCAAAGAAGAAGCCGTGACTTACCCATCCAAAGAGGTACAAGCGGTATTAGAACGCACTTTAGGTGTGCCAATATTTCAAGAGCAAGTGATCAAACTGGCGATGGTCGCCGCAGGCTTTAGCGGCGGTGAAGCAGACCAGCTACGTCGTGCGATGGCCGCTTGGAAGAAAAATGGTAGCGTGTTCAAATTTAAATCGAAACTTATCAATGGCATGCTTGAGCGCGGCTATGAAGCGCAATTTGCCGAACGAATTTTTGAACAAATTTGCGGCTTTGGCGAGTATGGCTTTCCTGAAAGTCATTCTGCCTCTTTTGCGGTACTCGCCTACTGCTCCGCCTGGCTCAAACATTACTACCCTGCTGAATTTTATACGGCTTTACTCAACAGCTTACCGATGGGTTTTTACAGTGCATCACAACTTATTCAAGATGCGCAGCGACATGGTATCGAGGTGTTGCCTGTGTGCGTTAACGGCTCTGAAAAGCAGCACACTCTCGTACGTGTTGGGCAAAGGCCGCTTGCGATTCGCTTAGGGCTGAGTCTAGTCAAAGGGCTGAGCGAAGAAGGAATCCGTCGGCTGATCCAGCACCGCCCGGCACAAGGTTACCAGACGATCAATACGATCAAGCAGACACTTAATCACCAGCGAGATATGGAAAGTTTGGCTTCGGCCAACGCACTGCACAGCATTTCTGGAAATCGCTATCAGACTCGCTGGCAAGTGATGGATTCATTGAGCGACTTACCCCTATTTTCCAGCATGGTGAGTGCTGACCACTCGCTTCACTCCACGCCGAGTGACTACCAGAATTTGATTGAAGATTTTGCATCCACGGGCGTTTCTCTTGGCCAACATCCCATCACTATGCTGTCACGGGCCGGAATTTTGCCCAAATTCGTACGTTGTCAGGAGCTAAGCCAGCTTTCCCATCGCTCTGCCGTGACCGTCGCAGGTTTAGTAACGGGTCGCCAAGCACCGGGCACCGCGACGGGCGTGACTTTTGTCACCTTGGAAGATGATACTGGCAATATTAACGTGGTCGTTTGGCAAGCCACCGCAAGAGC
The DNA here is from genome assembly GCF_000960595.1 of Vibrio sp. S234-5. Taxonomy (NCBI): domain Bacteria; kingdom Pseudomonadati; phylum Pseudomonadota; class Gammaproteobacteria; order Vibrionales; family Vibrionaceae; genus Vibrio; species Vibrio sp. S234-5. The sequence goes on from NZ_JZAM01000360.1 coordinate 280,295, forward strand.
GCAAAAGCACGCTTATCTTTCTGCAAAGGCGCTGATGGTGAAAGGCATTTTAGAAAGAGAGGGCGAGGTCATTCATGTGATTGCAGGCAAGCTCATCGACCTGACACCACATCTGACAGAACTGAGTACTCACTCGCGTGACTTTCACTAATCCATATGTCACGGCGAAGACACTCTTTGTGCCTAAAAAACATCTATAAAAAAGGAAGCACTCGCTTCCCTTTCTGGTCATGTACGACAAATCTGCGGTAGTTATAAGATTTCTCTCAAGCGGTCTTGCGCGACTTCCACCAGCAAGTCTGGCTGGAACTTGGAGATGAAGCGGTCACAACCCACTTTCTTCACCATAGCTTCATTAAAACTGCCACTAAGTGAAGTGTTTAAAGTGATGAAGAGTTTGGCCATTCTTGGATCGCTTCGCACTTCGTGTGTCAGCTTATAGCCATCCATTTCCGGCATTTCCGCGTCGGTAATCATCAACAGCAGTTCCTTGGTCAAATCTTTACCTTCATCACACCAAGATTTCAATAATCTCAGCGCTTCGAGGCCATCACGGCACTCAATAATATTCAGACCGAGCTGCGAGAGTGTATCGCGGATCTGGTTACGCGCGGTTGAAGAGTCATCCACCACCAACACATTGCGCCCAACCATGTTTTTGACCAGCTTCTCATCAAGCACTTCCTCTGAGATGGATACGTCATAGTCGATAATTTCCGCCAGTACTTTTTCCACGTCGATGATTTCGACAATCTGGGTTTTGTCGCCCTCTTTCACTTGCGTAATGGCGGTTAGGTAATTACTGCGTCCAGACGTTTTTGGCGGCGGCTGAATTTCGGTCCACGCGGTGTTAATAATGTTACGCACCTGTCCTACCAAAAAGCCTTGCACCGTACGGTTGTACTCCGTAATGATCAGGTTTTCTTCTTGACCGGCCATTTGCGAAGGTGGAAAACCGATAGAGCGTCTTAGGTCAATGACAGGCACAGGCTCGCCACGCAGCGATGCGACACCGCGAATGTTGTAATGCGCGCCAGGCAATTTAGTGAGAGGAGGCACTTTCATCACCTCTTTCACTTTAAACACGTTAATTGCAAATAACTGACGGCTATTCAAACTGAACAGCAAAAGCTCCAGACGGTTTTCGCCGACCAGATTGGTTCGCTGGTCTACAGTATTTAAAACTCCAGACATACAACATCCTAAATGGGTTAAAACTCTATTAAAAATAGCCTAAAAAATGCAAGTCATAGTAAAAGTACATGAATGAAAAATAGATAGCAATCAACTTACCTGATTTGGGATAAGCAGCTCACTAAACCTAGCGCAAGAACAATAGCGATATACGAGAAAATTGAAATTTTATAGTAGAAGCATTGGCCTGATGCTTGTTCAGGCCAGAATGGGACATTAACCTTCGACGACCTTCATTAACAGTAAACCATCGTATAGCGCTTGTTTAATTAACGCCGCCCCAGGCATGGTCGCTTGCTTATAAAAGCGTGATTCGACTAACTCAAGATCTTGGTGATAAACGGGCAGGCTTTGCTCTTCAATACATTGGCGAATCGAGGGATAGAGTACGTCTTTGGCTTGGTTAATGACTCCGCCAATAAGAATTTTTTCTGGGTTAAATAAGTTAATGACGATAGCAATCGCTGAGCCCAAATAGCGGCCAAGTTTCTCAATCACAGCGACACACAGCGGATCGCCATTCGCCGCCGCTTCACACACGCTCTCAATGGTGATCTCTTCCATGCCAGACAAAATGGATTCTTCTCCCTGAGCGATACGTTCAAACACCTCTTGGCGTATGGCTTGTGAACTGGCCACCGTCTCTAAACAGCCTCGGTTGCCACAATGGCACTGACGACCGTTGGGATCTATCTGAATATGACCCAACTCACCAATGTTGCCATGCCGTCCTTGCAGTACTCGACCGTCTAGGATGATCCCAGCGCCAAGACCGTGGTGAATCGAAATCAATACAGAGTTCTCATTTTCTTGCGAGTGGCCAAATAATTTTTCGGCCAACGCCCAAGCGCGGGTGTCATTAGCGATAAAAACAGGTAATCCGGTGGCTTTATAAATTTCAGGGCCCAATGCGAGATTTTCAACATTGTAATGGGGCATTTGCAGCACAATACCTTGCTCAGAATTGACCAAGCCAGGTAGCGTAATCGCGATACTGGTGACTCGATCGAGCTGCTCTGCATACGTTTGAAAGAATTCTTCGATTTCGTGTAGGAGGCGAGCTAACACATCCTCTTGATCGCGTTCATGAATATCAATTTTGGTATCAATAAGTACTTCGCCACCCAACTCGTGGAGTGCAATCGTCAGATAGCCGCGGCCTAACCGCATCGAGAGAAATTGCCAACCAGCATTATTTACCTGAAGCCCAACCGCCGGGCGCCCACGGCTGGTCGCTTCCTGCACTGTTGTTTCATGCACAAGATGCGCTTCGATCAACTCGCGGGTGATTTTTGTGATGCTCGCTGGTGCCAGTTGACTTTCTTTGGATAGGTCTATCCGAGAAATTGGCCCTTTGAGATCAATCAGTTTATATACACGACCAGCATTGATCTGTTTGATATGATCAATATGGCCCGGTTGAGCCATGTACATCTTGCACTCCAACATTCTATAACTAGGTAATTTTTTTACTTTGCGAAGTAATTGTGAAGTGAATTGATAGAACCCCGTGACAAGCATCACGTATAAACATGAATCTTTGTGTATTCAATCAAATATCCACAAATTAGTCGCTGGTAGATTTATTCTTGGATAACTTATTTTTAAATGAAAAATTTCCTATAACGCTGGAAAGTCAGCCATAAACCGACCACGCTTCTCAATAGAAAGTGTCACACACATTCCTGGAGTCTCTATGACCAGCAAGCTTAGAAGAACAAAAATTGTCACTACATTAGGCCCTTCAACTGACAAAGGTAATAATTTGGAGGAGATAATCCGCGCAGGAGCCAACGTAGTGCGCATGAATTTCTCACACGGTAGTACAGAAGATCACAAAAAACGTGCGGAAAAAGTGCGAACCATTGCGGCAAAATTAGGCAAACAGGTGGCGATTTTGGGTGATTTGCAAGGCCCAAAAATTCGGGTATCGACGTTTAAAGAAGGCAAAATAGAACTCAATGTCGGCGATCGATTTACGTTAGACAGCGACCTACCCAAAGGCGAAGGGGATCAATACTCGGTCGGTTTGGATTATAAAGCCTTACCAAGAGATGTTGGACCAAATGACATTCTGCTACTGGATGATGGCAGAGTTCAATTACAAGTACTAAACGTCGAGGGCAATCGGGTTCATACCGAAGTCATTGTCGGCGGACCGCTCTCCAACAACAAAGGCATCAACAAAAAAGGCGGCGGTTTATCGGCTGATGCACTCACCGAAAAAGACAAACAAGACATCCTAACGGCCGCTGAAATCCAAGTGGATTACTTAGCCATCTCGTTTCCTCGCAATGGCGAAGACATGAATTATGCCAGACGCCTCGCTCGGGATGCCGGATTAGAAGCCAAGCTGGTGGCTAAAGTGGAGCGGGCTGAAACAGTTAAGAATGACGAAAACATTGATGACATCATCATGGCTTCCGATGTGATCATGGTGGCTCGGGGCGATTTAGGGGTTGAAATTGGCGACCCCGAATTGATCGGTGTGCAGAAAAAGCTGATCCGACGATCCAAAGAACTCAATCGCGTGGTGATTACCGCGACACAAATGATGGAGTCCATGATCGAAAATCCCATGCCGACACGCGCCGAAGTCATGGACGTCGCTAACGCGGTTCTCGATGGAACCGATGCGGTAATGCTCTCTGGCGAAACCGCCGCGGGGAAATACCCGGTTGAGACCGTTCGTTCCATGGCGGAAGTGTGCATCGGCGCAGAGAAGATGATTGAAGCTGGTACGCAAAACTACCGAATCGACAAATCGTTCGCAACGGCTGAAGAAACCATTGCCATGTCCACCATTTATGCTGCCAACCATATGGAGGGAGTCAAAGCGATGGTCACCTTAACGGAATCCGGTCGCACCGCGCTGATGACATCTAGACTTAACTCTCTACTGCCCATCTTTGCCCTATCTCCCAACGAACGTACTCTCAATCGCTGTTCGCTCTATCGCGGTGTCACACCGGTTTTCTTTGATACCAAAGTGGAGACAGGCTTCGACGTTGCGCTCGCTGCACTCAATACGCTAAGAAAGAAAAAATTATTGGAATTTGGCGACCTAGTGATTATCACCCAAGGTGACATTATGGATGTAGAAGGCTCGACCAACTGTATGCGGATCCTACCTGTGTTTGAATAAGCTATGCCTTAATGATTAGAAAGCCAGTGATTACTGGCTTTCATCTAAACGCAGCAAGCTTTCTTTCACTCGCCCCTGTCGCAGCGATTCGTACTGAGTAATAAACCGATTTCCCGCTTGTACACCTAACTCATAATCCGCTAGTAGATCTTTTTTATCGCTAAGCAACGACGAAGAACGTAGCGGCCCATCCGGCGTTATTTGAATCACAAAGGTATCATCTGGCGGTTTGGCAAGAAAATCTCGCGTTAAGGTGTAGGTCTGATAGTGTACCATCAGCATATCCGCCAATCCTGAATCAAAGTTATCGCCAATAAGATGGCTGAGACGATAAATGTTATCGGCGCCAAACAACCAACGCCCTCCGTTCAGCAAGCGAATCGGCTCTCCTTTCTCACTTTGGGATGCGGCAATTTGCTGCTGGAAGAAATGACTCCAGTCGTCTTTCCATCGATTGAGCCGACTCTGCCACTTACCTTGCACGCTGCCAAAAGAGCGGCGAAACCATTCAATTTCCTCTCTCTGCGCTGCGGCCGATTGCTTCACATCCCCTTTTTCTGGCAACACGAACGGCTCCGTTCGAATCACGATAATGGCTCTGGCGTTACGGCGCCAAGCTTCCTGAACAGGAATGGAGGCTGATACACCGCCATCCACATATTCGCGCCCGCCAATCGTCACTGGATTGGAATAGAGTTTAGGAATCGCACAAGTTGCCAGCATAGTTTGATACCAATTGTGCCCAAAGATAGGCAAGTATTTATCAGTGAGTGTGCTGGTGTCGGTTACGGAAGCAAAAGCTTGACGACAGGCCAAGCTCGTTTCTCCTAGGTCTAGGTCAAGCTTGTAAGGATAAGCGCAGATCTTATCCAAGGCCCAGTCCAACCCTAAGTACTGCTTGTTCCTGATGTAACTGAAAAGATTGAAAAATTCTTGAGACGTCGTCAACTCGGTAATGAATGCTTTACCGAGCCCGTGTTGTCGACATAAATAAGAGCAAAGATTCAACGCCCCCGCAGACGTTCCAAAGAACTCATCAAAAGGGTCGAAATTGGCCAGAATAAAAGCGTCCAGCACACCCGCGGTGAAAATTCCTCTTTGCCCGCCACCTTGGGCGACCAATGCGGTTTTCCCATGCTGGTACTTAGCGAAACGCTCTGTATCCAGATTGATGTAACCGTTCGTGACAATACCACTGTTTATTGCCATCGCTGTTACCTAATTTTAAGCGGCAGCGATCGCAATAAAACCAAATGAGAGTAGAACCGCAAACACAGTTGCTGTGATGATTAAGGCTGTTTTCAGATCGTGTTCCATAGGCACCTCCATGCTGTAACAAAGTAATAACAGCTGTAAGAATTATGTTCAAGAGTTGTCTAATATGCCAGCGCGAATTTGAAGCTAGTATCACAATTAAACAATTGGAGATAAAGGGATTTAGTATGTTACATAGAAGTCTCGTTTTGGCCGTTATCAGCTTGCTGATCACCACGCAAGTTCAGGCACAAACATCGAATGTGATGATTACGCCGTTTCTTGGTTTCATCGAAGGTGGTGCGGTAGAAGATACCTCGGGTAAAAGCTATGATCTCAACCCTTCGACAAGCTATGCTATTGCCTTAGAAACACCACTTGAGAAAGGTCGTGTCGGTTTTTTCTATTCCTACCAAGGGTCAGATTTGCAAGGTGTCGAAAATCAATACGGCTTTCACTACTTACATTTCCAAAGCAGCATTTACTATCCATCCCAATCTGGGTTCACTGGCTATCTTGGACTCGGGCTAGGTAGTTCCTATGCCGATGTGGATTGGGCGGATAAAAAATTTGGCTTCTCAGCCAGTATATTCGGCGGTATCGAGTATAAAGTAAGTGACAATCTCGCACTCACTGCACAACTGCGCTGGTTAGGTACCGTGGTCGATAATGACACATCAGGTGTTTGTACTTCATCAGAGGCTGGACAGAACTGCGTTATTCGCTTCGAAACCGACTGGATGAATCAGTTACAATCCAACTTGGGATTGACCTTCAAGTTTTAACAACCGCACAACAATATCTGCTGCTAGGGTGTATAAAAACTAGCCATACACCCTAGTGGGCAAAAACAGTTTATCTTCCAAGACACTTGTTCAATTACAGAATAATAGTCTGTCTCACTAACAATACTCAGCCACGATCGATCTGTCATCTCCTAATGTTACAAGATATAAACCAGACAAACCGCCAAAATTAACAAATGTCATCTATTGCGCCACACCGGATAAATCGCTAGTCTTCTGCTTAAGCGACAGCTGAATATTTCAGATTTCGCAAACACACATCCAACAATTAAACATTTTATTCTAGATTTTTCTGCCGATAACGACATATACACTAAGAATTACGTTATCAATAGGTTAATTACTAAGTTGATTGTGAATTACCGTTATTCCTTTCTCTAGTCAAAAAACTTGAGCAGAAAAGCTTCATTCCTCAGGGAGTCGTATAGGAGTCTTATATGAAGCGAGAACAATGGGGATCCCGTGCGGGATTCATCTTAGCCGCTGTAGGTTCAGCAATAGGTTTGGGAAACATCTGGCGTTTTCCGTATATGGCCTATGAAAATGGTGGTGGCGCATTTTTTATTCCTTACCTTTTTGCCATGATCACCGCGGGTATTCCATTCATGATCCTTGAGTTCAGTATGGGGCAAAAATACCGTGGCTCAGCGCCAAAAACACTCGCTAAAATCCATGCTAAGTTTGAGTGGCTGGGTTGGTTCCAAGTTGGTGTTGCCGCCGTGATTGCGGTTTATTATGTCGCTGTAATTGGTTGGGCAATTTCTTACTTTGGTATGTCTTTCAATCAAAGTTGGGGAACGGATACAAACGCTTTCTTCTTTAGTGAGTATCTTGGTCTAGGTGATAACTCACCCACTAACTTAGGTAGTATTCAGTGGAAGATTGCGATTGCTATGTTGATTGCTTGGGCAATCACTTATGCAGCGATTGTGGGCGGGGTAAAATCCGGCATTGAGCGGGCTTCCAAGATCATGATGCCTATTCTGTTCATCATGGTGCTGATTCTGATTGGACGCATGATTTTCCTACCTGGCGCTCTAGATGGCGTGAACTATATGTTTGCTCCCGACTTTAGCAAAATTTGGGATGTCAAAGTTTGGGCAGCAGCTTACGGACAGATCTTCTTTACCCTGAGTATCGGCTTTGCCATCATGCTGGCTTACTCAAGTTATTTGCCAGAGAAATCAGACATCACAAATAATGCCTTTATGACGGTGTTAATTAACTGTGGTTTCTCTATCCTAGCAGGCATCATGATTTTCTCGGTGCTTGGTTACATGGCGCAAGAACAAGGCAAACCACTTACTGAAGTCGTCTCTGCGGGTGTGGGGCTGGCGTTTGTGACGCTTCCAGCGGCGATCAACCTACTGCCTGCGCCTTATATCTTAGGCCCACTGTTCTTCTTCGCTCTTGTCGTGGCTGGTTTAAGCTCACACATCTCGATTATGGAAGCAGTAACGTCCGCTATCATCGACAAACTTAACTGGAGCCGTAAAAAGGCTGCAACTGTTGTAGTGGGTGTTGGTGTGGTGGTTTCAATGGCCTTTGCAACCAATGGTGGCCTGTTACTACTGGATTTGGTCGACCACTTTGCCAATAACATCGGCATTATGTTCGGTGGTCTGGTGGAGATTGTATTAATGGCATGGCTACTTAACAAAGTGGCAGACGTCCGTGGCTATGTGAACAATATTTCGGACTTCACCATCGGCATTTGGTTCGATGTTTGCTTGAAGTTCATCACACCAGCGGTATTGGCAGTGATTCTGGCAACCAAGCTGCAGGCTCTGCTCACCGAAGGTTATGGTGGTTACGATCTGACACTGGGTTGGGCCGTTATCGGTGCTCTGTTTATCTTTGGCTTTGCCATCAACTTAAGCAATCGTAAGGAAGCATGATTATGACAACTGGTGCAATCGTCATGATGATTATTGGCCTAGGAATTACCTGGGGTGGCGCGGCAATTTGCATTAAGCGCGCAATGGATAAGTAAACGCTATCCAATCTGTTTTCTAGCCGGCTCTTTTGAGCCGGCTTTTTTGCACCTAACATTTCATTGATTTGAGGGCTCATGACTCTAGCCTTTTATTTATTGCCTTCCGTGTTCCAAACATCGTGATAATCATCCTAATTTCAATCACCGCCATTGCTCCTGTTTACAGTGCGACTCCATCAGTTCGAGACCTCCGACGCTTGGAGCAACAGAAACGAACGCAACAACTCGCTTTCAAACGGTCATTCTCGATAGTCTGAGAGCCAGCACAGATAGCATGTCATTAACGTCTGGATGATCAGATTCGACCTTGCAGCGAATCAATTGAGAGGAAATCTGTCTAGAATGCCGAAAGCTTAGTCAGAGGAAGTTAGATATTTAGGGAAAGACGAAACCGTTCGCGACCATTGGCACTGTGCGCCTGATTTCTAGAAACAGAAGTTTCCCCAAAAGTTGCTGAAGAATAAATGCAGGAGGATAGAGCTGAACACCACATCATCCTAAAACAGTTGGATAAAATCATTTCTCAGGTTATGCGAATAACCTAATTAAGAAGATTGAGGATGCAAAACTAATGTGGGAGTGACACAAAAACCGCTCGCGTTGAACACTCAAATAAACGTATCCGCCCCATGAACCCACGGGGCGATATTATTAATGTTTGAAGTTCCAAGGCAGGAGTGCATCGATATCAGGTTCAGCTTTCGCTAACTCCTGCATGCACTTGACCATGTAGTCGTAAAGGATAAGGCCGTTGGCTTTCGCTGTCTCGACGATACTGTAAAGCATCGCGCTCGCTTCGGCTCCATTGGGATTGGTCGAGAAGAGCCAGTTCTTTCTGCCTATAACCAGCGGTTTTATTGCGCGTTCAGCTCGGTTGTTGTCTATCGATAAGTGACCGTCATCGATATAGCGGGTGAGCTTCGGCCACTGACCGAGCGTGTATTTTATCGCCTTACCCACCGGGCTAGACTCAAGCACTTTCTGAGTTGTCATCCATTCATAAAGCTCATCCAGTATCGGCTTAGCATGCTCTTGGCGCTCTGCTTTCCGTTTTTCGGCACTGGCACCTTTTAAGCGGGATTCTATTCCATAGAGTTTCTGGATTTTAGCCAATGCACTATCCGCTTTGCCTGACTTGCCTTTGCCTTGAAGCTTTTTCGCCTCCATGAACTTGCGCCGAGCATGCGCAAAGCAACCGACATTGGTGACTCGATGAAGCCCATCATAAACACCATAGCCATCGGTTTGCAGATACCCATCATAGTCGCCCAAGAAGGCAACAGGGCACGACCTCGCGCGACTGTTTTGATAGTCATACAAGACGATATTTCTCACATTAGGGAGCGCGGCATCGGGCGAGTCCGCGCCCGAGCAGTAGAGCCACATGTAGCATTGCTTGTCTTCCTTGAGGACATTGAGCGGCGTTTCATCCGCCTGAATCACCACTTGCTCAAGTAGGTGCGCTTTCAAGGCCGCGTAAAGTGGAGCGAACTTCTCACTGACTTGGATAATCCACCTTGCCATGGTGGTTCGTGATAGTTCGATACCCGACTGGGTAAACAGGGATTCTTGGCGATAAAGTGGCATCGCGTATTGGTATTTGCCGAGGATGATATTGGCCAGCAAGCTTTCTGTCGCGAAGCTCTTAGGGATAATGCTTTGCGGCGCTGGCTTTTGAACAACGTGGTTTTTGTCTTCTGTTTGCTCGCATTGGCGGCAAGCATATTTAGGACGAACATATTCCAACACTTTGAGTACCGCTGGCGTGAACTCAAGTTTCTCGCTACGGTCTTCACCGATTTTATGCAGGTTATGTTGGCAGCAAGTGCACTGCTTTTCATCGTCGTCTAAATCAAGTTCGATAACTTCACGAGGCAAGCTCTTTGGCAGTGGTCTGCGTTTACCGCGTTTCTTCGTTGTGATGGTCGTTGTGACAACGTCAACCTCTTCTTCTTTAGCAGCTTCACACTCCGCTTCGTTGAAGAGGTCACCTTGGGATTCATTGTAAGGCTTTAACGCCTCCGAGCGTTTAGCGAACTGACGGTCGAAGGCAAGTTTGAGTTGTTCAAGCAGCGATTGGCGCTCTTGTTTCAATTGTGTATCTGACGCCATCAGCGCTGTCGG